>DATBAZ010000425.1:0-6162 GCA_036271255.1 Alphaproteobacteria bacterium
CCACGAGCCGACGACGACCAGCACCAGGCCGATATAATAGCCCGGGTTGCCGACCATGGGCGGGTAGAAGGTGTAGAGCACCGAGGCCCAGCCCATCGACACCGGCACCAGCGCCGTGATCGTGCCCAGCAGCACCAGGAAGAACCCGGCCCAGGCCCAGCGCGCGCCGATCAGCGGGCGCTTAAGCGCCGCCTCGGTGATGGCATAGCCGAAGCCCATCGCCACCAGGGTTGGCATCACATAGGCCATGGTCGTGCCGTGGGCGGTGACAGAGCGGTAATAGAGCTCGGGCTGGCCGAGCCAGGCATGGAGCGGGCTGCGGATGAACATCTGCCATTCGCCCAGCAGGAGGGCGAGGCCGAAGCCGCCGAAGGCCAGCCAGAAATGGGCGAGGATCAGGCGTCTATTGTGCAACACAGTCGACCCTCCGCCGGTCCGCCGCCAGCTTCTGGAATTCCGCCTTGTCGACGATCCTGATCCGGGCCCACATGCCCTCGTGCCCGACGCCGCAGAATTCGTGGCACGGCATGTACACCTCGGCCGGGGCCTTGAAGCGGGTGACGATGGTCGAGACGTAGCCGGGCACCAGCATCTGGTTGATGTTGCTATGCTCGATCAGGAAGCCGTGGACCACGTCGGCGCTGGTGGCGCGGAAGGTGATTTGCGTGTCGGTCGGCACCACCATGCATTGCGGGGTGAAGGAATATTGCTGCCCCACCGCGCGCACCGTGACCGATCCGTCGGGCTCGACCGCGCTGCCCAGGTTGCTCTCGATGAATTCGCCGGCGATGTGCAGAGTCCGGGGGTCGACCGTCTCGATCCGGGTCTGCGGCATCACCGCCTCGTGGATGCCGGCGAAGGCGGCCATGACGACCAGCAGCGCGACGATGATGATCGAGACCGTCGCCCAGCGCCGCTCCACCCGTTCTGACGGATCGGGGCCGATATGGGTGGCCTCGCTCATGGCGTCGCCCTGGGCATGAAGACGAACAGATAGAAGGCGAGCCAGACCGCGATGACCACGGCTGTGGCGATCCCGGCCAGGGCCAGCGCCCCGCGCGCGCCGCTGCGGAGGATCGGCGCCAGCGCCGCGTCGTCCATCTGGCCTTCATGCTCTGAGTTGATCATGGCCCCTCAATTCAGCGGCGCGGTGCGCAGTTCGTTGGCCTCGCGGGCCGACACCGCCGCGCCGCGATTGCCCCAGGACGAGCGGATATAGGTGACCACGGCGGCGACCTGGTCGTCCGACAGGTTCTGCGCGAAGGGCGGCATGCCATAGGGCATCGGGTTGCGTGGCGTGCCGGGAGGATAGCCGCCGTTCAGCACCATGCGGATCGGATTGACCGCCGACTGCATCTGGATCGAGGGGTTGCCGGCCAGCGGCGGATAGTTGGGCACGGCGCCCTGGCCCTTGGCGCCGTGGCAGCTTGCGCATTGGCCGTCATAGATCGACTTGCCCAGGGTCATCAGCAGGCTGCTCTCGGAGAGGGCGACGCTGCTCGACTCCTTGTCCGGCGGGCTGCCTTCGCCCAGGCTCTTCAGATAGACGGCCATCGCCCTGGCGTCGGCCTCGGTCATGTATTGCAGGCTGTCATAGGTCACCTCGGCCATCGGGCCGTAGACCACGCCGCGCTTGGAAATGCCGTCGCGCAGCAGGCCCGCGATGTCCTCGATGCTCCAGTCGCCCAGGCCGGCTTCCTTGTTGGAGGTCAGCGACGGGGCGTACCAGTTCTGCATCGGGATCAGCCCGCCCTGGAATTCCTTCGATTGCGAATTGCCGCCCAGCGCGTTGATCGCGGTATGGCACATGGTGCAATGGCCCAAACCCTGGACCAGATAGGCGCCGCGATTCCACTCGGTGGATTTCTTCGGATCCGGCTTGTACTCGCCTTCATTGAAGAACAGCGTGCGCCAGCCGAACACCAGCTGGCGGTTGTTGTAGGGGAAGCTGAGCTGGTTTTCCTTGTTCGGCTGCCGCACCGGCGGGACCGACTTCAGATAGGCGAACATCGCGTCCGAATCCGCCCGCGTGACCTTGGTGTATTCGGGGAAGGGCATCGCCGGATAGAGCAGCCCGCCGTCGGGCGAGCGGCCGTTATGCAGCACGTTGTAGAAGTCGTCCGCCGTCCATTTGCCGATGCCGGCCTCGGGGTCCGGCGTGATGTTGGTGGAATAGAGCGTGCCGAACGGTGTCGGCATCGCCCGGCCGCCCGCCATCTCCTTGCCCCCCGGATCGGTATGGCAGGCGACGCAATCGCCGGCGCGGACCAGATACTCTCCCTGTTTGATCTGGTCGGCAGGCGGCGCGGCGAGCGCAGGGATGGCCCAGAGGGCCGCCAGTGCGAGGATGGAGCGCAGCATCATCCGATCCCTCCTCATGGCTCGCTGCCGCAGGCGAGCGGCATGGCGAGCGATCCGTGCGGTGCGGGGGCCGGATCGGCGGGGGCGGGCAGGCTGGAGAGATAGGCGGCGACCGCCGTCAGGTCCGCCTCGGTCAGGTGGCCGGCGACGATCTGCATGCAGTCGGGCGCCGCCGCCGTGCGCGTGCCGTAGCGCCAGGCGCCGAGCTGCGCGGTGATGTAGTTGGGCTTCAGCCCCAGCAGGCCGGGGATCGCGGGCTCCTGGCCGGTGAAGTTCGGGCCGTGGCAGTTGGCGCAGGCCGGGATATCGCGCTTCGGATCGCCATGCGTGACCAGCGACTGGCCCGCCGCCAGCACTGCCTTGCTCGCGGTCGACGGGCCCTGGTCCGGCAATGGCGGGCGCTGGCCGGCGAAATAGTCGGCGATGGAATGGAGATAGGCGTCCGGCATGAACTCGAGCAGATAGTTCATCGGCGGATAGCGGCGGCGGCCGTCGCGGAAGGCGACGAGCTGGTTGAACAGATAGCCGGAGGGCTTGCCGGCCAGGCGCGGGAAATAGTCGTTATTGGTACCCTGGCCGTGATCGCCGTGGCACGGCGCGCAGCCGAGCAGGCGCGCCTCCATCGTATCGGCGGGTTGGGGATGGTCCTGCCCGCGCGCGGGCCCCCATGGGAGCACGCACATGACGATCAAAGCTGCGAGCCGTAAACCGCCTGCCACCTTGAACTCCTATCGACGAGGCTGCCGGCCTATTTAATCGATGCGGAAAACGAAGCGTGAGTGGTCTTTTCAGAAATACCATAAAATCAGACGGGATTATACAAAAACGAATTATTTGAACATGTTGATGGTCTCCACCGGCCATTTGAAATCATATTCCGGTTCGCACGCGCCAGGCAGGCCGGCGCTTGAAAGCTGCGCACCGATGGCCGATCTTTCCTGTCATGCCCGATATTCCCCAGGCCGACACGCTCGGCACGCCTCAACTCCCCTTCGACAACAGCTATTCCCGGCTGCCCGACCGGTTCTTCGCCCGGCTAGCGCCGACGCCGGTCAAGGAACCGAAGCTCATCAAGGTCAACGAACCGCTGGCCCGCCATCTGGGCCTCGATCCGGACTGGCTGGAATCGCCCGACGGCGTGAACATGCTGGCCGGCAATCTGGTGCCCGAGGGCGCCGCGCCCTTGGCGATGGCCTATGCCGGTCATCAGTTCGGCAATTGGGTGCCGCAGCTGGGCGACGGCCGCGCCATCCTGCTGGGCGAGGTGATCGATGCCGACGGCGTCCGCCGCGACATCCAGCTCAAGGGCGCGGGGCGCACGCCGTTCTCGCGCGGCGGCGACGGCCGCGCGGTGCTGGGGCCGGTGATCCGCGAATATAGCGTCAGCGAAGCGATGGCGGCGCTCGGTGTGCCGACAACGCGGGCGCTGGCCGCCGTCACCACCGGCGAGCATGTCTGGCGTGAGATGCCTGAGCAGGGGGCCGTGCTGACCCGGGTGGCGAAGAGCCATGTCCGCATCGGCACCTTCGAATTCTTCGCCAATCAGGGCGACGCGGAGGGCGTGCGGTCGCTGGCCGACTATGTGATCGCCCGGCATTATCCCGAAATCGCGGGCGCCGCCGAGCCCTATCGCGCGCTGCTCGACGCCGTGATCGGCCGGGTGGCGGCGCTGGTGGCGCATTGGCTCCATATCGGCTTCATCCACGGCGTGATGAACACCGACAATATGTCGATCGCCGGGGAGACCATCGATTACGGCCCCTGCGCCTTCATGGACACGTACCATCCGGGCACGGTCTACAGCTCGATCGACACGCAGGGCCGCTATGCCTATGCCAATCAGCCGCGCATCGCCCATTGGAACCTGTCGCGGCTGGCCGGCGCGCTGCTGCCGCTGATGGGTGAAGACCGGGACGCGGCCGTGGCCCAGGCGCAGGAGGCGCTGGATACATTCCCGGCGCGCTTCGGCGATGCCTATATCGCCGGCTTCCGCCGCAAGCTGGGCCTGACCACGGTGCGGGAAGACGACGCCGACCTGCTGCAGGACCTGCTCGACCGCATGGCCGAGAACGAGGCCGACATGACCCTGACCTTCCGCCGCCTGAGCGATGCCGCCGCCGGAGGGGCCGATGCCGACGCCAAGGTCGGCGAACTGTTCAAGCAGCCGGCCGCCTTCACCGAATGGGTGCTGAAATGGCGTCAGCGCCTGGCGACCGAGACCGTCAGCCCGGCCGAGCGCTCCGCGGCGATGAAATCGGTCAATCCGGCCTTCATCCCGCGCAACCACCGCATCCAGCAGGCGATCGAGGCCGCCCAGGGCGGCGACTTGACGCGGTTCGAGGCGCTGAACGCAGTCCTGTCAAAGCCTTACGACGACCAGCCGGAATATGCCGACTATATGAAACCGCCTCAGCCGGAGGAGGTGGTGCACAGGACATTCTGTGGCACCTAGTAAATACTAGTGAACGCTGCCATATTGCCAAATTGACAGCGTGCGCCTTTCGGGGCAGAACGGGTCAACACCAATTCAAAGGGGAATCGCATGAGCTGGACCACTCCTCGCGTCGTCGAGATCAGCGTCGGCATGGAAATCAACTGCTACGCCTGCGCAGACATCTAAGTTTCAAGTTTGACTGAACACCGCAGACCGGCACAGCCGGCTGCGGGTTTCGGCGTTTCCGTCATATGTTGGTGAAGCGTGCTGCATGTGCTGGTGCTTGGGGCGGCTGCCGGTGGCGGCTTTCCCCAGTGGAATTGCAATGACGACGCCAACCGGCGCGCCCGCGCCGACGACCCCGCGGTAAGACCCCGGACCCAATCTTCCATCGCCGTCAGCGCCGACGGCAAACGCTGGGTCATCCTCAACGCTTCCCCCGATCTCCGCCAGCAGATCAACGACAACAAGGCTTTGCATCCGGCCGCCGGCGACCCGTTGCGGGCCAGCCCGATTGCCGCGGTTGTCGTGACCAACGCCGATGTCGACCATGTCACCGGCCTGTTGAACCTGCGCGAAAGCCAGCCCTTCGCCCTCTACGGCCATGAGCGCGTGCTGGGCGTGCTGGCGCAGAACAGCATCTTCAACGTGATGAACCCGGCCTATGTCGACCGCCGGCCATTGCCGCTCGACACCCCACTCAGCCTGACCGGCAAGGACGGCGCGCCGCTTGGGCTGACCGTCACCTCCTTCGTCGTACCGGGCAAGATCGCGCTGTGGCTGGAAGACCTGAACGCGCCGGGCTTCGGCTCCCAGGCGGGCGACACGATCGGGCTCAAGCTGACCGGTGACGACGGCTCCGATCCGGTCTTCTATATCCCCGGCTGCGCCTCGATGCCGCCCGAGCTCAAGGAGCGGGTGAAGGGCGCGGCGCTGGTCTTCTTCGACGGCACCTTGTGGCGCGATGACGAGATGATCGTGGCGGGGGTCGGGGTTAAAACCGGGCAGCGGATGGGCCATATGAGCGTTTCGGGGCCGGATGGCGTGATGGCTGCCTTCGAGGGGCTCGGCGTGCGGCGCAAGGTGCTGATCCACCTCAATAATTCCAACCCGCTGCTGATCGACGGCTCGCCGGAATGCGCCGAGGCGGCCCAAGCCGGGTGGGAAGTTGCCTATGACGGCATGGAGATGACGGTATGAGCGACGCCTGGTCGTCCTCTGAATTCGAAGCCCGCCTGCGCCAGATCGGCGTCGAGCGCTATCACGACAAGCATCCGTTCCATCGGAAGCTGCATGAGGGCGCGCTGACCAAGGGCCAGATGCAGGCCTGGGTGCTGAACCGCTTCTATTACCAGAAGACCATCCCG
>DATBAZ010000426.1:0-23203 GCA_036271255.1 Alphaproteobacteria bacterium
AGAGCTGCCGGGTGATCCGTGCGGCGGCCTCGCAGCGGATGCCGAAAACCTATGGGTGCCGCTCTGTGGCAAGACGCCCAAGCTAGCGCGGGTAGATCTCAAGAAACGGGAAGTGACCGGGCTCTTCAACGTAGGTCCCGCGGTGGGAGAGGGCGGAATTGCGGTCGGCGCAGGCAGCGTCTGGCTGATCGTCGACAAGAAAGGCTCGATGGCCCGAATCGATCCTGCCAACGGCTCCATAATCGACACCGTGCACGTGCCGCCCGGCTCCTTTAACCCCGTCTTCAGCGAGGGACGCATTTGGGTGACGCGCGCGAGCGGCGCGGAAGTGACGATCGTCGACGCAACCACGAACAAGATTGTGGGGCACGTCCCCGTCGGACGCCATCCGCGCTTTCTGACCGCGGGTGGAGGCGGGGTCTGGACGCTGAACCAGGCGAAAGGCTCTCTCAGCCGCATCGATGTTGGAGGGCAGCAGCCAGCTGTTACCGTGCCGCTGCACGTTCCCGGCAGCGGAGGAGACATCGCCTACGCCGATGGCGAGGTCTGGGTCACAATGATGAAAACGCCGCTAACCGTCGTCGATGCCGCCCGCACCCAAGTGCTGTGCCAATGGAAGGGGGCCGGTGGCGATGCCGTAGGCGTCGGTCTCGGATCTATCTGGTTGACGAATCTTCGCCTCGGGACTGTGACGCGTATCGCGCTTACCGACGTTCCCAAGGACTGCCGCGCGGCAGCTAATTAATAAAGGAAACCGTTAGTCGGATTCGGACGACAAGCCGTTGCCGTGGGCATGCAACGGTGGAAGCAGAGCCGTGGTGGTGACGAGCTTGATCTGCTGCACGCTGCGAATCCGACGTAGATCGTCGCAAAGTTGGCGTAAGCGGGCTGCTGGTCCCTGGACGAGAAGAACCTCAAGCGACTGATCGTCTTCGAGAAAGACGTGCTGGGAGGAAATCACCTCCTTCAGGTAAGCGGATTGGGTTCGTGCCAACGCGTGGCGCACCCGCCCGCTCTCGGTGCGGTAGATCAGTGTGATGGTGCCCGCGATAACCGCATTCTCTTGACGAGCGACAAAGTCCGCAAGCTCATGGCGTATCAGTTCGGTAATCACTTGGGATCGGCTGGGCAGCCCGCGCTCGGCCATCATCGCTTCCAGCTGGACAACGAGTTCGGGCGGTAGACTGATGCTGAGGCGCGTGAATGGCGCCGTCCCTTGGCCTTCTTCCACCGCAGAAGGTTTCCTCAATTTTGTCCTCCCTGTGCTCCTGGGCGCAAGCCGTGGAGGCTTTATCACGCGGGAAGCCGGCAGATCACCTCGCTACAACACCGCGTCCCCCGCCTTGGAGCCAAGACATGGTCAGCGATCAGTGATGCGATCTCGAGGCCCACGCTACTGGAGGCGCCGCATTCTGCAAAGCCGTGCAATGTGTTGCCCCTTGGGGAACTGCCGGGCAAGCGTTCCGAGAAACCCGCCCAATCCCGCTCACGCACGAAAAAATTCGCTGAAATGCGCGCGCACACCCGTCTTCGAGAGCAAGTCACCGAACAAGATTGGCCGGTGCCGCCGATTTGGAGCGTTAAGCTTTCGCTTTCCCAGGCAAGGTGGTGGCTTCCTACTTAGCGCCCGCCGTCGCACCGATGTCTTTGGCGATCTTCTCTTCGTCCAGACCGGTTGTCGGATGACCGTATCCGGAACTGCTTTTCCCCATCATTCCGATGTCGTAGATGATGGCGTCGTCATCTTCTTCGGTGATGCCGGCCGGGACATTGTCGAGCATCAGCGCCTTTCGAATGCGCCATGCGATGTTGTGATCGGCGCAGGATGTATCGCCGGAAACCCCCAGCGCGCCGATGATCGTATCGTTGTCGTAGAGCGCAAGCCCTCCACCGAACACAACGACGCCACTTGCCGTCTTGCCGACCATCGGGTCGTTCGGCGTTCCATAGTCGATGGCCTCGCCCGCGTACATCGTCGCCGTATCGACCGGATTTGTTTCGATAAGGCCGAACAAGAAGCCGCCCGGCTGGGCGCCGGCATAGAGATTGGCGGTCGAGAAGGCGTATTTCGGCAGGCTGAGCGCATTCGCGGTGTTCGCTTTCTCGATCGCGATGGCGCGGCTGCCCGGCCACTGGTCGCCGAGTTCGCTGCCGGAATAGCAGACGGCTTTTACGACGCCCATCCGGTCGATGACGGCTGCCCACATGTGATTGTCGAGGCCGCCGTTGGTGGGACCGCCGGTGGGGGCAATCGCTGCGCGAAGGGCTTTCTGCAGAGTGGCGTGATCGATCGGAAAGGCTGCGTCCGGCATGCTCGAGTATCTCCTTGGGATACTGTTGGAACGGCCTCATTTCCTTCAGGTTCCAACATGTTCAGGAACCGGGGCGGCAAGTTGAGCGATACCTGGAAACGAGGTTTTCTTCTGAGTATCGGCTTTCGAGGTTTGCGATATGCACCGATGGCGGACGGTTGTCCTGACGCTCGGCGTTTCGGCGATCCTGGCCCTGCTGGGCGGGCTCCTTTTCATCTACGCAGGGATCTACAATGTCGCCGCGCTCGACCAGCACGGCCGGATCATGAACTGGCTGCTGCACAGCGTCGCCCTGAACTCGATCGAACGGCGCGCGCAAGCGGTCGCCATTCCACCGCTTAACGATCCAGGCCGTCTAAAACGTGGCCTAAGCTTGTACCGGCAGGATTGCGTCCAGTGCCATGGCGGACCAGGCGAGGCGCCCGCGTCCTTTGCAATGGGATTTATGCCTGGTGCGCCGCCGTTGATTCAGGTCGCCAAGGAATGGCCGGCGAATGAAATCTATTGGGCCGTCCGGAACGGCATCAAGATGACGGCGATGCCGCCTTGGCACTATCGGATGACGGATGACGAGGTGTGGGACGTGGTCGCGTTTGTCGAGACTCTGCCGACATTGTCGCTTGCCGACTATAAGACGCAGGCCGCGGCCGCGAGCGCTTCGGCGAGCGACGGCAAAGAAACCGCCCCGGGTCCCGCCATGACAGGCGATATCGATCGCGGCAAGGTTGCCCTTGGGCAATATGCCTGCGCGGCCTGCCACACCATTCCAGGGATCGTCGCGCCGCCAGGCCATGTCGGACCCACCCTGGCCGGAATGAGCCAGCGCAGCGTGATCGCGGGGTTGCTGGCCAACACGCCGGAAGACATGGTCGCGTGGATTCGCCATCCCCAAACGATAAGTCCGGGAACGGCGATGCCGGATATGGGCGTCAGCGCGCAGGATGCCGGCGATATGGCCGCCTATCTGACGTCGCTCAAATAGAGCTACTCAGCGTTGGCGAGCGGCACCCGGTAGCTGCTGAGGATCTGCCGGATCGCAGCCGTCTCGCGATCGAGGACGGTGTTGATTTCATCCGCCAGCGCCGTGTCGCCTTTGCGTACGCCCATCGCGATGCCGAAGCGCATCGGCCAGCCAGGGCCGTCGAACGGCGCCGACAGGGTGGAAACGGAGAGCGGCGTTTTCTCGAGCCCGGCGAAATAGCCGGCCATCGGCCCCCACGCCACCCCGACATCGATGTCATGGCGCGCGACGGCATCGATGATCGCGGCCGGCGGATTGGGTTGGCGGTAGTCGCCGTACAGCATGTAACCGCGCACGTTCCCGGTAATGCCCCGCCGGGCCAGCGCATGAGCCGGTGGTGTGTTCATGGCATCGTTGCCGACCATTTGGACCCCGACCGTCAGCGTTTTCAGCCTGGGATCGTCGAACGAGGTGATATCCAGCCGGTCACCCGCACGCGAGACGAACACATAGCTGGAGGTGTAGTAGGGGTGGGTTGTCGTCAGCATGTCCATGCCCGCGGCGACGCCCGGCCAGACGTCGCAATCGCCCGTCTTCAGCGTGTTGCGGACGAAGCCGCGACGCTGCGCCCACCACGTATACCTGACGGTCGCGCCAAGATCGCGCGCGACCAGTTCGGCGATCCTGTTTTCGAATCCTTCGCCTGCCTTGTTCGAGAACGGCATGTTGTTCGGGTCGGCGCAGACCTTGAGGTCGCGGGCGGTTGCGGGCTGAGCGGCAAGCAGAAGCAGAACGATTGCAATCGACGTCCGCATTATTTCTTCGCATCCGGCCCGGTGGTTTGGGGCGTCGGTTGCTGCGGCTCCGCGGCGGGAGGCGAGGGTGGGCTCGGGGTCGGCTGGTCGGGACCGTTTGCCGCCGTCGCGGTCGAAAGCGAGCGGACATAGGCGGCGATCTCCCAGATCTTGTCGTCCGGAATCTTGTGCGCCCAGGATGGCATGCCGTTCGGCCGGCCCTGATAGATCGACGCATAGATCTGGTCGATCGAGCCGCCATAGATCCACACATCGTCCATCAGCGCCGGCCCGATGCCGCCGGCGCCATGGAAATGGCAGCCTGAGCAATTGTACCAGTCGAACAGCCGGCTACCCTCGGCGATCGCCTGCGGGTTGCGATCGTACTGCGCGCCGCGCGGATCGGGCGGGGGCGCCGAGCCGCCACCCGGAAACAACGTCGTGACGGCGGTCGATCCAGGCGCGCCCTGCGCCCAGGCCGATCCGGCCAGGCTCACGATCAATGCGGCGGCGAGGCCGCTGTTACGAAGGAAGCGCGAATACATAGAGCATTCCTCCCGCGGTCGTTTTTGCCTTCAGATCCGGCATCACGCCGACGAAGCCGAGCGCGCCCGAGGGGTCGCGCGGATCGAGATTTCCAGGAACGATCGCGCCGGACCAGCCGCCGACGCCGGACAGTATGGCGATGTATTCCTTGCCGTCCGGGCCTTTATAGGCAATCGGCTGGCCGATGATTCCGGATCCGGTCTTGAACTGCCATTCGAGCGCCCCGGTTTTGGCGTCGACCGCTTTGAACCAGCCGTCCATCGTGCCGTAAAAGACGAGGTCGCCTGCCGTCACCAACGCGCCGCTCCACAGCGGCAGATCTTCCTTGATCTGCCAGGCCGGCTTGGCCTGCACAGGATCCCAGGCGGTCATCTCTCCGCGATTTCCGCCGGGGCCAGGTTTCATCTTCACCACAGCGCCGACATAGGGCGTGCCGGCGATATAATTGGTCTGCACGCTTTCCCAGTCCATGCAGATATTCTCGTGCGGGATGTAGAGCAGGCCGGTTCGTGGCGAATAAGCCGAGGGGTTCCAGTCCTTGCCGCCTGAGGCGGTCGGGCAGATATCCCGCACGGTCGAGCCGACTTTTGTTTCCTTCTCAGGATTCATCACCGGGCGGCCGGTCTTGAGATCGACCTTCAGGATCGAATTGACCGTCGAATAAGGCTCGGCGTTCAGCGCCTCGCCGGTCTGCCTGTCCAGCACGTAGAGAAAGCCGTTGCGGTCGGGGTGGAGCAGCACCTTCCGCGTCTGCCCGTTCACCGGCATGTCGAGCAGGATGATCTCGTTGATGCCGTCGTAATCATGCTCGTCATGCGGGTTGGTCTGGTAGAACCATTTCGCCGCCCCGGTATCCGGATCGCGCGCAAAGACACCGGCCGTCCATTTATTGTCGCCGGGCCGCTGCTCCTGGTTCCAAGGACCCGGATTGGCCGTGCCGTAATAGATCAGGTTGAGATCGGGGTCATAGGCGATCCAGCCCCACATCGTGCCGCCGCCGATCTTCCAAGCATCGGGCGGCCAGGTCTTGACCCCCAGATCCTGGCCCTTCTCGGTGTCGTAGAATGGGTGGAAGTCGGGCCCGATCAGCACGTCCTTGTCGGGGCCGGTCGAATAAGCCTTCCACACCACGTCGCCGGTGCCCGCGTCCAGTGCCTGCACCCAGCCGCGCACGCCGAACTCGCCCCCGCTATCGCCGACCAGCACTTTGCCCTTCACCACCAGCGGCGCCATCGTGATGGACTCGCCCTTGTTGATGTCGGCGAGCTGCTTGCGCCAGACCTGATGCCCGTCCTTGGCGTCGACCGCGACGGTCATGCCGTCGAGCGTGTTGTAGAATATCTTGCCGTCGTAGTAGGCCGCGCCGCGATTGACGACGTCGCAGCAGGCGACGCCCTGGCTCGCCGGCAGCGGCTTGGGCTGGTATTCCCACTTCATCGGCGCACCGGGTTTGGTCAGGTCCAGCGCGTAGAGATTATTGGGATAGGGGGTCACGATATACATCGTGTTGTCCACCACCAGCGGCGCCGCTTCTTCGCCATGGGTGGTTCCGGTCGAAAAGGTGAAGGCGACCTGCAGACCTTTCACGTTCGTTCCGTTGATCTGATCGAGCCCTGAGAAGCGGGTGGCCGCATAGTTCTGCTCCGCCATGACCCACTGGCCGTCATCCTTCGGCGCGGCCGAGGCCGGGGGAGTTGGCTTGGCGATTTCCTGCGCATGCGCGATCCCGCACAGTGCGAGCGTCAGGATGCCGGTCAGGATGGCCGGACGCATCATGTCAGCGCAGCGTCTGGAGATAGGCAGCAATGTCGCGCGCGTCATGATCGCTCAACTCCGTATTGGGCATGGCGTTGCCGGGTACGACGCTCTGCGGCGTCCTGATCCATTTGATGAGATTGTCTTCCGTGTTGGGCAGCATGCCGCCGATGATGGCCTGGCTGCCGATCTGGCTCAGCGGCGGGCCGACCTTGCCGGTCGCATCGGGCACGCCGGGGATCGTATGGCAGGCGCCGCAGCCATGGTCCTCGATCAGCACGATCCCATGCCTGGCCTCCGGGCTGATCCGGTCGCAGCCGCAGAGCATGGCCGCGATGCCGAGCGCCAAGGCCGTCAGCCGAAGCATCGCGGCATCATGTAGATCGCGACCGTGTCGAACAGGATCGCAACCAGGAAGCCCAGCCCTGCCAGCTGCCCGCACATTGCCAGGAAACGGGTCCGGCCTTCGCCGGCGGTCAGCAGATGATGGGTTGAACCGCCATGCTCGTCCTTGGTCCGATGCCAGATCCGGTATGCAACGAACGTCGCCGCGACCGCGGTGAGTATGGCGAACAGATTCAGCGCCAGCAGAACCGGATAGCTCCATCCGCCGGGGACGCCGGTCGAAATGACCGGCATGTCCGCCGGATAGCAGCGATGGGCCGCCAGCGCATAGTCGACGATCAGCTGGACGATCCAGGCTGTGCCCGCGCCCCAGACCGCGAACAGCATCTCCGATGACGAGACGCGGTGACGGTGCGGTGCCGGGTGGGATTGTGTCGCCATGTCCGTCAGCCGCGCAGATAGGGTGTGATGTAGAAGGTGAAGAACACCGCCAGCCAGACGACGTCGACAAAATGCCAATAGGCGCCGCCGATCAGGATCGGCGCGCTGCGGCGCCCGGAAAAATAGCCGAGCGCCGACCAGACCAGCAGCACGGCCAACACCAGCAGCCCAACGATGACGTGCGCCATGTGGAAGCCGGTGATGGTGTAGAACAGCGACCCGTACTGGCTCGACCGCAGCGTGAAGGTCTGCTCCCGCCACTCGAATAGCTGGATGGTCACAAAGGCGATGCCGAGCAGCAGCGCGATTGCCAGCCCGATGACGAGCTGCCTCTGCCGACCACGCCGGACGCCGGCATCGCCCCACCAGA
Source organism: Alphaproteobacteria bacterium (assembly GCA_036271255.1). Classification (GTDB taxonomy): domain Bacteria; phylum Pseudomonadota; class Alphaproteobacteria; order BOG-932; family Roseiterribacteraceae; genus BOG-932. Next base: position 7,525 of record DATBAZ010000426.1, read on the forward strand.
CGGCGACGCTTGAGAGCAGCAGGATGACCGTATTGGGAACCGACAATTCCAATGACGGTGGCTTATCGGGCAGGAAACCGCCGCTGCTCTGGAAGGCGAAGTAGTAATAGCTGAACAGCAGATAGACGAAGAGCGACGCCTCGGTCAGGATCAGCGTCAGCACGCCCCACCAGCCGGTGCCGCGCCGCCGGATGCTGCCAACCGGGACGCGCGGTTGTTCGAGCCCAATATCAGCGACGGCCTGGTCAGTCATGGCCGGCATCCGCGGTTTGGCCGAGATCGTGCTCGGGCCAGAGCCAGATCGCGATCGCACCGATGGTGGCGACACCGGCAGCGGCGGCCAACCACCACCAATGCAGCAGCAGGGCGAGGAAGAAGGCCGATATAGCGACGCTCAGCATGAAGGGGGCGTAGGAGTCTTCCGGCATCTTCAGGATCAGGTCGATGTCGCCGTCCAGCGGTGTGGTGCCGATGGTTTCGCGGCCGTGATCCAGCAGATAGCCTTCGGTCAGCGAGGTGCGCGCCTCGCTCTCCTGCAGCCTGTCTTCCCATAAGGGATGGCGGCTGGCGACATGCGGGATGACGTCGAAATTGTACGGCGGGGGCGGCGAGGGCACCGCCCATTCCAGGGTCGGCGCATCCCAGGGGTTTGGCCCCGCGACCTTGCCGCGGCGCAAGCTCACCGCAAGGTTGATGAGCAGGAGCAGCACGCCGAAAGCAAACAGGAACGAGCCGACCGAGCTGATCATGTTCAGCCAGTCCCAGCCCATGCCTTCCGGATAGGTATAGACTCGGCGCGGCATGCCCCACAGGCCGGTCAGGTGCATCGGCAGAAAGCCGATATTGAACCCCAGGAACATCGTCCAGAAATTCCACCGCCCAAGCCGTTCGTCGAGCATCCGGCCGGTGAATTTGGGGAACCAGAAATAGAGCGCGCCGACCACCGGGAAGACATTGATGCCGATCAGCACATAATGCAGATGGGCGACGACGAAATAGGTGTCGGTCAGCTGCCAGTCGACCGGCAGCGAGCCGGTCATGAAGCCGGACACGCCGCCGATCACGAACAGGGCGATCATGCTGGCGAAGAACAGGAAGGCGGTCGTGATCACCGGCCGTCCGTTCCAGATCGTCGCCAGCCAGGCAAAGACCGCGACGGCGCTGGGAACGGCGATGACAATCGAGGCGCCGCTGAAGAAGGACAGCGCCAGGTTGGGCATCCCGGTGGCGAACATGTGGTGGACCCACACGCCGAAGCCCAGCACCATCGTCGCGACGGTCGACAGCGCGACGGGGGTGTAGCCGACCAGCGGCCGGCGGCAGAAGGCAGGCAGCCCGTCCGACACCATGCCCATCGCCGGCAGCACGACGGCGTAGACCCAGGGGTGCCCGAAGATCCAGAACAGGTGCTGCCACAGCAGGGGCTGGCCCCCTTGGGAGACATCGAAGAAGTGCGTGCCGAACTGGCGGTCCATCCACAGCAGGAAGAAGGCGAGCGAGACGGCGGGCACGACCAGGATATTGGCCGCGGAGGCGGTCAGCGTGCCCCAGATCAGGATCGGCAACCGGTTGAGCGACATGCCCGGCGCCCGTGTCCGCACCAGCGTGACGATGAAGTTCGCCGCGCCCACGGATGTCGAAATGCCCAGGAAGATCATCCCCAGCGCATAGAAATCCATGTTCATGCCGGGATTGTATTGGCGCGACGCGTATGGGACGTAATTGAACCAGCCGTCGTTCGGCCCGGCGCCGATGGCAAAGCCGGCATACATGAAGATGCCGGCGAAAACGTAAATCCAGTAGGAAAAGGCGTTGAGGCGCGGGAAGGCCATGTCGCGCGCGCCGAGCAGCAGTGGCCAGAGATAGTTGCTGAACCCGGACAGGACCGGCAGCGCGTACAGGAAGATCATCGTCATCCCGTGCATCGAGAACAGCTGGTTGTATTGCTCCGGCGTCAGCAGGCTCTGCTCGGGCTTGGCAAGCTGGACCCGCATGATCAGCGCTTCGACCCCGCCCAGGATCAGGAAGACGAAGGCGGTGACGATGTAGCGGATGCCGACATCCTTATGATCGACGCTCGACAGGAAGCCGGCCAGGCCCGGCCGTGTCTCCCAGATGGTCTTCAGCTTCGCCCGGTCCGTCTCGCTGACCCTGGCGATCTCCGGACGCCGTTCGATGTCGACTAACGTCACGGCCGTCTCCTATCGCAGCGTTTCGAGATAGGCGGTGATGTCGGTCACCTCCCGGCCGGACAGGCCGGGCGCCGGCATTGTCGTGCCCGGCTTGAGCGCCTGGGGATTGGAGATCCAGCCGGCGAGATTGGACGGGGTATTGTCCAGCGTGCCGGCTGCGATCGTCTGCCGCGTCATTAAATGCGTCAGTTCCGGACCGGTCGTGCCGCCGGCCTCGGTTCCGCGGACTGTGTGGCAGGCACCGCAATGGAAGACGAACGCGCCCTGGCCGCGCATGCCATCGTCGCTCGTGGGCGCCGAAGCCGAAGTAATCTGCGCATCCCACCAATTTTTGAACGCATCAGGCGGATCGGCGACGACGAAGGCCGTCATATGGGCGTGCTGCGCGCCGCAATATTCGGTGCAAGGGCCGCGATAGATGCCGGGCTTGTCGGCCTCCAGCCACATCGTGTTGGTCTGGCCGGGAATGGTGTCGGTCTTGCCAGTCAGTGCCGGCACCCAGAAGGAATGGATGACGTCGGCGCCGATCAGCTTGATCCGAATTGGCTGCCCGACCGGGATATGGATCTCGTTGGCCGTGGTAATGGTCCGCGAGGCATCGTCGCTGAGATAGCGCGCCTTCCACCACCATTGTTGACCGGTGACCTCTATCGTGACGGTAGGCTTGCTCGGGGGGCCGTTAATGTCCGCCAACACCGCGACCGTCCAGACCAGCGATCCGAACAGGGCCACTGTCGAGATTCCGGTGCCCCAAACGAGCCATGGCATTCCGCCGCCGCTGCGACCCACCGGAGTCGATGCAATCTCGTCCGTGCGTGCCCGGCGTGCGACGATTCCGAGGACGAGCAGAGCGCAGACGATCACCGTCACGGCGATCGAAATCGCCAACAACCCCCAAGTCAATGAAACGACGGGATATGCCTTGCTGCCGTTGCCATGAAGATAGGAGGCCGGAAGATCGGCGAGAACATAATGTGATTGTGTAACACCCCAGAGGATGGCCAGTACTGCGGGACAATTCTTCCCGAAAAGGCGTTCTGTGCGCCTCATCGACTATCCTCTTAGGTATTTCGTACAGGGCCCCGGTTGGGCGAGCGATGATTCCCTATGGGAGGAACTGCCTCAGCCGAATGGTGTTCCCTCGAATACGGGGCAGGTGGCAATAATCCCGTCCCGTGGAGATGAGTTAGCCGGAGTGCGTTCGGTGCCCGATCCAGGTTTCCAGCCCTATTGCGGTGCTCCACCGATACCCGGCGGGGTTCACTGGAATCTTGACCCACTCTTGATGTGCGTCCTCGCTGCTTCCTTCTGCCTTTATGGTCTTCGCTGCCGGTCAGGGAAAATTGCCACGGATGGGCGGCAGTTCCTGATCGGATGCGCTGGTTTGGGTGTTTTGGCCGCGGCGTTCGTCACGCCGCTCTGCAATCTCAGCGTCGCACTCTTCGCGGCGCGCTCGGTTCAGCATGTCCTGATGTTGCTGGTGGCGGCGCCGCTGCTCGTGATCGGTCTGCCGCGGGGCCGCGTCGGACGGTGGGAAAGCCGCGTGGCGCCGATCGGGTTCGGGGTGGTGCTATGGTGTTGGCATCTGCCCCGGTTTTACGACGCGACGCTCCAAAACAATGTGATCTACTGGGCGATGCACATCACCCTGTTCGGGGTTTCCCTGTCTTTGTGGCGGGTCATTCTCAGCGAACGCGGCATCGCGGCAAGCCTGTTCACGGGTGTCCAGATGTCCGCGCTCGGCGCGCTGCTGACATTGTCGCCGCGACCATGGTTTTCCGTTTATGCCGCGACCACCTGGCCTTGGGGCCTGTCGCCGGCTGCGGATCAGCAACTGGGCGGGGCCATCATGTGGATCGTCGGCGGGGTGCTGCTGAGCGGCTTTACGATCATGGCATTAGCCCGCCTGTTCGCGGATCCGGGTAGCGGCAGGCGCTCCTCGTTCGCTTCGACCTCTTGGGGTTGAGCGCCGGGAATATCAGCTTTCCGGCGTAAACGGCCGCCGCCATCTCCGTAACGGCCTGCCGTTGCCTACTCCGCATTGCTACCTGACTGAAATCGCTGGAAGTAAATCGCCAACGCGCTCGATGGCGACGCAGGCGGGATCATCCGCGTGCGGATTTTCTTCGACGAAACGACCATCAGCTAACAGAGTATGCTGTAGTGGGACGGCAACGGGACGAGGAGCCGGATATGAAGACCATCGCGATCGTGGGAATGGGTGAGCTGCTGGGGCTTGGGATCGCCAAGAGATTTGGCAGGGAAGGCTTCAGGGTCGCGATGATTGCCCGCCGCGAACAGGCGTTGCGCGATTTTGCCGCCCAGCTGGGCGCGCTTGGGATCGAGGCGGAAGGATTTGCCGCCGATATCGCCGATCCGGCCCAGCTCGAAGCCGCGTTCGCGGCCATCCGCGGGCGGTTCGGTGCGATCGATATTCTCGAATTCAGCCCGACGAACTGGAACAAGGGCAGCTATCAGTCGACCAACGCGCTGGCTACGACCGTGGCGAGTGCGACGCATGATTTCGAGCTGCTGGTATCGGGCGCGATCACGTCGGCGCGCCAGGTGATTCCGGGCATGCAGGATCGCAAAGACGGCGCACTCTTCTTCACCACAGGCTATTCCGCCATCGCGCCGATACCCGTGATCACCTCGCTCTGCCTGTCGAACGCGGCGCTGCGAAGCTACGCCTATTGTCTGCATGAGGAGCTGGCCGGATCGAACGTGTATGTCGGCACCGTTTCCATCAACGCATTCATCGCGGACGGCACCGCGGCGGATCCGCTGACCATCGCCGATCTCTATTGGGACATGTACACGAAGCGCGATCGGATCGAAGAGGTCTTCGGCCCTACGTAAGCCTGCGATCGAAGATCGCTAGAGGGGCCGGCCGGGCGCCTCGTCCGCTTCGGCGGCCGCGGCCTTGGCTTCCCAGGCAGCGGCCATCGCCAGGATGTTGTCCCGCGCCGGGCCGTGGCTCAACTCGGCCGCCACCGTGCGCAACGATCTCGCCTTCACGCGGAATTCGGTCGGGGTTTTCAATTTGCGGCGTTCGGAGATGTTTCCCATAGCCGAGTAACTTTGCGCGGAGGGGAAATGTTTCCGCCGCAGGCCAGGGAAGGCGGCTATTGCCGAGGCGCGGCGCGTGAGGCCGCCAGGGCTTCCTCGATGGAGATCATCAGAAGGCTGATATCGAGCGGCTTCATCAGATAGCGGGAGAAGCCCGCCTGCAGCCCGCGCTTGAGATCCGACGGCATGACGCTGGCGCTGAGCGCGATGAACTGGGTGGCGCCGAAATCCGGCCGGCTTCTCAGGACCTGCAGCACGTCATAGCCGCTGATATCGGGCAGGTTGAGGTCGAGGATGACGACGTCGGGCCGGTGCTCCTTGGCCAGCGCGATCGCCTGGCCGCCGCTGATCGCCTCGACCAGGTGCACGCCGTCCAGCGTCTCCATGATGCTGCGCATCAGATCCATGTTGGACGGATTGTCCTCGGCATAGAGCAGGGTGAAGCCGCCGAGCCTGGGCGTCCACCCGGCCTGGCCGGCATCTTCCAGGCCGGGCTGGTGCCTGCCGCGGGCATGGACCGGCAGGTCGATCCAGAAGCAGCTTCCCACATTCTGGACGCTGGTGAAGCCGACGCTGCCGCCCATCGCCTCGACCAGCCGCCGGGTCAGCGCCAGCCCGACGCCGGTGCCCTCGATCGCCAGTTCGGCGGCGCCCAGCCGGTTGAACGGCTGGAACAGCTCATGCTGCCGCGTCACGGGGATGCCGATGCCGGTGTCGGTCACGCGGATGCGCAGCCGGGTCTCGTCCAGCCGCTCATAGCTGAAATCGACCTGGCCGCCCGGCCGATTGTACTTGATGGCGTTGGAGCCGAGATTGATCAGGCACTGGATCAGCCTGACCCGGTCGGTCAGCACCGCCGGCAGGCCCTCGTCGAACTTGCCTTCGCTGAGGGTGACGCGGCTCGCCTGCGCCATGTTCGCCAGCGCCGAAACGACGGATATCATCACCGGCGGCAGCTCGACCCGCTCGACCGAGACGGTGAGCTTGCCGGCCTCGATCTTGGACAGCTCCAGTATATCGTTGATCAGGTCGAGCAGGTGGCGGCCGCTGCGCAGGATGGCCTGGACGAACTCGCCCTGCTTGACGGTCAGCGCGCCGAACACCGGCGCCTCGAGCAGCTGGGCGAAGCCGAGGATGCCGTTCATCGGCGTCCTGAGCTCATGGCTCATCGTCGTCAGGAATTCGGTCTTGGCGTTGTTGGCGGTTTCGGCGATCTGCTTGGCCTCCAGCAGCAGGTCCTTTTCCCGGCTCAGCTGGTCCGAGAGCGAGCGGATCTCGGTGATGTCCCAGTTCGTGCCGACGAGCCGGAGCGCCTTGCCGTCCTCGTCCCGGACGACAGTGGCGAGGGTGCGGATGTTGCGCACCTGCCCGTCCCGCCAGACGACGCGGAATTCGGTATCGAACGGCGCCTCGCCATGGCGCGCCATCCTGAGCTCACGGTCGATCCGGTCGCGGTCGTCCGGATGCATCGGCGGATACTGCATGATCTGTTCCGAACCTTCGGCCGGATCCATCCCGTAGAGCTGGTACATCCGGGCGTCCCAGATACCGATCTCCCGCTCCAGGTCCATCTCCCAGATGCCGATCTGGCCGGCCGAGGTGGCGAGCTTCATCCGCTCCGACACAAGCGACAGCTCGGTCTCGACCGCCCTGCGGCTCGAAATGTCCTGGGCCTGGCCGATGAAATATTGCGGTACGCCGCGCTCGTCGCGGACGAGGGAGACCGACAGCATCGCCCAGATCAGCGATCCGTCCTTGCGGATCAGCTGCCGTTCGATCTGGTAGCTTTTGATCTTGTCCTGCAGCAGGTCGGAAATCAGCTGATAGTGCTCAGCCGAATGCTGGTCGATCGTGATCTCGCGGATCGTGACCTCCCGGAATTCGTCCTCGCTGCGCCCGAGCATGGTGCAGAGCGCCCGGTTGGCCGTCAGCCATTTGCCGTCCAGCGAGACCAGGCCGAGGCCGATCGGCGAGAATTCCATCGCGTTGCGGAAGCGGTGCTCGGCCTCGGCCCGGCCGGTCACGTCGCTGATGACCTGACCAAACCCCGTGAGATTGCCCGACCGGTCGGTGAGCGCGGTGATGACCACGTCCGCCAGGAAGGACGATCCGTCCTTGCGCACGCGCTGGCCGGTCACCTTCACCCGCCCGGTGCGGCGTGCTTCCTGCAGCTCTTTTTCGGGGATGCCGTGGGCGATGTCGCCTGTGCTGTAGAGGCAGGAAAAATGGCGGCCGACGATCTCGGCGCTTTCATGGCGCTCGATGCGCTCCGCGCCGGAATTCCAGCTTCGGATCGCGCCATCGGCATCGAGCAGGATCACGGCATAGTCCTCTATGCTGTCGACCAAAGCCTCGAAGGCTTCGCTGGGCTGAGTCCGGGTCTCGCCCAAATCCGCTTCCTCCTGCGTCCGCTTGCCTAAAGTTTATCGCGTAACTTAGGGAATGGATACGGCCCTTATAGACGGCTCGATGGGGAGGGCCGGCGTCAGCGGTTCAAGCTCAATTCACCTCGGCCTTGACCGGGAACCTGTCGAAGTAGAAGCCGAACCGCGCCCGGATCTGATCCGGCGTGCGGCCGAAGTCGCGGCGCAGGTCGTAGACGATCTGGCCGTGCTTGCCGCGCGGGTTGTTGCGCACGAAGCTGTCCATCGCCCACCAGGCCGCATCGGTCAGCGGCAGGCCGGCCTTGCGGTAGATCTCGCGGATCACCTTCCACGGATCGGCCATCAGCTCGTGGAAATAGACATCGACCACCCGGGCATCGTCCAGCTTGCCGCGGTCGCGCACGCAGGCGCCGAGCAGGCGCTCGTAGCGTTGGATCCAGTACTCGGCGACCTGGTCCGGCTGCACCGTCTTGCAGCGGATGCGGGCGGAATAGCACAAAGCGGTGATCGCCGACTGGATCGATGCGGTCGGGTCGCGATGGTTGATGACCACCGTGGCGTCGGGGAAGACTTCGGTCAGCGGAATCAGCTGCTCCATATGCTGCGGGCATTTGATCAGCCAACGGTTCGGCCCTTTGAACCAGGTCAGCACCTGCAGCATCTTCTTGAGATAGCGATAGGTTGGGGTCTGGTCGGTCGCGAAATAATGTTCCTGCCACTCCGGCGCCATCACCAGCCATTCCAGGTAATAGGAGCCGAAATCGACCGCCTGCAGCTCGATATCCTCGGAGATATGGTCGGGCGAGAATTCGTGGATCGATTTGATATAGGGCAGCAGCGCGTCGTACTGCGCCCATTCTTCCCGTGCCTTGACCAGCCGTGGGTCGTCCATGCCGGCGGCGGCTTGCTCCTCCGGCACCGGACGTACGGCTTCCCAGAAGGGCAGGGAACGCAGCCGGTCGTCGGCGGCGAGGAAGCTCTGCAGATAGGTGGTGCCGGAGCGCGGCAGGCCGGCGACGACGATCGGGCGGTCGATCTCGATGTCGAGGATTTCCGGATGGCGCTTGACCAGATCCTCGACCCTCAGCCGGTTCGAGGCATAGCGGACCGAATCCATGAAGATACCGGCGCGGCCCGCCGCCGACAGGTTGGGGTCTTCGGCGGTCCCCTTCAGCCACAGGCGCAGCCGCACGCGAAAGCCGTCGTCGCCGAAATCGCTGAGCCCCGTCGCCGCCTGGGCCGCGCCCAGCACCGCCGCCTCGGTCAGCGGCACCGGGTTGGCTTCGGCAGCCGCCAAAGCCGCGCGCTGGATATCGGTCAGGACCGGATCCTTGAGGTCGGCGATATCGATCTTCTCTGCGCTCACGATGCGGCAAGCCTCCGTTCGGCGTCTGCGATCTCGCCGGCCAGCCAATAGAGGAACCAGCGGTTCCCGGGTGGGCTTTCGGCCAGCAGCATCCGGTGTGCGGCGAGGTAGGTTTCCAGTGACCTGCGATGGGCCGGCTCGGCGGCCAGCGCCACCTCGGCCAGGTGGATCGCCTCCAGCGGCTTGCCTTCGCCGAGCAGTACCTGGGCGCGGTCGGCCAGCGGACCGGGGCCGGCGAGGCGGCCCAGCTCGCTATAAACGTCCCTGACCGGTTTGGGATACAGCTCGGTGGTCGATTTGAAATAGAACCAGCCGGCATAGCCGTGCCAGATCGCCTGGATCGCCCAGGGCACCGTGCCGTAATCCTCGCCCACCTCGAGGTCGTCCGGCAGCCTGATGTCGCGCATCAGCGCATAGACATCGTGGCCCGCGTTCATGCCCTTGACCGTCTCGTCATGGACATAGCGCACGGCGTCCCTCAGCCGCCCCAGCTCCTCCCGGATCAGCGCCTGCCCGGCCACGGGCTCGAAATGGCCGGTGACCAGCAGCTCCGGCTGCAAGGCCAGGATGCGCTCGTAGGTCTCGATATAGGGCAGGGCCGCGCGCGGGCGGTCGCCGCGGATCGTGTGCAGGTTGGGCATGTGCGGGAACAGCGGCCCCAGCGCATTGCCGGTGAACAGAATGCCCTGATCGGGCAGGTGGACCATCAGCGAATCGATCGTCTCGCCGCCCGGCAGGGCGATGATGGAGATGCACCTGCCACCCAGTGTGAGGTCCAGCCGGTCCTCGACCAGGATCGTCGGCTCGGCCTTGCAGTGAGCCTCGGCCATGCCCCTTGCCATTGCTTCCTTGTCGGCGGCCGACAGCTCGCTCATCTGCTGCGGGAAGAAGCGCGGATTGCGCAGCTGGCGGAAGCCCTTGATCCGCTCGTCGTCTTCCTGGCAGGCATGGGTGTTGCGGTGGGCGACGATCTCCGTGCCTTGCCCTTTGAACGCAGCGAAGCCGCCGACGATGTCGAGATGGGCCTGGGTCAGCACGATGTAACGCACCGGCGCGGTGGATACCCGGTCGAACTTGGCGCGGTGGATCGGCCCCTCGACGACCAGCCCGGTGCTGATCACGACATCGCCCTCCGGCGTCGTCACCAGATAGGAATTTGTGGTGCCCTTCGACATATAGACGCCGTCGGCGATGCGGTAGAGCGGATCGTCCAGGCTCGCCATCGCCAGCGCGGTCGAGCCGGGGCGGGTGTCGCGCAAGGGGCGGCCATTGGCGGCCCCGGGGGACCAATCGATCACGCTCGACATGGCATTCATCCCATGAATTTCTTGAACAAAGGCGTGACCCCGCCATCGACCCTGATGTCGGTGCCGGTGATGAATGAGGCTTCGTCGGACAGCAGGAATTCGACCGCCGCGGCGATCTCCTGCGGCCGGCCCCAGCGCGGGATCGGCGACATGTCCAGCATTTTCTGCATCAGCGGCTGGGCGACGAATTCCCGCTCCCCCATCGGTGTGCGGATCATGCCGGGCGAGACGGTGACGATCCTGGCGCCGCGCGAGCCCCACTCCGGGGCGACAGCTTCGCAATAGAGAATCACGCCACGCTTCGACAGCGAATAGGCATCGGCCGGATCGGCGATATCGTCTACCACCTGCGCCCAGAAATCGTCGGCCAGCGGCGTGGTCAGGATCGGGTCGCTGCGTTTCGACGCCGGCCCGGTATGGCCGGCGGTGGAGGCGATCAGGACCGCGGCGGTGCCCGGCCCGGCCAGCTTCAGGAAGGCGCGTTCGACCAGCGCGGCGCCGATCAGGTTCACCGCCATGACCCGGCGCCCGTCGGCCATCGTCGGCGACAGGCCGGCGGCATGCACCAGCGCATCCAGTTTTCCGAGCGACCGTGCCGCTTCGGCGAGACGCGCGACCGAATCCGGATCGGTCACATCGACCGTGACGGGGGTTACCGAACAGCCGGTGGCGGTAAGCTCAACCGCAGCGGCCTTCAGGCCGGCGGCATCGATGTCGGCCAGGACCAGCCTATGCCTGGTACCGAGGCGGCGGGCACATTCCAGCCCCATGCCGCTCGATCCGCCGGTGATGACTGCGATTCCCATCTCATTCGGCCAGCAACGAGCGGCCTTCCGACGTCAATGCCGGCGTCTCCAGGCCGACGAGATGGGCGGCGCGCCGCTCAGCCGATGCTCGCATGACCTCCGGATGCGGGCTGACCCAGAACCGGCCTTCGGCGATCTGGTCGATGATCAGCCGCGCCGCCTCGATCGGCGTCATGCCATGGGCGGACAGCAGGTGCTTCATGACGGCGCGGTGACCCTCGATCGATTTCGGGTTCGCGCCGCCCGGCGCGTCCTCGAAGATCCGGGTGGAGACCGCGCCGGGCAGCACGGCCGAAACGCGGATCGGCGCCTTCGCCTGCTCCATCTCCAGATACAGGCATTCGGAGAAGGACAGGACGGCGTGCTTGCTCAGGATATAGGGGGTTTGGATCGGCATCATGCCAAGGCCGCCGATCGACGAGACATTGGAAATGAAAGCCGGCTTGCCCGCCGCGATCATGCGGCCGGCGAAGGCGCGGACGCCGTGGATGACGCCCAGCACATTGATGTCGATCACCCGGTTCCACTGCTCTGCCGACAGTTCCCAGGTATAGCCCAGGGCCTCGATACCGGCATTGTTGATCAGCAGCCTGACCTCGCCGAAATGCTCATAGGCCGCATCGGCCAGGCGATCGAGCGCGGCCGGATCGCGCACGTCGGTGGTGACGGGAAGAACCTCCGCGCCGGCGGCGGCCAGCTGGCCGGCGACATCGCGCAGCCGGTCGGCGGCGATATCCGCCAGCACCAGGCGCATGCCGAGATCGGCGGCCACATGGGCCAGGCCTTCGCCGATGCCGCCCGCGGCCCCGGTTATGACCGCGACACCCCCGCCAAGGACTTTCTTTGTGCTCATATCCGTTCCCCCCAAGACAACAGCCGAGCATGGCATGGCTGGGCGCCTGCTGTCCTATCCGGAAAAACAATCCATGACAAATGTTTTAAGGCACATTTTCGGGCATCCGGGAACCGGGTCGGCGTTGAGGTCCGGACAACAAAAAAGCGGCGCCCCGAAGGACGCCGCTTTCCTGTATCGCGAGGGGACGTCGTATCAGGCGCGCTGGCGCCGGCGGCGAACCGCGCCGAGGGCGGCGAGGCCGGCGCCCAGCAGGGCCAGCGTTCCAGGCTCGGGTGTCGTCTGGGTCTGGTTGCCCGAGGTCTGGTTGTTGGCGAAGTGATAGATCAACGACGTGTCGATGGCGAAGCCCGAGGCGGTGTTGGCGCCGAGCGCCGTGATCGTGACGTAGGAGATATCGCCGGCGGTGCTGGTCAAGCCCGCGAACGCAGCCGTTCCGAAGCTGCTGCTGGCTTTGCCGGTGCTGTTCTTGACATCAGACGTGGCGGTGCCCAGCAACGTCCCTGCCGCGTTATAGGCCTCGATCTTGAAGCTGTAAGAGCCTGCAAGGACCGTCTGCGCATCGATACCGAAGCCGGTGATCGCGCCGCTGAAGCTCAACGTAATCGAGCTGGCCTGGGTGGATAGCACGTTGGTGCCGCTGGCGAAGTCGCCATCCCAGCGCGTGGCCGGCAAGCCTGTGGTCAGGCCGTTGGTATAGACGGTGAAACCTTGGGAGTTGCCGTTAGTCGCGGTGACCTGCTCGGTGTTGCCCGTGGTCATCGTCGATCCGGTGGACACGCTTTTGTTATTAACGTCTCCGGTGTGGCCCTGTGCCAAATAGAACTGGCCCCAGTCGACGTTGTCGGCGATGCCGATCGAGCCGCCGCCGCCGAAAGTATTATATGCCGCGGCGGTCGTGTATGTCGCCACCGTTGCGTTGGCGGCGCCGGCCACGAGCATGAGCCCGCCCGCTGCGATCGCGCCCAAAAGTGATTTCAAAAACATTCCAAAGCCCCCGCGTTACATCAAATCTCTGCGGATTTCTCCGCTGGCCCAACACTATGCATGTCCCGTGCCAAGAATTTTATCGATTTAGATTCAATGCGTTAAAAGTTTGACGATGTTGGCTCGGGCAGAGTTGTAAAACATTTCGACAGACCCCGTCCATGATTCGAATTGATCCAGCCAACGGTATTCGCCGTTCGGAGTTTGTATTATAAAACAGCATTTTTGCAGTAATAACTGTCTTTTGGGCGGGCTGGGCCTTTATCCGGATGGAATTCGGGGCCCAGCGCTGTATCCCGATTTCCCCTTATTACATTTCGTAACAATGAAATCTGACCGCTATGGTCCAGCGGGCGATTCAAAACGGGATTCGTATTTCACTTTGATTGACCGGGTTTGGTCGAACACCGTTGAAAACCGGGAAATTTCTTGACTTCGATCATAACCTAAACTTTATATCCGCCCGCCATCGTGACATTCGAGGGACGATCGCAAATGGGCAGCATTTTCCGTGAATATGTCACAAGCGCGACCCAACCGTCACGCCTTGTCTTCTTACGTGGCGTCGGGAAAATGCATAAAATTTGTCGGTAAATCTTACAATCCACCTGATCCAGTCTTTCGGGTGGCGCGTAAATCCCAACAATTCCAACCAAATTCATGGGTTGGCGCGATTCTTGCAGTGCAGGGAGCGTGTTTCAGGAATGACAATGCGCCGAGGACGATGAAGTCCGTTTTCGGCGCGCGGCAGTGAGGCAGTGAGAGTTATGCGTAAAACAAGCATCGCGATTACAACGTCGAAGCGAGCCACCAAGGTTTCGCCTGCCCGTCAGCGCCTTCTGCTCGCCCTGCTCGCATTTTCCAGCCTGACCAGCGGCACGGCGCTTGCCGCCGGCGGCGCCTTGCCGACGGGAGGGCACTTCGTCGGCGGCCAGGGCGCCATCACTCAGGGCGGCAACCGCCTCACCGTGAACCAGTCCAGCCAGCTCGGCATCATCAACTGGCAGAGCTTCTCGATCGGCACGGGCAACACCGTCAAGATCAACAACGGCCACGGCGCGACGGTCAACCGCGTGACCGGCGGCGAGCTGACCACGATTGAAGGGTCGCTCCAATCGACGGGCTCGGTCTATGTCGTCAACCAGGCCGGCATCGTCGTCGGCCCCGGCGGCCAGGTCGCCACCGGCGGCAGCTTCGTCGCCTCGACGCGCGGCGTTTCGGATTCGGCGTTCATGGCCGGCGGCAGTGTGCAGCTGTCGGGCAGTTCTTCCGGCACTGTCGATAATCAGGGCACGATCACATCGACCAACGGCGACGTCGTCCTGGTCGGCAAGTCGGTTTCCAACAGCGGCACGATCAGCGCGGCCAAGGGCAGCGCGTCGCTGGTCGCCGCCGACAAGGTAGTGCTCCAGGCCGCGGGCGACGATGCGGTCCTGGTCGAGACCGGCAGCGGCGACGTCACCAATAGCGGCACGGTCCAGGCAGCGCAGGTTGCGCTCAACGCAAAGGGCGGCAACGTCTACGCCCTCGCGGTCAATGACGGCGGCGTCATCCGCGCCACCGGCACGGCGACCAAGGACGGCCGTGTCTATCTGACCGCCGGCGACGACCTGTCGGTCAACAGTTCCGTCTCGGCCAACAACGCGGATGGTTCGGGCGGCAAGATCGTTGCGACCGGAACCGCGATTTCGGTCGGCGGCAAGGCGCGGGTCACCGCGGACGGCGCCGGCAACACCGCCGGCGGCACGATCCTGATCGGCGGCGACCGCCATGGCGGCACCGACCGGTCGGTCGCGCTGTCCAAGAGCGCTGTCGACAATGCGCAGACCAACACCGTGGCGGCCGGCGCCAGGATTTCGGCCAACGCCGGAACCAAGGGCAATGGCGGCAATGTCGTCGTGTGGTCGGACGACGCCACCGATTACCAGGGGCATATCTCGGCCAAGGGCGGCGCCACGGGCGGTGACGGCGGTTTCGTCGAGGTTTCGGGCAAGGCGGTGCTTGGGTTCACCGGCCGGGTCGACACCAAGGCGCGGCACGGCAAGACCGGCACGCTGCTGCTCGATCCGACGGATGTCACCATTGTCAGCAGCACCGATCCGGGCGGCCAGACGACGACGAGCGGCGAAACACAAACCGGCGGCAATTTCAATCCGAATGCCGATATGTCGTTCATCCTCAACACGGATATCGACGCCGCGCTGGAGAGCAGCAATGTGGTCATCAGCACGGGCACGCTGACGGATGGGCGCGGCGGCACGGGCAATATCTTCATCGGCACCAATAACGGCGCTGCATTTCTCCACTCCGCGCCGATCCATTGGGACAAGGCAAACAGCCTGACGCTCAATGCCGTCGGCATCATCGATACGCCCGGCGGCTCGCCAAGTACCCTGACCGGCGGTTTCAGCCCCGATCATCCCGACGTGCTGATCGATTCAGAGGGTGGAGGCGCGATTTTCTTCACTGCCGGCGGCAACGGCAAGACGCCGAACCAGGGCAATGCCGTCATCAGCCTGCAAGGCAATATCATGGGCAGCGGCGGCGTGATCAGCATGGTCGCCACCAACCCGGGATTCCGGATCGAGTTCAATAACGGTCAGGGCGTCACCAATGATTTCGTCTCGGCTTCGCTGCCCGGCACGGTGATCCTGCAGGCGGATGAGGTGCATCTCGGCACCTCTACAGGCCCACAGGGTTACGTCACCACGACCG
>DATBAZ010000427.1:0-14992 GCA_036271255.1 Alphaproteobacteria bacterium
CGCAAAGAAAGCCCCACCCAAAAGGCTAGCCATGCGGTACTGCAAGTCGGTTCAATGGAGATTTGGGGGAAGGCTGCGCGCGGCAGCTCGATCCCTGCCGTGAAGGCTTATCGTCATCAATTGCCTGCTGGCGATCGAGGCATCGAATTTTCAACACCCGTGCTCGAGACGCGCGGGACCGGCACTCCATTTTTGGCCTACTGGTATGAAAATTCTCCGGGCGTGGTCCCGAGAAATCCTGATTATGTTGCCATTTCGATTTGCTGCATAGAAAACCGTCAGCCGTAAACGAGGTTGTAATGTTCAGACAAATATCAGTCGATGAGCTGCATCGAAAATTTGGAAATCCATGCCTCGTTCCTCACGCTATTCTTCGGCTTCAGCCATCCTCTCTAAGTGAGCACTTAGGGATTAAATTTAGTAAATATGACGACGATTTAGATAAATACGAGGGTGCCTACATAGAGACGGAATTTGCAGGCCAAAAAAATGCCGTGGCGTTGAAGCATTATAAAGGAGAACCCATCAATACAGTGACGATTTACTTCTCATATATGGTAAGGGATGGACTGGATAAAATTACAGAATTTGTTCATCATCTTGTGCGGGAATTTAAATTGGATGATTCTGCATTATTTTGGGAGAGAAAAGATAATCCCGATCTTTAATTTTGTCGAGTTTTTGGGCGGTAGTCGATTTTTGCTGATTGATAATATTCACTTTCCGTTGGTCATCTCCAGCGGAATGCCGTAACGCTCGATATAGGGCCTGAACCGTTCCAGCAGCGCGCCGGAAGTAAGCCCGTAATCCTCGAGCGTATAGCCGTGCTGCCCGAAGCGGTTCTTCTGCCGGGTTTCCAGCCGCCTTGTCATGGCGGCCAGGGCCTCGCCCTCCAGCGCTTCGCCGAACGCGGCATAGATACGGCCGATGGTGCCCAGCGGATCGCGATTGAGGTCGGCGTAATGGACGTCGACGATCTTCACGTCCGGGTTGGCGTCGCGGAAGCGGTTCAGGCCGTCGATCGAACGCTCCAGCATCTCCGTCCAATGCTCGCCGATATAAAGATGGCGGTCGGCGTCTGAGAAGGTTCTGGTCAGCGTCGTGATCAGGCTGCAGGCCGAGGCGGTGACGGCCAGCGGATCGCGATGCGTCACTACCAGCCGCGCATCGGGATAGACGGCGTGCAGCGCCTCCAGGTTCATGGAGTGCGCAGGGGCCTTCAGCGACCAGCGCCCGCGCACGCCGCCGCTTTGCAGCACCTGCAGCACCTTATGGTGATATTCGTAGGCCGAGGTCAGGTCGGCGGTCTTCAGCCAGGCGCCGTAGGTCGGGATGTTGGTCATCGCCTCAAAGACGACGCTCTTGAAGTCCTGGTTGGTGACCGAGATGCATTCGGTCGGCCCGTCGGCTTCCTCGCTCTGCACCACCTTGTTCCGAGGGTCGAGGCTATCCATCATCTCCATCGTTGCCCGGGTCGCCGCGATGCGCGGGTCGTCGGCGACGGTGGCGGGATCGGGCGGCGGGATGCAGTTGCCGGCCTCCCAGCGGAACAGCGGGCGGTGCGCCGGATCCTGCTCCAGCAGATAGGTGAGGAAGGTGGTGCCGGCCCGGAACATGCCGATCACCACCATCGGCGATTCGATCCGCTCGTCGGCGACGCCGGGATGGCGCTTCACCCAGTCGGTGATTTTCAGCCGGTTCGACAGCGCCCCCACGATGGCGCCCGGCAAAGCGATCTCGCCGAACGCGTTGAGCCGCGCCTCCGCCGACACGGACTCGCAAAGCACCGTGAGCCCCTCGCGGAAACTGTCGCCGCCGAAATCGCTCAAGCCGGTCTGCCCGCACGCGGTCTCGATCAGCGCCCCAGGCCGAAGCATCCTCGTCCCCTCGACGTCGTTCGTTGGCTGGACCGTAGCAGAGCCCGCCGAAGCTCGCGAGAAAGAATCATACTCCACCGTACGGATTTTTCCGGGCTCAAAAATGGACAGGTCCGGTTCGTCATTTCGTTTGCTAGTTTTCCGGCCGTGCATAGTTTTCGATAGGGGGATCCGATGGCCGGGAAGATGGGATTCTTGGTCTTGGCGGCGGGTTTTGCCGCGGGACTGGCGGTTGCCCAGACACTGGCCCAGGGTGAGGTGCAGACCGGGCGTGAGCCGCAATTCGACAATGACGAGGTCAAGGTCTGGAAATCGGTGATCCTGCCGGGCAGCCCGCTGCCCATGCACCGGCACGACCATCCGCGCGTGATAATCGCTCTGACCGGCGGAACGATGAGGATCGCCGAGGACACCGGGGCCAGCGAGACCCACCAATGGCAGACGGGCAAGGCCTACTGGCTGCCCGCCAACCCGCCAGGCACCCACCACCAGGACATCAATGTCGGGGACAGGCCGATAGAGGTCATGGTGGTGGAATTGCAGAAGGCGAAATAGGAGGCGGATATGTCCGTGCGTTGCGCTCTCAGGTTTTTGGCCGCTGTGCTTATCTGCGCCAGTGCCCAGGCCGAACCCGACAAGACCGGCGCATGCAGCTCATGTATGACGGGAAACGCTGGTGGGTGCTGAGCACCCTGTGGGACATCGAACGTCCCGGCAACGCTCTGCCGGGCTCCGCGCAAAGATGAAGAAGATGCGGGATGGGTATCGAGCCCTACCCCGAATCGATTCACGTCGCGCTGCCCTTCGGTGGTACGATCCCGCCATTGCGGTTGAGTGACTTCGGCAAACCGCAGCTGAGAGTGCCTTGTGCTCCCGCCTCAATGAGGGAGACACTGCATGCCCAAAGATATCGACGATAAATCGGCCGGCGCCTTTGACGTGCTGGTTCACCTGAACTGCCCGGCGCTCGCGTTCCAGGCGGCGGCGCCGAAATAGCTGCCGCACTGACCTGCCGACACGTAAAGTCACAGCCATGCTGATCGAGCCCCTGAATCGTTTCCCAAAGACCGCCGACGATTGCCGTGGGCGCGCCGATACCCTGCGCAAAGCCTCCGAGGTTGCCTCGTCATCGGTCGAGAGGATCCTGTTCCTGCGCTTTGCCGAGGAATGGGAGGAGGTCGCCCAAGAGTTCGAGCAGGCTGCCGGATAGCCTCGGCTTCAGACCCTGGGCGATAGACGGGCGAGGACTTCCGTGAGTTAGGGTGTCTAAGCCTTCTTTTATGGCGGCGCGGGTCCTATACAGTAGCGCCGTGCAACCGCCCCAACGCCCGACCGGCGGCAGCCGGTCCTTCCAATGCGCCGGCTTGGCCCCGGCCCGTATGTCACGATCGAGGACGAATTGATGGACCAGTTTTGGCAGGCCGTAGCCGACTTCCTGGAGCGCGGATCCTTTGCTTTGGAGATGACGGTCGCGCCCGCTGAATTCAGCGCCGTCATTCCGATCGGTTTCGGCTATCGCAATGCCGGGCCGGCTGAGGCGCCCAGGATCAAGACGCTGGTGCTGCATAAAGGGCAGTATAAAGAGCTCGACCGGGGCTTCATGAAGCAGGCGCTGGCGAAACTGCATCCGGTGTTCGCCAACGAGGTTTTCATCGTCCTCTCCGACACCGGCCAGCCGTTGCCGGGAAATCATCAGCATATCGGCACGATGGCGGCGGTCCGCGCCTGGGCCGACGATCCGTCGGCGCCGGCGGAAGCGGCGCCGGTACAGCATGCGGTGAAAAGCCGGATCGTGCCGACCTATGTCGGCAACGACACGGTGCTGGTCGAGACGCTGCAGGGGAACCTGATGGTCCTGCCCTCGGCGGACCGCGCGATCACTCCGCACATGATCCGGGACGGCTATTTCGACATCAAGATCAACCAGTTCCTTGAGCGCTTCATCCGGCCAGGCATGACCTATGTCGATGTCGGCGCCAATGTCGGCGTCTACGCGGTGATCGCGGCCGGCCTCGTCGGGGCGCGCGGGCGGGTCGTCTGCGTGGAGGCCCTGCCGCGGCTGCTGCCTTACCTGACTGACAATTTCTCTATGAACGGCTATTCGGACCGGGTGCAGATACTGCCCTTCGCCGCCGCCGATCGCGACGGCACCGTCACGATCCACGATTTCGAGCGCTATAACGGCGCATGCACCCTGGTTCCCGAAGTGGCGGCGCTGCAGCAAGGCCGCCTCGCCGACACCGGCCGGCCGATCGAGATCAAGGCGCGGACGCTGACCAGCCTGCTCGCGGAAGCCAAGGTCGAACAAGCCGGCCTGCTCAAGGTCGACGTCGAAGGGTTCGAGACGGAAGTCCTGATGGGCGGACGGGATTTCCTGCAGGCACACCCCGACACGCCGATCCTGATCGAATGGCACTGCGAGTTCATGTCGGACGAACGGCTGCGCGGCCTCCACGGCATTCTGGTCGACCAGCTCGGCGGACGTCCCGAAGTGATCGAAGCGAACGGCGTGACCCGCCCGGCCGGGTTCGAGGAACTGCGCGCCATCGGGCACGCCGACCTGTTGGTTCGCCGCGGCGCTGGGCGTTGATCCATCCCGGCCGGTATGTGTCGACCGAGGACTGATTGATGGACCAGTTTTGGCAGGCCGTGGCCGATTTCCTGGAGCACGGATCCTTCGCCTTGGACGCGACGGTCGCGCCCGCGGAGTTCGGCGACGCCATCCCGATCGGTTTCGGCTATCGCAACGCCGGGCCGGCTGAGGCGCCCAGGATCAAGACGCTGGTCCTGCATAAGGGACAATATAAAGAGCTCGACCGGGGCTTCATGAAGCAGGCATTGGCGAAGCTGCATCCGGTCTTCGCCAACGAGGTTTTCATCGTCCTCTCCGACACCGGCCAGCCGCTGCCGGGAAATCATCAGCATACCGGCACGATGGCGGCGGTCCGCGCCTGGGCCGACCCATCGGCCCCCGCCGAGGCGGCGACGGCCGTGCACGCCAAAAGGAGCCGGATGGTGCCGACCTATGTCGGCAACGACACGGTGCTGGTTGAGACGCTGCAAGGGAATCTGATGGTTCTGCCCGCGGCGGATCGCGGGATTACACCGCACATGATCCGGGACGGCTATTTCGACATCAAGATCAACCGCTTCCTTGAGCGCTTCATTCGGCCGGGCATGACCTATGTCGATGTCGGCGCCAATGTCGGCGTCTATGCGGTGATCGCGGCCGGCCTGGTCGGGGCACGCGGACGGGTCGTCGCGGTGGAGGCTTTGCCGCGGCTGCTGCCGTTCCTGACCGACAATTTCTCGATGAACGGCTATTCGGACCGGGCGCAAATACTGTCCTGCGCCGCCGCCGACCGCGACGGCACCGTCACGATCCACGATTTCGAGCGCTATCACGGCTCAGGCAGCATCCTTGCCGAGGTGGTTAAGCAGGCGGAAGTCATCTTTGCGGACACGGCCCGGCCGATCGAAATCCCGGCGCGGACGCTGACCGGTCTCCTGCGGGACGCGAAGGTTGGGCGGGCCGATCTCATCAAGATCGACGTCGAAGGTTTCGAAACCGAAGTGCTGGCCGGTGCGCGGGAATTCCTGCAAGCTGATCCCGATACCCCGATCATCATCGAATGGCATCGCAGTTTCATATCGGACGAACGCCTGCGGGGGCTCTACGACATTCTGGTCGGCGACCTCGGCGGCCGTCCCGAGGTGATCGAGCCGGACGGTGTGA
Organism: Alphaproteobacteria bacterium; assembly: GCA_036271255.1. Classification (GTDB taxonomy): domain Bacteria; phylum Pseudomonadota; class Alphaproteobacteria; order BOG-932; family Roseiterribacteraceae; genus BOG-932. The sequence continues at coordinate 5,614 of DATBAZ010000427.1, forward strand.
CCCGGCCGGCCGGCTTCGACGAACTCCGCGCACTCGGACACGCCGACCTGTTCGTGCGGCGCGGCGCTGGGATCTGATTCCTGGCGTCGGAGGCGGCGTCCTATGTCAATGGACATGTTCTCACGGTCGACGGCGGCTACTCGGCAGCGCTGTAGAGCGCGATGGAATCGCCGATCCGCGCCGTGTAGCATTCGCGCAAAGGCGTGAATGAGATTGACCGATGGCCGACACCGAATACACCGTGGACGTGAAGCAGCGTTCGGAAGCAGAGGGCGGCGGGTTCGTTGCCGTCGTGCCGGAACTTCCCGGTTGCAACGGCTATGGCGCCACCCCGGACGAGGCGGCGCGCAATGCGATCGATGCCATCGTGCGGTTCCTGGCGGTCAAGCCGGCCGCGCGATAGAAGCAGCCAGCCGCATAGCATCCACTGCGCGGAAAGCGCGCCGCATGATATAGGCATTCCCGAGGTTCGGCCGCGGGGTGAACGGCATGACGCTGAAAAGGATCGCACTCGGATTTGCGGTTACACCGCCGCTGCCCGCCGCCCTTTGGGCGATCTCGCTGTGGCGGGATCACGGCAGCCTGGATATCGCCGAGCTGGGTGGAACGTTCCTCAGTGTTTTGCCCGGCGCCTACCTGGCGATGGTGGTCGTCGGACTGCCGGCATTCTGGTTGGCGGGGCGACTGGGTGGCTGGATCGCTCATATGTTCATGGGCATCCTGGCGATCTGGCTTGTCGAGATCCTGTTTTTGACGCTGATGGGCTGGGCGGAAGACGGACTGCCATTCTCGAAACTGCCGTCCGTCTTCGCCGTCACCGTGGTTTACGCAGTATCTCACTGGCTGGAGGCGCTCATGGTGCCGGCTGGTTTCGGCATCGTGGCCGGATTGATTTTCCAGGCGGTCACCCGCACCCGGCCGCAGCCTTTCCAGGGCCGTTTCGGCTAGGTTGCATCCGCCTGCGGCTCCTCAGGAGATTTCTCATGACGCCCCCCGTCATTCTCATCACCGGTGCACTTACCGGCATCGGCCGTGCCACGGCGCTCGCCTACGCGCGGCAGGGCGCCGGGATCGTTGCCTCGGGCCGATGGCCGGATGCCGGCGCGACCCTGGTTGCGGAACTGAAGGGAACAGGCGCCGCCGATGCGGTCTTCGTCCGCGCCGATGTCCGCAACGAAGAGGAGGTCGGCGCGATGGTCGATCATGCGGTCGAGCATTTCGGCCGGCTCGACATCGCCGTCAACAATGCCGGAAAGGGGATACTGGGCCCGATCGGCGAGGTGACGCCGGAATTCTATGCCGATCTGTTCGACACCAATGTGCTGGGCTTGCTGCTGTGCCTCAAGCACGAGTTTCGGGTGATGGAGCCCCAGGGCAAAGGCAGCATCGTCAATATCAGTTCGATCTTCGGCCATGTCGGCTTTCGGTCGTCCGGCGGTTCGGTCTATTCCGGCAGCAAGCACGCGGTCGAGGGCATCACCAGGTCGGTCGCGCTGGAAGGCGCGGCCAAGGGCATTCGCGTCAATGCGGTGGCGCCCGGCCCGATCGAAACGGAAATGTTCGAACGCGCCGTCGGCCCGGCTGCCCACCGAGCCCGCTTCATCGGCATGATCCCGCAGAAGCGGGCCGGCACACCGGAGGAGGCAGCTAACCTGATCGTCTTCCTCGCCTCCGACAAGTCGCCCTTCGTCACCGGCGAGATCGTCTCGATCGATGGCGGTTACTCCGCCGCCTGAGCGCCCTCGGTCCGTATCGGTCGATTATCCTGCCTGAACGGCAGATCGGGCCGGGTTGCGCCGGGATTGGTCATCCTCGGAAAAAATGAAATTCGAGAATGCCGCCTAACGGCTGGTTGGGGCACGCCCGATATCCTCCAGCGATGCCGCCCATCGGCGGTTCTTCAGGAGATGTCTCATGGCTACCCCCGTTGTCCTCATCACCGGCGCGCTGACCGGCATCGGCCGCGCCACCGCCGTGGCTTACGCGCGGGAAGGCGCCAAGGTCGTCGTCTCGGGCCGGCACCGCGATGCCGGCGAGGCCCTTGTCACCGAGCTGAAGCAGAAGGGCGCGGCCGATGCGCTGTTCGTCCGCGCCGATATCCGCAAGGAAGAGGATGTGAAGGCCGCGGTCGACAGCGCGGTGGAGCGCTTCGGCCGCCTGGATATCGCGATCAACAATGCCGGCAGGGACGGGCTGGGCGCGATCACCGAGGTCACGCCGGAGAGCTATGCCGAGCTGTTCGACACCAATGTGCTGGGCGTCCTGCTCAGTCTGAAGCACGAATTCCGGGTCATGGAGGCGCAGGGCAAGGGCAGCATCGTCAATATCAGCTCGATCTTCGGCCATGTCGGCTTTCCGGGCGGCGCCTCGGTCTATGCCGGCAGCAAGCATGCAGTCGAGGGCATCACGAAGTCGGTGGCTCTGGAGGGCGCCGCCAAGGGCGTTCGCGTGAACGCCGTGGCACCCGGCCCGATCGAGACCGCGATGTTCGACCGCGTCGCCGACATTGCCGGCCGCGACCAGTTGATCGGTATGATCCCGACGAAGCGGGCCGGCACCCCGGAGGAGACGGCCAACCTGATCGTCTTCCTCGCCTCGGATAAATCGCCCTTCATCACCGGAGAGATCGTCACCATCGACGGCGGTTTCGCCGCCGGCTGAGCCCGGGCCGGGCCTGCGTCTGGGGTGTCAGGCCGCCAGCGCGGTCAGGCGCGCCGGATCGAAGCCGTAGAGCGCGGCGGCGTTGTCGCAGAGGATCGCCTTGCGCTGTTCCGGGGTCAGGAAGGCGGTCTGCTTCTCCAGCAGCGCCTTGCTGTTCGGCCAGGACGCGTCCGGATGCGGGAAGTCGTTGGCCCACATCAGCCGCCGCCAATTCATGGAATCGACATAGCGGAAGGCGACCTCGTCGTCCTGGAAGGTGAAGTAGATATTCTCGAAGATGTACTCCGACGGCATCTTCGACAGCACCCCGGTCTCGGCGAAATATTTATGCTCGCGGAAGAACCGGTCCATGCGTTGGGCATAATGCGGCAGCCAGCCGGCATCGCCCTCGACACAGACGATCTTGAGCTGCGGGTGCCGCTCGAAAATCCCGGTCAGCACGAACAGGCCGAGCAGCTCATGGACTGCATGGATCGTGGTGTAGATCTGGTTCAGCTTCGACCCGCGCACCTTTTTGTCCAGCCCGCCGGCGACGATCGTGTGGAAGGACAGCGGCATGTCGAGCGCCACCGCCTCTGCCCAGAACGGATCCCAGATGGGGCTGTCATAATCCTCGCCCACCGGCGCGCCCGGCATCAGGATCGTCTTGAGCCCCAAAGCCCTGGCCGACCTCAGATCGGCGATGCCTTCCTCGGGTGAACGCAAAACCGTGGTGCCGCAGCCGAAGAACCGGTCCGGCGCGGTGGCGCAGAACTCGCCGATCCAGCGGTTGTAGCCGGCGAAGCAGGCGGTCTTGAAGTCGGGGTCGGGGTGGGCATAGAGGAACATGCCGATGGTGGGATAGATCACCTCGGCTGCCACCCCGTCCGCCAATTGCTGCTGCACCCGCGCCACCGGGTCCCAGGCGCCGCGCGGCACCTCGGTATAGGGACGCTTCAGCCCCCGCCGATCCGGCGAAATGCCCGCGGAGGCGGCGACATCGACCCTGACTGGGGCCAGCCCGTCCAGCAGATAGCGCACGCCTTCCTCATCATCGACCATGCGCGGCGCCCGCTCGCGCCAGGCGCGGTCGACATAGTCGACATAGGCGTTGCCGGGCTCGACGACATGGGAATCGGCGGAGATGACGGGATAGGACATGGCTGTTTCCTCTATTGCCGCGGCGCGGCTTGCGGCCCGCGCACCAGCCGGCCCGGGCGGGCGCCGGTTTCCTGGCCGTCGCGGCTGATGATCTGCCCGTTGACGATGGTCGCGTCATAGCCGGAGGCGCGCTGGAGTATCCGCCGCCCGCCCGCCGGCAGGTCATGCACGACCTTCGGCATGTTGAGCTTCAGATGGTCGAAATCGATGACGTTGAGGTCGGCGCGATAGCCGGGCGCGACCAGCCCGCGATCGTTGAGCCCGATCACCTTCGCCGTGTCGCGGGTCAGCGATTTCACGACGTAGGGCAGGGGCAGCCGTTCGCCGCGCGTGCGGTCGCGGGCCCAATGGGTCAGCATGAAGGTGGAATAGGTGGCGTCGCACATCACGCCCAGATGCGCCCCGGCATCGCCCAGCCCGGGAACGGTGTCGCGGTGGCGCAGCATCTCCATCGTCGCGTCCAGCGACTTCTCGGCATAGTTCACCGTGGCGACGAACAGGATGTTGCGTCCGTCCTTTTCCAGCAGCATGTCATAGGCCAGCTCGGCCGGCTGAACACCCCGCCGGCGCGCCTCGGCGGCGATGCTGGCATCGGGCGCCGGCTCGTAATTCAGCGGCTCGGAAAGCGGATAGATGCGCTCGAAATCGCGGACGAAGGTTGCCAGCGGGTTCTTCGGGTTGGGATCGGTGGCTTCCTCGACCATGCGGGCGCGCAGCTCCGGCGTGCGCAGGGCGGCCAGCCGTTCCTCCAGCCCCAGATGGGCGATCGCCTTGTAACTGTCGGTGGTGCAGAACGGATTGAGGGTCAGCTCATAGCCCAGCAGCATGCCGATGGCCCGCGGCATGACCTGCACCGAGATCGGCAGCCCGTCGTCGTTGGCCGCCTCCGTCATCGTCAGCACCTGTTTCCAGTTGTTGGGCACGGCATTGGCCTGGACCAGGGAGAAGGCGACCGGGCAGCGCGACCGTTCCAGCACCCGGCGGATTCCGCCGAAGGTCGTGGCTGCGTCCTCCCAGTCCACCGCATATTGCAGGATCGACGGCCCCGCCGATTGCAGCGCCGTCGCCAGCGCCGTCAGCTCCTCCTCGGTCGCGCGCAACGACGGCACGGATTGCCCATCGCTGGAGCGATGGAAGATGGTGCGCGACGTGCCCAGCCCGAAGGCCCCGGCCTGCACCGCCTCGCGCACGATCGCGGACATCTTGGCTAGGTCGTCCGCGGTCGCCGGCTCCTGGTCGAAGGCGCGCTGACCCATCACATAGACGCGCAGCGCCGCATGCGGGATATAGCCGCCGATATCGATGTCGTATTCGCGGGCTGCCAGGCTGTCGAAATATTCCGGGAAAGTCTCCCAGTTCCAGGGAAGCCCCTCGGTCAGCACGACGTTCGGGATATCCTCGATCCCTTCCATCAGCCGGACCAGCAGGTCCCGCTGATGCGGCCGGCACGGTGCGAAGCCGACGCCGCAATTGCCCATGATCGCCGTAGTGACGCCGTGGAGCGAGGAGGGGGCGAGCCGGCTGTCCCAGGTCGCCTGGCCGTCGTAATGGGTGTGAAGGTCGACGAAGCCGGGCGTGACGATCCGGCCCTTGGCGTCGATCTCCTCCGCACCGCTGGCGGCAATGCCGCCCACCGCGGCGATTTTGCCGCCGCTGACCGCCACATCGGCCTCGAACGGCTCCCCGCCGCTGCCATCCACGACCGTTCCACCGCGTATGACGAGGTCGAATTCCGTCGCCATCGTGCGTCCTCCCAAACCCTTCATCTTTTAAACGATGGAAGCCTGCCGGTTCGTGCGCGCCGGCGCAATCGCAATCTTTGTCCCGAAGGTGCTATTCATATCGGCAACGAACGTTGGGGGAAGCCATGGGTGAGTGCCCGTTCAAGCCGCTGCTCGATCTCGACACTTTCGCCGAGGGCACGCCACGTGCCTATATCGATGAGCTGAGGGCCGATCACCGCATCCTCTATCAGCCCGACCAGTACGCGACAGGCGGCCACTGGCTGCTGTTCCAGCAGGCGGACATCGACTTCGTCCTGCGCTCGACCGAGCTGTTCACCAACAATTTCGGGCCCCTGCTGGAGGACATGCCGGACTTCCTGGTGGCGGAACAGCAGGACACGCTCACCTTCATGGACCCGCCGCGACACAAGCAGTATCGCAGCCTGGTAGAACATGCCTTCCGCCCCAGCCGCCTCACCCAGCGCGAGCCTGAGATGCGGGCCGACGCCAAGGCGATCATCGACGCCGTGATCGATCGCGGCGAGTGCGAGTTCATCAACGAGGTCGCGATCAAGCTGCCGATGCTGGTGATGTTCAAGCTGCTGGGCGTGCGGCCTGAGGATTTCGACCGTGTCGTCAAGCTCACCAATACGATGACCCTGGGCAACGATCCCGATTTTGCCGAGAACCGCACCGCCGGCTTCATCGCCTCGGGTCAGGTGACCGATTTCGGCGAGGCGCTGGCCGCCGACCACCGCGCCGATCCGCGCGACGACATGACGACCGACGTGCTGAATTCCGAGCTGGACGGGCAGAGGCTGACCGACCGGGAATTCGGCCGCTTCTTCAACAACCTGGTCGTCGGCGGCATCGAGACCACCCGCAATACGCTGGGATGGGCGATGCACGATTTCATCGACCATCCCGATCAGTACCGCATGCTGCAGGAAGACCTGTCGCTGGTGCCCAGCGCGGTCGAGGAAATTCTGCGCTACCGCAACCCGGTCTCATACCTGCGCCGCACCGCCAAGCAGGACATCGAGCTTGCCGGCGAGGCTATTCCCAAGGGCGGCAAGGTTGTTTGCGTGCTGGCCGCCTGCAACCGCGATCCGAGCCTGTTCGAGCAGCCCAACCACTTCGACATCACCCGGCCGTTGGCTGCAACCCGCCGCAACTACCGCACCTTCGGCGGCGGCCCGCATTTCTGCCTGGGCATCAACCAAGCGCGCGGGAACCTGACGATCATGCTGGAGGAGATCGCCCGCCGCTTCGACAAGCCGCGCCTGTTGGCCGAGCCGAAGCACGCCAAGTCGTTCTTCATGGACGGGTTCAAGGAACTGCGGCTGGGGTTCGACAAGCGGGCCTAGTCGACCCGTTTCAGCTGGATGCCGCGCAGCGAGATCGCCCGTGTTTCCGGCAGCAGGAACAGGGTGGTCTCGAACTGCACGAGGTCCTCGCGCGCCTCGAATTCGAAGGCCGGCAGGCCGGGGCTGAGCCTTTCCTCGTGCACGAAGGTCCCGCAATTGCGCGTCAGCCGCAGCAGGCATTCGCCCTCGAGATCGGCATCCACCTGAACCTGCCAACGCCCGGCCGGAAGGTCGGAATAGGGTCCGTAGAACAGAAGCGTCTCGGAAACCCCGCCATGCCGCTCGCGCCGGTATTCGATGCTGCGGTTCTGGCGCACTGCCAGCTCGGGCTTGTCGTAAACGTCCTTGATCGTGAGATCGGCCTGCCGAATGGTGAAGCTGCGCCTGTCTTCGAAGAACTGGGCAGGATTCAGCCGGCTGACCGTCGAAGGCGGGGCCCGCAGCAAATTCTCGAGCGCGCCCCGGAACGCCGGCCCGAACGCGGCGCTCGAATAGCGCTCAGCATAGGCGCGGACGTCTTCCTGCAATTGGCGCCAGGATTTGGGCCCGCTGTCCGTTTGGATCGCGGCCGAACCGTCGGCCCGGCCTTGGCTGTCCAAAGCTTCCACGAACTCTGCGATCGCCGCGGACAATGCCGCGATGTCGCCCGTCGGAACGATACGGCCGAGCCCGCCCGCCACATCGGGCAGATTGGAATTGTCATAGGCGATCACATGGCAGCCATGGGCATAGGCCTCGGGCACCGGCAGGCCGAAGCCTTCGTGGTAGGACGGCTGCAACAGGGCGTCGGCCTCGGCATAGAGCTTGGACAGACGGTCGTCCTCGACCATGCCGGTGAATTCGATAGTGTCGCCCAGCCTGTGTTCGGCGATCGCCGCGTCGATCGCCGCCAGATAATCGCGGTCCGCGGCCTCTCGCGAGCCGACGATCTTGAGGTGCAGGCGGCCGCGCAGCGCGGGGTGCAGCATCGCCAGTGCGGCGATGAGGTCAGGGGTGCCTTTGTTCGGCACCAGCCGGCCGACTTGCAGCAGATTGACCGGCCCGCCGGCCGCCTTCGCCGGCGGCGTTCGCGGCATCAGCGTCGTCGCCAGGGTCAGCACGCCGCCCAGCCTGCCCGGAGCGATGCCGAATTCCGCCATCTCCCGCGCGTTATAGGGGCTTGATGCCAGCACGATATCGGCCTTGTGGAAGACCAGCCGGTGCTTCCAGGTCGCAAGATAGCCGGCAGGGTCGTTCAGGAATTCGGGCGGCGTCAGGCCCTCGTAATGGACCATGGCCTTGGCCGTGGGCGGCACGAACAGCAGCGCCTCCAGCAGCCAGTATGTCCAGCCGCCATGGAACACATGGATATCCGCTTCACGGAACGCGGGGTCGTTCACCACCTGCGAAAGCCCGCCGCGAACGCGGACATCGGGATCGTCGATGTTGCTTTCCTGGCAGAAGACGGTGACCTGCCACCCGCCGTCCGGGGCAGCCCGCAGCGCGTCGACCTTCTGGCGCACGACACGGCCGACGCCGTCACGCGTGTTGTAGTTGCCGGTATAGATCGCAACCCTGAGACTGCGATTGTGGTCGGTCATGCGTTGCTCCGGTCCGCGTAAATCAGAAGGCGGACCGCCTGACCGGCTAATCCTTCACCGCTTCGATGATGCGGACGATATCCATATAGACATTCTCCACCCGCCGCAGCCGAAAACCGGCCTTCAGCACGTTGCCGACCGTGTCGCGGTTGAGGTCGGGGCCGAATTTGCGGGTCAGCGGGGTCATCATGTCGAGCAGCACGCCGAACTGGGCGACGGCGCTGCGCATATGCTCGAACATCAATATCTGCCCGCCGGGCTTCAGCACGCGGCGGAGCTCGGAGAGGCCCACCACCGGCTTCGGCACCGAGCAGAAGGTGCAGACCGTGACCACCGTGTCGAACGTGTCGTCGGCGAAGTCCAGCTTGCAGACATCCATCTCCTTCAGCACCAGCGAGCCGGGATAGCCTTCGGCGCGGGGTGCGGCTTTCTCCAGCATCTTCGGGCTGATATCCAAGGCGACGATGTCTTGGCCGGGCGGGAAGAATTTGAAATCGTTGCCGGTGCCGGTCGCTACCATCAGCGACTTGCCGTGCATCTTGGCGAACAGCCTCCGCTTATAGCCGGCGAATCTTTTGTCGTCGCCATAGGACAGCAGGTCGAAGGAATTGGCCGCGCTGTCCCATTTGCGCTTGGCATCGTTCTCCAGGGCGACGGTCATCGCTCAGGCCTCCATGTCCAAAGTCGCGCCGTGCAGCGCCCGGTCATAGACCTTCAGCGCCGCCACCACGACGGCGCCGAAGATAGCCCCCACCAGCGCGGCGGAGCCCCAGCTTGCCGAGCCGGCATCCATCGAATCGCGCATGCCGAAGAACATGCCGCCATACATGCCGATGACCGAGGCCGGCATCATCGTCTGGAACATGCCGAGCAGCGGGCCGACCGCGAAGGCGACGACGAAATGGAT
>DATBAZ010000428.1:0-15774 GCA_036271255.1 Alphaproteobacteria bacterium
ATGTCCTGCATCATGCCGAAGCCCAGCGCATAGGGGTTGATGCCGCTATAGCCGCGATGGTCGAAATCGGGCTGGAACACCGCGCCGGTATGCGACTGGAAAAATTCCATCATCGCCCCGTCATCCAGGAAACCGGTCTGATGCAGCCGGTTCATGATGTGGTAGTGGACGAAGGTGGCGCAGCCCTCGTTCATCATCTTGGTCTGCTTCTGTGGATAGAAATACTGCGCAACATGGCGGACGATGCGCAGAATCTCGCGCTGCCAGGTCTTTAAGAGCGGCGCCTTCTTCTCCAGGAAATAGAGGACGTTCTCCTCCGGCAGGCCCAGAAGCTGGCGGCGCTCGGCCTCGCTGATCGAGCGCTTCGAGCGCGCGACCGACGGCACGGTGCGCCACAGCTCGTTGTAGGAGCGTTCCTGCTCCTCCCGCCGCTCTCGGGCGCGATCCTCTTCCTCGCGCAAGGATCCCACCTTGCGGCGGGGATAGCGATGGACGCCCTGGCCCATCAGCGCATGCGCGGCATCCAGCGCCTGCTCGACCGCGTCCTCGCCATAACGGTCCTCGCAGCGGGCGATATAGCTCTTGGCGAACTCCAGATAGTCCAGGATGCCTTCGGCGTCGGTCCACTGCTTGAACAGGTTGTTGTTCTTGAAGAAGTGGTTGTGGCCGAAGGCGGCGTGCGCTGTCACTAGCGTCTGCATCATCATGGAGTTTTCCTCCATGAGATAGGCGATGCATGGGCTGGAATTGATGACGATCTCATAGGCCAGGTTGCGCAACCCATGCCGGTACAGCGTCTCGTCGCGGGCGAAATGCTTGCCGAACGACCAGTGCTTGTACATCAGCGGCATGCCGATCGAGCTGTAGGCGTCCAGCATCTGCTCGAAGGTGATGACCTCGATCTGGTTGGGATAGACGTCGAGCTTCAGCTCCTTCAGCGCGATCTTCTCGATCGCGTCATAGGCGCGGCGCAAGCCGTCGAAGTCCCAGTCCTGCTTGGTCGGAACCGGCGTGACTTTGGCCATCCGGATGGTGCCGGGATCGGTGAGGAGGCCCATTTGGTTGAAGTCAGGATTGCTCATATGCGGCCTTCTGGGTCGGCTGCTGATCGCGGGAGAAGAGCTCCCGGAAGACTGGGAAGATCTGGGTGCGCTCGCTCACCTTGCGCATGGCGATGGGTGAGCCGGATTTCACCAGATGCTCGTAGGTGCGCCACAGGTCGGTATTGAGCTCGCGGCCGCCCTCGTCGTTCACCTCGATATAGGCGAAATACTGGCACAGCGGCAGGATGTGCTGCTTCAGCAGCATCGCCACCTTGCCGTTGTCGGTCGAGAAATTGTCGCCGTCCGAGGCCTGGGCGGCATAGATGTTCCACTGGTCCTTCGGGTACCGGTCCTGGACCACGCGCAGCATCTCCTCGAACGCGGTCGACACCACAGTGCCGCCGGTCTCGGTCGAGCTGAAGAAGGTCTCTTCGTCCACTTCCTTGGCCAGGTGGGTGTGGCGGATGAACACCACCTCCACGTTCTTGTAGCGGCGCGACAGAAACAGATAGAGCAGCTTGTAGAAGCGCTTGGCCAGGTCCTTCATATGCTCGGTCATCGAGCCGGAGACGTCCATCAGGCAGAACATGACCGCGCTGGTCACTGGCTGCGGCACCAGCTCATACCGGTTGTAGCGGACGTCGACCGGGTCGATGAACGGGATGCGCCTGGACCGCCGGCGATGCTCCTCCAGCTGAACCACCAGCGCCTCGCGGCGGGTGATGTCCTCGGCCTTTTCCGAATCCTTCAGCTCCGCGATCTCGGCCTCGCAGGCCTCGATGTCGGCCGGGCGCGGACGCTTCAGCGCGATGCGCCGCGACAGGCTGTTGCGCATGGTGCGCTTCAGATTGAGGTTCGTGACCGAGCCCGAGGTCGAATGGCCGGCCCGCACGGGGGTGAAGCTGTCGGACGCCCGCATCTGCTTGCGCAGAAGATCGGGCAGCTCCAGGTCGTCGAAGAAGATATCCAGGAATTCTTCCTGCGACAGGGCGAACTGGAAGGCGTCGTTACCTTCGCCGTCTTCCGCCCCCTCGCGGCCGCCCTTGCCCTGGCCGCCGCCATCGGGGCGCTTGATCGTGTCGCCTTCCTGGAAGCTCTTGTTGCCGGGCAGCACATGCTCGCGGGTGCCCTGCTCGTGCGAGTGGTGGATGACCGGCTCGTTCAGCCGGTCGGCCTTGATCCACACCTTGTCCTCGTTACCGAGATCGGTGACGCTGCGCTCGCCTGTGGCCTTGCGCACCGCCTCGGTCAGCTCCTTCCTGGCCCGGCGGATGAACCGCCGGCGATTGGAGAGGCTCTTGCCTCGAGGATTAAGTCGTCGATCGACGATATTCATCGTGTAACTCGCTTTCGATCACCCTGCCTGCCGCACCCACCCCGCCTTTTTTATTTATCCGGCCTGCTTCACGCGCATGTACCATTCGACCAGCCGCCGGACCTGCCGCTCGGTGTAGCCGCGCGCGGTCATGCGGGAGAGGAATTCGGCGTGCTTGCGCTCGGTCTCGACCTCTTTCTTGCTGCCGAAGCTGATGATCGGCAGCAGGTCCTCGACCTGGCTGAACATGCGCCGCTCGATCACCTCGCGGATTTTCTCGTAGGAAGTCCAGGCGGGGTTCTTGCCGTCGCGCTGGGCCCGGGCACGAAGGGCGAATTTCACCACCTCGTTGCGGAAGTCCTTCGGGTTGGCGATTCCGGCCGGCTTCTCGATCTTGGTCAGTTCCTGGTTCAGCAGCTCCCGGTCCATCATCTGGCCGGTATCCGGGTCCTTGAAGTCCAGGTTCTCGATCCAGGCGTCGGCATAGTCGACGTAGCGGTCGAACAGGTTCTGGCCATAGTCGTTATACGATTCCAGATAGGCCTTCTGGATTTCGTTGCCGATGAACTCGGCATAGCGCGGCGCCAAGGTGCCCTTGATGAAATCGAGATAGGTGCGCTCGATCTCCTCGCCGAACTGCTCGCGCTTGATCGCCTGCTCCAGCACCCACATAAGGTGGACCGGGTCGGCGCCGACCTCGTTCGTGTCGTAGTTGAAGGTCGCCGACAGCACCTTGAAGGCGAAGCGGGTGGAGATGCCGTCCATGCCTTCGTCGACGCCGGCGCTGTCGCGATATTCCTGCATCGACTTCGCGTTGGGCTCGGTCTCCTTCAGGTTCTCGCCGTCGTACACGCGCAGCTTGGTATAGAGGTTGGAATTCGGGTGCTGGCGCAGGCGTGACAGCACGGCGAACCGGGCCAGCATCTCCAAGGTGCCCGGTGCGCAGGGCGCCACCGCCAGCTCGCTGCCGCGGATCAGCTTGTCATAGATCCTCTGCTCCTCGGTGACCCTGAGGCAGTAGGGGACCTTGACCACGCAGATGCGGTCGATGAAGGCCTCGTTGTTCTTGTTGTGCTTGAAGGTCTGCCACTCCGCTTCGTTGGAGTGCGCCAGGATGACGCCGTTGAACGGGATCGCGCCGATATTCTCGGTGCCGGTGTAGTTGGCTTCCTGGGTCGCGGTCAGCAGCGGGTGCAGGATCTTGATCGGTGCCTTGAACATCTCGACGAATTCGAGCAGGCCCTGGCTGGTGCGGTTCAGCCCACCCGAATAGCTGTATGCGTCGGTGTCGTTCTGGCTGTAGACCTCCAGCATCCTGATATCGACCTTGCCGACCAGGCTGGAGATGTCCTGGTTGTTCTCGTCGCCCGGCTCGGTCTTGGCGACGCCGATTTGGCGCAGCCGCGACGGATGCATCTTGACGACGGTGAACTTGGAGATGTCGCCGCGGAACTCGTCCAGGCGCTTCACCGCCCAGGGCGACATCAGGCCGGTCAGGCGCCGGCGCGGGATGTTGAATTCCTTCTCCAGCTCCTCGCCCATCATCTCGGGATCGAACAGGCCCAGCGGGCTTTCGAACACCGGGCTCAGCTGGTCGCCGGCCTTCAGCACATAGATCGGCAGCCGCTCCATGAGCATCTTCAGCCGCTCGGCGATGGAGGACTTGCCGCCGCCGACCGGGCCCAGCAGGTAGAGGATCTGCTTGCGCTCTTCCAACCCCTGGGCGGCGAAGCGGAAATAGTTGACGATGCGCTCGACCGTGTCCTCCATGCCGAAAAATTCGGCAAAGGCGGGATAAATCTTAATCGTCCGGTTCATGAAGATGCGGCCGAGCCGGGCATCCTTGGCGGTGTCGATGATCTCGGGTTCGCCGATCGCGGCGACCATTCGCTCTGCCGCGGTGGCATAGGCCGTCGGGTCCGTCTTGCAGAGCTCGAGGTAATCGAGCAGGGGCATCTCTTGCTGACGCTGCGTCTCGTAAGATTGCAAGGAACGAGAAAATAGCTGGTCAATCATGCCCATTCTGCCTCTCCTATTTCACCGCAACGGCCCTTTCGGTCCTAACCGCAATCGGAAGCGTTGCGGTCGCCCGCGCGCTCCGTGGTCTTCTTGTTGATCCCTGGTAAGCAATCGGCATGCCAACGCCGAAGTTCCACACGCATGGAAAGTAACATGCCGGTTCCGGTGCATCCCGGCGCCGGGCGGAAGCCTCGAAGGGCTCATTAAATAACATGGGTGACGTGTACATCGCCCTGTGTTTTCCAGCCTGTGAACACTGCTCCGAGTCGCATGACGACTCATCAACCTAGTATATAGGATGTTGGGTTCCGATGATGGCGAAGTTGTGAAAAATATTGGGTCAGATTGCGACAAGTGTGGCCTTGCGGTCACATGCCGCGCTGTTTGGAATTGTTTAAAGCGGGACTTTGGCAGTCACGACTCGCGAGTGCCATCAACAACGGCGCCGCCTGCTCCGACTCGGTGACGACTTGCGGACCTCGTCGAATGCTATCGTGGTGCCATCGTGCTGCGCCGCAAGGAAAACCCAGGCAAATGAAGGCATTGCCGGGATCCGCGCGAGCCTGCTATTTCCCGCAAGCCCCAGCGGCTCGTGGGCAGCCGGGCCGCGGCGCGGGGCGCCGGCGCTAGTTGTCTCAAAGAGAATCTTGGGATGGTCGACCGGCCTTTCGAGACCGCTCCGGCCTGACGAAATGCCGCAGCCCGATGGGACCGGCGAACTCCGGACCGGTGTCGCTCCCCATGCAGCTCATCGGCGCTGGTCGTTCCGGCGGCGATTCGTTCTGTCGCCAAGCCGACGTTTGCGGTAGGATCGGGCAAAACGGACCTAGTCAAAGAGAGATGTCGACACGGTACTATCTGCTCACCGGCCTGGTGCTGGCGCCCGCGCTCGCATGCGCGGCCGGGGCCTCGGCTGCCCGGGTGGCCGGCGCGGTTGCCCATGCCGCCGTTTATACTGCCGATCCGTCGCGGCAACCGCCGTCTGAGCTGATGCCGGCGCGGCCCGCTATGCCGCAGCTCGATCCGCGGTCGATCCCGCCCTCCCGCTTCCTGCGCGGCAACGCGTTGCCTGACGGCAAGTCGGCGCCGAAAGCCGGTGCGATCCCCGGCAGCGCCGACGGGGAACGCCATCCGGCGGAGGCGGAAGCGGAACTGCGCAAACCCGTGCCCGACGCTTTCGGTAAGGCAAGCCCGCTTTCCATCGCGCCCTATACGATCGCCCGGGCGTCAGCCTCTACCCTGGGCCTGACCTCGCTTGCCAGTGAGGTGGGCGTCACAAGCGCACCCTGGCGTTCGACCGGTGCGCTCTATTTCAAGAACCGCGGCAGCAACGGGTCGTGCAGCGCGTCGATGATTGCACCCGGCCTGCTCGTCACGGCGGCGCACTGTGTCTATAATTTCGGCACGAAGACGAATGCCGGCTACCACACCGATTTCAAATTCTACCCGGCGCTCTACGGCAACGTCGTCCCGCCCTACGGCATCTGGACGGCGACGACTGAATACATCTCCAGCACCTACTACAATGGCACCGACACCTGCCTGAACCGGGGCGTCAGCTGCAACAACGACATCGCTGTTATCGTCATGGCGCGCAACGCCGCCGGCAAGTTGCCGGGCAATGTTGTCGGCTGGTACGGCTATGGCTGGGAAGGATATTCCTTCACCAAATCGTTCGGCGGTGCGTCGCTCGCCTCGATCACCCAGCTCGGTTATCCGGCTGCGTTCGACAAGGGCTATATGATGGAGCGCAATGACGGGATCGGCGCGTATTACACGACCGGCAACCTGAAGAATGCGGTCCTGGGCAGCCCGATGACCGGCGGCGCCAGCGGCGGTCCGTGGATCGTCAATTTCGGCACGGTGCCGTCGATCGTTGCGCCGGCGACGACAGGCAGCCAGCCGACCATGTCGGTCGTCGGCGTCACCAGTTGGGATTACACGTCCTCCGGCAGCCAGCTGATGGGGTCTTCCTGGTTCGGCGCCAATGTCGAATTCCCCAAGTCGTCCTATGTCGACAGCCATAAGGTCAACCGCGGCTCCGGCAATATCGGCTTCCTCGTCTCTCAGGCCTGCACCGCCTATTTCGACCATTGCTGATCCGAGGCCGGCCTCTCCGGTTGGCCGCTCCTTGACTCGTTCCATAGATTGCTAGCATACTAGCAATCATGAGCGGCCAAGGCGTGAAACAGTTCAACGTGTATTTGCCGACCGAGCTGATCCGCGAGGTCAAGCATTTCGCGGTCGAGACCGAGCAGTCGCTCTCGGCGATCGTCGCCGCGGCGCTGCGTGCCCATCTCGACTCGCAACGGATGACGCAGGAGGATTCATGAAAACCAACGGCATCGACGGCATCCTGATCGAGACCCACAATTGGGGCGCCACTGCCGCCTTCTGGCAGGACCTTGGCTACAAGATTGAATTCGAGACCGATCATCATTCGGGCCAGCTGCGCCATCCCGGCGGCGGACCCTACATCTTCATCGCCGAGAGGCCGAAGGGGCATACGCTTCAGGTGGTGCTGGGCGTCGCCGTCGCAGATGCGGCCGCGTTCACGCCGCCCCGCGCCGCCACAGTAGTGCGGCCGTTCGAGAAACAGCACTGGCCGGCACTGCAGATGCTGCTGGCAGATCCCGACGGTCGCGAGATCGCGGTGGAAGCGCCCCTGCCTAAGAAAAAATAGGCCAGGCAAGATAAACAGGCAGCGGCGCCGGACAGCACGGCGCTGCGGGTTGCCTCGAACGGTTACTTCGCCCGCCGGCCCGATGGCTTGCGTCTGTCCAACAATGCCGAAGAGCTGCTGGTCGCGACGACCTACCGCCGCTTCGTCCTGGGTTCGGCGAGTTGCCTGGCCGCCAGCAGAGCGGAGGCGAGCGTCGCTTCATCCACCATCCTGAGATCGCAGCGTGTCGCACCCATGCGGCCCCAGCCGCCCGGTACCGGTGCGAAGGCCTCCCGCGCCTGCTCGCAATAGAAATCGCGCAGATCGGGATCGAACATCAGGTTGAGATCGTCGGCGCCCAGCGTTGCGAAGATCTTGCGCGGGGTCCGGAATGCCGTCCGGTCGAAATGCGGCGCCTCGCTCGCCAGCGGCAGGGCGAGGGCCAGTTCCCGGGCGCGTGCGGGGGTAACGGCCATGTTCTATCCAGCCGTTACCAGCCCGGCCGCCGTGAGGTCGCGCTCGATCTCGCCCAGCACGGCCGGGTCCTCGATCGTCGCCGGCATGGTGTAGGGCTCGCTGGTCAGAATCTTCACGATCGTGCCGCGCAGGATCTTGCCCGAGCGGGTCTTGGGCAGGCGGGCGACGACGATGGCGGTCTTGAAGGCGACCACCGCTCCCATCTGCTCGCGCACCCGCCTCACCACCTCGGCGACGATCTCGGGATGCGGGCGGTTGATGCCGGCCTTCAGCACCAGGAAGCCCAGCGGCGCCTGGCCCTTCAGGCTGTCGGGCATGCCCACCACCGCGCATTCGGCGATGTCGGGATGTCCTGCGACGACTTCCTCGATCGCGCCGGTCGACAGGCGATGGCCCGCCACGTTGATGACGTCGTCGGTGCGGGTCATGATGTGGAGATAGCCGTCCTCATCGATGAAGCCCGCATCCCCGGTCGAGTAATAGCCGGGGAAGGGATCGAGATAGGCCTTGGCATAGCGCTCGGGCGCGTTCCACAGGGTGGAGGCGGCGCCGGGCGGCAGCGGCAGCTTGCAGACGATGGCGCCGGTCTCGCCGGCCTCGACCGGCACCCCGTTCGGGTCCAGCGCCTGCACGTTCCAGCCTGGTATCGGCTTGGTCGCCGAGCCGTATTTGACCGGAAAGCTCTCGATACCCAGAGGGTTGGCGGCGATCGGCCAGCCGGTCTCGGTCTGCCACCAATTGTCGACGATGGGGCGTTTCAGCGTCTCGATGCACCAGGCGAGCGTCGCCGGGTCGCAGCGTTCGCCGGCCACGAACAAGGCTTTGAGCGAGGAGATGTCATAGGCCTTGAGGAGCTCCGCCCCGGAATCCTCGCGGCGGATGGCGCGGATTGCGGTGGGGGCGGTGAACATGGTGTTGACGCCATGCTCCTCGATCATCCGCCAGAAGGCGCCGGCATCCGGTGTGCCCACCGGCTTGCCCTCATAGAGGACGGTGGTGCAGCCGCTGATCAGCGGGCCATACACTATATAAGAGTGCCCCACGACCCAGCCGATGTCGGACGCGGCCCAGAACACCTCGCCCGGATGGGCGTCGAAGACGTGCCGCATCGACCAGGCCAGCGCCACCATATGCCCGCCGGACGGGCGGACGATGCCCTTGGGCTGGCCGGTGGTGCCGGAGGTGTAGAGAATATAGAGGGGATCGCACGCCCCGACCGGCACGCAGGCCGTGGGCTCGGCCGTCGCCATCAGCTCGTTCCAGTCATGATCCCGGCCCGCCTTGAGCTCGGCCCGGCAGGCGTCGCGCTGTATGACGACACAGTGCTTCGGCTCTCCGCCGGCGATGCCGATGGCCTCGTCGACGGTCGGCATATAGGGGATGATGCGGTTGGGTTCGATGCCGCAGGAGGCGGCGATGATCAGCTTGGCGCCGGCGTCGATGATCCGGGTCGCCACCTCGCGCGCCGCGAAGCCGCCGAACACCACCGAATGGACCGCGCCGATGCGCGCGCAGGCCAGCATCGCCACCACCGCCTCGGGGATCAGCGGCATATAGATCAGCACCCGGTCGCCTTTTTCGACACCAAGCCCGTTGAGCGCTCCAGCAAAGCGGGCCGTGAGATCGAGCAGTTCCGCATAGGTGTACTTGCGCACCGACCCGGTCAGGGGGCTGTCATAGACCAGCGCCAGCTGTTCGCCGCGCCCGTCGCGGACATGGCGGTCGAGCGCATTCCAGCAGGTATTGGCCTCAGCCCCCGCGAACCAGCGCCACCGGCCCAGCTCGCAGGTCGACAGCACCGAATCCCACGGCCGGTCCCATTCCAGCATCCCGGCCGCCTCGGCCCAGAACGCCTCCGGCTCCGCCATCGACCGCCCGTGCAAAACCTCGTATTCGCCCGCCACCAAAATCTCCCCTGCCTCGTTGATGAGGCTCATCCCTACGGCGCGATTTTGGCGGTATGGGATAACGCTTACAAGCATCTTGGCCGTTCACCCGGGTGGACTTAATGTCCCGCCCCATGAATGTCAGCGATGCCCTCCGCCACCGTATCTCGGTGCGCGCCTTCAAGCCCGATCCCGTTCCCGGGTCCGTCGTCCGCGCGATACTGGAGACGGCGAGCCGCGCGCCTTCCGGCGGCAATCTCCAGCCTTGGCGGGTCTATGCGCTGGCCGGCAAGCCGCTCGACGATTTCCGCGCGACCGTCGCCGCCAAGCTGGCGGCCGGGGAAAGCGAGACGCCGGAATACGATGTCTATCCCCATAGCCTGTGGGAGCCGTTCAAGACCCGCCGCCGCGAGACCGGGGCGCAGCGCTATGCCGCGCTCGGCGTCCATGACAAGGACAAGGCAGGGCTCAAGGACCTGGCGGCGCGCAACTACCGATTCTTCGATGCGCCCGTCGGCCTGTTCTTCTGCCTGGACCGTAAGCTCGGCCCGCCGCAATGGTCGGACATGGGCATGTATATGCTGTCGGTCATGCTGCTGGCGGCTGAGCGGGGGCTGGACACCTGCCCTCAGGAAAGCTGGTCCAACTGGCCGGTCAGCGTCCGGGCGTTCCTCGACCTGCCCGACGGCCTGATGCTGTTTGCCGGCATGTCGCTCGGCCACCGCGACGGCGACCATCCGCTGAACGCCATCCGCACCGTACGGGAACCGTTCGAGATGTTCGCCGAGATGCGGGGGTTCGAGTAGGGGCCACCGTTCACGGGTTCGTGAAACATCATCAGGCAATCCCAGCTAGTGGATCTTCAAAGGAGATCGCACCCATGAAATTCCGGCTTCTGTTCCTGCCGCTCTTCGCCCTCGCCGCCCCCGCCATCGCCGACGTCACGCGCGAGCCGCTGGCCACCTATCAGCTCCAGCCCGGCAAGTCGGTCGGCCGGGTCGAGGTCAAGAAGTTGACGATCGCGCCGGGCGGCAAGACCGGGCTGCATACCCATCCGGGGCCGGTCGTCTCCTATGTCGTCGCGGGTACGCTGATCGTGCAGGTGAAGGGCGAGGCGGAGAAGATCTACAGGCCGGGCGACGCGATCTTCGAGCCGGGCAATACGGTGATCGAGAAGTTCGACAATGGCTCGGCGACCGAGCCGGCAGTGTTCATCGCCGATTATCTGCTCGGCGCCGACGACAAGGAGATCATCCACTTCGTGGACAAGCCAACCCCCTGATTCTCGACCGTCATTCCCGCGAAAGCGGGAATCCATCTTTCCGCAGCCGTGCTACTCGACTATGGATTCCCGCCTTCGCGGGAATGACGGAATAAGATTCGCGCGGACCTGAGGGGGGAAGGCACATGCGGGACCGGCCGCTGACGCGACAGGGGAATATCTGGGAAATCCGTGAGCAGGCGCGCCGCCGGCTGCCGCCGCCTTTGTTCGATTTCCTGGAGGGCGGGGGCGAGGACGAATGGACGCTGCGCCGCAACGTCTCCGCCTTCGACGACTGGTCGCTGCTGCCGCGCACCCTGGTCGACGTCGCCGAGATCGACACCAGCACCACCGTGCTGGGCCATAAGATCGACTGGCCGGTGATGCTGGGCCCGACCGGCATGTCGCGCGTCTTCCACAATGACGGCGAGATGGCGATCGCCCGCGCCGCGGCCAAGGCCGGCACGATCTACACCCTCTCCACCATGTCCAATTTCACCATGGAGGAGGTGGCAGGCGCCGCCCCGGCGCCGAAATGGTTCCAGGTCTATTGCCTGCGCGACCGCGAGATGACCCGCGATTTCCTGGGCCGGGCCAAGGCCGCCGGCTATACCGGGCTGGTGGTCACTGTCGATGTGCCGGTGCCGGCCAATCGCGAGCGCGACCGCCGTTCCGGCATGACCGTTCCGCCCAAGCTGACCCTTGCCAGCACGATCAAATCCGCCACCCGCCCGGGCTGGGTGTTCGACTATCTGATGCACAAGCCGCCGATCCTGGCCAATGTCGCACGCCGGTACGCAATCGGCTCCACCGAAGCGGTGCCGCTGCACGAGCAGGTCCATCGCATGTTCGACCCGTCCGTTACCTGGAAGGATGTCGAGTGGATGGTCGGCGAGTGGGGCGGCCCCCTGATCATCAAGGGCATCCTGCATCCCGAGGATGCGAAGAACGCCCATGCCATCGGCGCCAAATCGGTGATCGTCTCCAACCATGGCGGCCGCCAGCTCGACGGCTGCAGCTCAAGCCTCGACGCCCTGCCGCGCATCGCCGATGCGGTCGGCAACGATATCGAGCTTCTGTTCGACAGCGGTATCCGCCGCGGCACCCATGTGCTGAAGGCGCTGGCGCTAGGCGCCACGGCCTGCCTGATCGGCCGTGCCTATCTCTATGGCCTGTGCGCCGGCGGCGAGGCCGGGATCGACCGCGTGCTGACCCTGCTGCGCGTCGAGATCAAACGGGACATGGCGCTGATGGGCACGACCCGGATCGCCGATGTGACGCGGGACCGGATCGCGACGCTGGCCAAATAGTCCACGGGCCGGGGCGGCCTCAGATCCTCAGTCGCGTCAGATTGTATTTGATCGTTTCGAAATGCTCGGCGATGGCCCAGGCGATCTGGTTCTCATGCACCACCTCGGTGCCGCAATAGCCGCAAGTGAACGCCACCTCCAGCTCGGCCTGAAGCTGGCGCGGCGTGATGTGGTGCAGGTGTCCGCACATCGGGCAGGAAATATCTCCCCCATAATCTCGCATGCGACCGGTCCTCCATCGCGTTAGGCGTCGCTCATTCGAGCGATAGGACGGAAAACAGCCGGGCCGCTCACGGGTTCTGCGACAATTCTGAGGCAGCGGCGAATTCGGTAATCCAGCCAGACATGAAACTTTTCGGCCCTTTCCCGACTCCTTCCATATGACCACGCCCATCCGGAGCCCGTGATATGGAGCCGACACCGCCAAAGCCTCGCAAAGTACCCAAGCTCACCGTCGAGCAGGTGTGGCGCGCGCTGAGGGCTGCCGTGGAGAATCCGTCGAAGTGGGATATCGGCATCTCCTGGGCGTTTCGGCACGATTATTGGGTCGGCCGCGCCGCCATCGACCGGATCGGCAAGATAGCCGTCCCGGCGCTGAACAGCGACGAGCTGGCGCGCTACCGTTTCGCGCGCAACCGGAAAAAGCCCCATGTAGCGCTGATCGCGGCGATCGGCCTGCTGCCGATGCACGAGGGCGGGCGGCCGAATTTCGCCTGGCTCGTCCGCCTCTCCGATCGGATCGCGCGCCGCCTGGACCACCGGCCGCTTATCCTGGACGGATCGAACGTCGTTCCCTTCCCGAAGCGGTCGGCGGTGCCGCCGATTGCCGCTCAGGCCCCCGCGACCTTGATGGAGCCGCAGCAGAGTGCCTGAATCGCGCGTACCGAACGAGGTTCGCGCATTCACGGGCATCAGAGGTATCGCGGCGCTCTATGTCGCGCTTTACCATTTCGGCCTCCCGGGCCTGCTCCACGGCCCGGCGCGCACGATCCTCGGCCATGGCTATATCGCCGTGGACCTGTTCTTCATGATGAGCGGTTTCGTCATGGCGCTCACCTACCGGGACCTGTTCTCGGGCGGCGTGCTGCGCGGCATGGCGGATTTCCTGGGCAGGCGCGTTGCCCGCATCTATCCGCTCTATGTCCTGGCCTCGGTTGTGGCGCTGGTCGTCGTCATCTGGGCCGGGCTGTCGACCCGGTCCGACCAGATCACGTCCACCAAAATCCTGGCCAACGTGCTGATGGTCCAGTCCTGGGGGATCTCCGACAGCTATGTCGGTCCGGCTTGGTCGATCAGCACCGAATGGGCGGCGTACCTGGTCTTCCCGCTGCTCTGCTCGGTGATGCTGTTCGGCCGGCGTCAGGCCGCGCTGGCCTGTTCCTTCGTCGCCTTCCTGTTTCTGGTGCTGCTGGCCGAGCTGCCGGCGGACACAACCCATGTGGTGCGCGCCAACGGTCCGCTCGATCTTTACGATGGGCGGAATTACGGCGCGGTCGCGCGCTGCCTGATCGAATTCCTGCTGGGGATGATGTGCTTCCGCCTGTCCCGGCATGACGGGCTGGCGGAACGGGTAGGGCGGCCCTGGGTGGCGTTCGCCCTGCTGGTGTTGATCCTGGGCCTGCTGACAGTTCCGGGCAGCGACATACTGATCATACCCGCGGTCGCGCTGCTGCTGGTGTCCCTGGCGCGGGACCAGGGGGCGGTGGCCGGATTGCTAGGCGCCCCGCTGTGCCGCTGGCTCGGCACGATCTCCTATTCGGTCTATCTCTTCCACACGACGATCGAGGCGGTCGCCGAACCGCCGATCCGCCGCGCCGTCGAATCGTCCGGCATGCCGGACGCGCGGGGTGTGGAACTGGCCTGCCTCGTGGCCGTGGTGCTGGCGATCGCCAGCCTGACCTACGGCCTTATCGAGAAACCTGGGCGAAGCCTGCTCAGACGGGCCTTCGCCATCCGTTGGCGGACCCAGCCGATACCGGCTGAACCCTAGGCCCGCGTACGATCTGCCCTAGCTTACGACTTGGCCGGGCCGGCCGCCTCGCGGATCGCTTCCTCGTGATACCAGGCGCTGCCGATCGCGTTGCTGACGCGCTGGGCCATTGCCTCGGCCGCGTCGGTCTTGGCGCGGTTTTCGGCCAGGCCGCGGCGCCCGCCCATGGGGAACTGCAGGATCGTCGCCGACGGTGTCTGCGTGCTCGTATTCATGTCCAACTTGCCTTTCCGGTCCGCTCCCAAATGGTGCGGACCCCTCATGGGCACTAACAATGGGGATGGCGGGGCGCCGTGTAATCCGCTTAATTTCGATGGCTGCAATGACCAATTTTTAGCCTCAACTGGCTAACAATTAGGCAGCATGCCTTACTTTTAAGCAGTCATGTGCGCTGGCTCTTCCAGCCCCGGAAGCGCCAAGCCCTGGCGGCTTCCACCCTTTGCAACCGTTCATTTGCGGCAAAAGGTCCCGCGATTCGGCGCACTGTTCGCTCACGGGCGCTGATTCTGCCCGGAGTCCGCCATTTCCCCCTTGCGAATTTCACGCCAAACGCCCGGTGGTCTCGACAGGACGGCTGAATTGGCACAATTGGTGCAGTTGAATGGAGTGGCCGGGAACGCCCGTAGGCGTGAACCGCAGGATCGACAGGCAGCGAAGGGACCGAGATGACAAAGTACAAGCTGGAATATATCTGGTTGGACGGCTACACGCCGGTCCCCAACCTGCGTGGCAAGACGCAGATCAAGGAATTCGACTCGTTCCCGACCCTCGAGCAACTGCCACTGTGGGGCTTCGACGGAAGCTCGACCCAGCAGGCCGAGGGCCACAGCTCGGACTGCGTGCTCAAGCCGGTCCGCGCCTTCCCGGACAGCGAGCGCGAGAACGGCGTGCTGGTCATGTGCGAAGTCATGATGCCCGACGGCGTCACCCCGCACGCGTCGAACAAGCGCGCCACCATCCTGGACGACGCAGGCGCCTGGTTCGGCTTCGAGCAGGAATACTTCCTGTACAAGGACGGCCGCCCGCTCGGTTTCCCCGAGGCCGGCTATCCCGCGCCGCAGGGCCCGTACTACACCGGCGTCGGATACAAGAATGTCGGTTCCGTCGCGCGTGAGATCGTCGAGAAGCATCTCGACATCTGCCTCGCCGCCGGCATCAACCACGAAGGCATCAATGCCGAGGTGGCCAAGGGCCAGTGGGAATTCCAGGTGTTCGGCAAGGGCTCCAAGCGTGCCGCCGACGAGATGTGGATGGCCCGCTATCTGCTCCTTCGCCTTACGGAGAAGTACGGCATCGACGTCGAGTGGCACTGCAAGCCGCTGGGCGACACCGACTGGAACGGTTCGGGCATGCACGCCAATTTCTCCACCGACCATCTGCGCGACGTCGGCGGCGAAGGCTATTTCCTGGCTCTGATGGCGGCGTTCGAAAAGAATGTGGCCGACCATATCGCGGTCTACGGCCCGGACAACCACATGCGCCTGACCGGCAAGCATGAGACGGCGTCGATCGACAGCTTCAGCTGGGGCCTCAGCGATCGCGGCGCGTCCATCCGCCTGCCGATGAACTTCATCAAGAACGGCTATCGCGGCTATATGGAAGACCGTCGCCCGAACTCCATGGGCGACCCCTACCAGATCGCCTCGCAGATCCTGAAGACGATCTCCGAGGTTCCGCTGCCCGCGAAGGCGACGGCCGCGGCTTAATGACTGCGTAAATGAGTAAGGCTCGAGCGGATTCCCGGCGCCCTTAGGCTTCTCCGGCGATCCGCTCGAGTTCTGATTGCTTGAGTTCCGATGGGCGGCGGCGAT
>DATBAZ010000429.1:0-7575 GCA_036271255.1 Alphaproteobacteria bacterium
AGCCAATTCCACAATATCCGTGCGCTGAGCATCGTGTCGGCTAAGTTGGGAGACCACCAGTCGGCCCACTGCTCGACTTCGAAAGCCGAGCCAAGCTGATCCCGCAGCATCGTATCGGTAAGAATGTGATCCAGAAGTTGCTGGGCGCCGATTTCCAAGACTTTCCCTCTGGCGGGAAGCGCCCCTCGTTCGCGCAATCTCAGGATCAGCGTCAGATCAGCGATGCTCATGGCCATGAAACAGCTCCCGATCAGCGATCCGGTGGCGCCTGCGTACCGCAATCGAGCAGCAGGTGCTTTCCCAGGCCGGATTCGCCGGGCAACCCCTGGGAGAAAATCGGTCCTGCGGGCTGGCATCGATATCGCACGGAAAAATTCTTGCCGCACCCCGATTTCGGGTCGCCGAAATTGGCGACATCGATCATATAGTCGCATCGGTCCTTGCCGTTGCAGCTGTTGCTGAGGTCGACCGTAGCGTTACCCTCTTCCGCGCCACAATTCGCGCCATAGGTCGCGCGCTGGACATAAATGCCGGTCCCAGGCGGAACGATCACGGCCATCGGTCGGGCGCTCGCCGCGCCGCGCATCGGGCCGACGCAGCTAAGATGCAAGAGGCTCCCCAGCCCGGCCTCACCGGGCAGCCGCCTGACGAAATCGACCGTTCCCGGCATGCACCCGTATTGGACGGTGAAGTCCTTCGCGCAGCCGCCCTTGGGGTCGCCCAGCTTTGCGGCATCGACCGTATAGTCGCAACTATCCTTGCCGTTGCAGGCAGTACGCAGATCGTCCGTTGCGTTGCCGGGCGGCGCACCGCAATTCCGGCCGTAGGTCGCAAAATTTATATCGATGCCGCTGGGCGTGGCAGTCTTATCGGTCCTATCGGCCACGGCGGGAGGCTGCGGTGATGCATAGGCTCCGGGGAGGATGTCGAGTCCGGAAGAGCGGGTCTCGGCAGATTGCGATGCGGTCTTCGCGCCGCAGGCCAGCCGCAGGTGACTGCCCATGCCGGACTCGCCGGGCAGGCCGGCGGTCCTGTGATCCGCAGCCGGCAGGCATTCATATTCGGCGGCAAAGGCCTTGGCGCAGCCGGATCGCGGGTCTCCCAGACGCCGGACATCGACCTCGTAGTCACAGTCCTCCTTGCCGTTGCATATTTCGGAAACCGATCGGGTGGCGTTGCCCGGCTTGGCGCTGCAATTAGGGCCGTAGGTCGCCCAGACCAGGCGAATACCCGATGCGACCGGCGGCAGGGCCACGGTCATCCCGTCAAGCGCGGCGAGCACGATGAGGACGATTGCCAGCGGTGAAGCCGCGACGCACAGCAGCAGAACAGGTCGCGACCGGCTCTGGCGGCTGCCCCAGAGGCTTCTCAGCCATTTGCGCGCTGGCACTTCCAGAGACGCATGCAGGCCGAGGGCCAGCAGGAAGATCAGCACGACGACCAAAAGCAGTTTCGCGGTCAGGAACGCATAGGTGAGCGGCCCAGGCGGCAGCGCGCCGCCGAAGATCGTTTCGACGATCAGCAGGATCGTCATATGCAGCAGGTAGGAGCTGTAGCTCGCCTCACCCAGGGCAATGGGAATGCGCGACGCCACGGCCCGCGAAAACGCGGTGCGGTAGCGTGCGCAGCAGAGGATGAGCACGGCGCAGCTGGGGGCGATGCTGAAATTGGTCGCCATCCGGGCAAAGAACACCCAGCCATGGTCGTGGGAATAGGTGAGATAGAGCACGAGCGGAATGCTGGCCGCCGCCGCCGCGGTCACCACCGCTCCTGTGCTTGCCTCCCGGCGTCCGACTGTCAGATGCGAGAGCTGCCGATAAAGATGGGCTATCAGCGAGCCCAGGAAAAACTCGCCGATCCGCACGTACGGCGAGAAATAGATCAACCATCTGACGAAAGAATCCTGGGGCCCGCGGATGGCATCGTTGTAATCGGCGCCGGCGCCGTAATGTCGAAGCGCCCATATATTGATTTCGGGGATTCTCTCGAAGAGGCCGCTTGTGAGCGCTATCCAACCTGCGCACAGCAGCAGGATCGCGGCGACCGTCCAGCCTGGCCGCAGCAGCCGGATAACCAGAAGCCCGGTCAGGGGGTAGGTCAGATAGAAGAACCATTCCGTGCTGATCGACCACGTGACCGATAGGGCGGCCGTCGGTGCATAGATAAGCGAGCTGTCGCCGAACGGGATGTAGAACCAGCTGTGCATCAGGAACAGGTAGTAGGGCAGCGCCGACAGCGTGTCCTGCAATGGATCCGCCGCGCCGCCGCCGGCATAGGTGATCACGCGGGCGCCAAGCATGACGTCCAGCAGCAGGGCGAACAGGAAAAGAGGGTAGATGCGGGCGAAACGCGCCCACATGAATGCCGCGATCCCCCTGAGCCCGCCCTCGGTGACGATGCGGCAGTAATTGTAATGGATGACGAAGCCCGAGAGGACGAAGAACAGCGTCATGGCGAAGCCGGCCGTGGTCCGGATCCAGTATAGAAGCGGGATCTCTGGCCCCATCATCCTCAGCAGGATCACGCCATGCGCCAGCACCACGGTCAGCGCCGCGATGAACCTGATTCCGGTCAGCACCGGTATATCGGCTATCGGCGCTGCGATCCGCCGTTCGGGCAGGTCGGCCTTGGACCGCCGTGCCGCGGCGACGCGATGCCTGAGGGCTTCGATCGGGCGTTCGACCGCTACCCGTAAGCCCGCCGCCGCGGCAAGCGACAGCAGCAGCGCCGCCAGGCCGGCATCTCGCAGGCCTAAGGCCCAGGCGGCGGAACCGTTCAGGAGATAGAGCGCGACCGAATGGATCGCGTAGAAAGGGTAGGACAGGTTGCCGATCGCGCGGTCGAGGCGAGAATTGCGGGTCAGATGAAACAGGAACGGGGTTGCTCCCGCGACGGCGAGGAAGAAACCCCAGGACCGCGGGCCGTCGATATCCGCTGCTTTCCACAAGGGCAGGAACAGCATGTAGGCGAGGAGAATCGCGGCCGCTGGGACGCCAAGCCAAGGGAAATATTGGCTCGACCGGAAAAGCGCATAAGCCCGGTACGACACCGAGCCTATCAGGAAGAAGACGATGTCGCTCGGTAGCAGGTAATACCGCCACGGCATCAGCGGGACGTCCCACAGATGGGCCATGGCCAGCCGAAAACCCGCGAACACGAAAAACGCCGCCGTTAGGGACCGCGTGCTGCGCGTCACGATGAACGGCGCCAGGATATAGAAGCAGAGCTCGACGCTGAGCGACCAGGCCTGCGGCACCAATTCCAGTTGGGCGTTCTGCGGGTCCGGCGCGGGGAGCAGTTCCTGGCCGAAAATGAACAGGTTGGCGAAGACCGCAGCGGCCCAACGGGGCATCGGATCGAAATGATTTCCGCCGAAGACAGTGTGGCCCACGCCCACCACCGCGAGCGTCGCGATCAGCGCCACGTAATAGCTGGGATAGATGCGCAGCAGGCGGTTGATGTAGAATCGCTCCCTGCCTGACGGTAACGCGGCGTATTTCTCGTTGAAGATCAGGGATATGTAAAACCCTGACAGGATGAAGAACGCGAACACCGCGTGGCCGCCGGTGACGAAGACTCCGGTATTGGCGTAGGTGAGTTGGGTTCCAGAGTTAGGCAGGTAGAGCGGGATATGTCCGATCAGGACCGATATCGCCAGTATCAGACGCAACACCCCCATCGGCGACCCTGCTCTCCCTTACTGCGCGGCGCGATGGTGCCCCCGCATCGGCGGTTGTCATATTGTTTCGCTGCCCGCATGATCTCATGCAGCATCGGCGAGTCAATCGGCTGGCGAACTTCCCGGGGAGACGGTCCCGCGTATGAATGATCTCGCATCCTTTCAGCCGCTGATCGACGGGCTCACACCCTGGCAAGGTTTCGTCCCGCAGGGTTATGTCGCGGACCATATGGGAACGCTGACGGACATCCGCTTCCAGCCCCTGTCGGGCCTGTCTCCCGCCCAGGTCGGCGGCCGCCACACGATCGTGAGGCCGCCCGGCATGGCCGAGGGCGGCAATGGCGAATGGTGGTTCGAAACCGTGAACTGGCTTACGGCCGCGCGCGAGGCTAACGGCAGCTTCACCATGATCACGCTCGGCGCCTGCTTCGGAGCGCAGGCGGTCGGCGCCCATAAGGCGCTGCAGATGGTCAATCCGATGCCCTGTAAGCTGGTGGCGGTCGAGCCGGTGCCGGAAAATCTTGCCTGGATCCACCAGCATTTCCGCGACAACGGGATCGACCCCGCGGACCACTGGCTGGTACCGCTGGCGATCGGCGACAGCAATGCGCCGGTCCTGTTTCCGGTCGGCGGGCCGGGCACGGGCGCCAATAACAGCTTCTCGACCAACGAAACCGCTGCCCGCCAAAACTATGTCGAGATGCTGGCGGCGTCGGACCAGGCGCGTGAAGCGCTGGAAAACCTGCTGGTGCGCAACACGACCGGTCTGATCAAGGACATGGTTCCCGGCCAGGACGTGTTCGCCGAGATCAAGCTGGTCAGCTGCGTCACGCTCGGGGATTTGCTCGGGCCGTTCGATCGGGTGGACTATCTGGAATCGGATATCCAGCAGTCGGAAATCCTGGTCTTCCCCCCGTTCATCGACCTGCTGCGCCGGAAAGTCCGCCGCATCCATATCGGCACCCACGGCGGCGACGTGCATGAGGCGCTGCACCGCCTGTTCGCCGACGCCGGTTGGGAGATCGTCTTCAGCTATGCCCCCAACCAGCATTTCGAGACGCCGATCGGTGCGTTCGACACCAATGACGGCGTGCTCACGGTGCGCAATCCCGATCTCTGACCTTCAGCGGGTCAGCATCTCGCGGATCCTCGCCGCCAGCGCGTCCACCAGGAACGGCTTCTCGATCATCTGCATGCCTGGCGCCAGGAACTCCCCGCGCACCTTGGCATCCGGCGCATAGCCCGTCATGAACAGGATCGGCAGATCGGGGTGTGATTCACGCACGATCTCGGCCAGCTGGCGACCGTTCATGCCGGGAAGGCCGACATCCGAGACCATCAGGTCGAGCGTGTCCACCGATTGCAGGAGGTGCAGCGCGTTCGAGGCGCTGTCGGCCTCGATCGTCGAGTATCCAAGCTCCCTCAGTACTTCGATCACCAGCACGCGAACCTCCGGATCGTCCTCGACCACCAGCACCGCCTCGCCGGCGCCGCGCGCCTGCTCCTGCACGATGGGCTCGTCTTCGGTCTGGTCCGTGGTTCTCGGCAGATAGATCGAGATCCTGGTGCCGGCGCCGACGCGGCTGTCGATGCTGACATGGCCTTTCGACTGTTGGACGAAGCCATAGACCATCGACAGGCCAAGGCCGGTGCCTTGGCCGATCGGTTTCGTGGTGTAGAAAGGGTCGAACGCCTTGGCGAGGACTTCGGGCGGCATGCCGGTGCCCGTGTCCTCGATGCCGATCTCGACATAGTCGCCAGGCACGACTTCGCCGACAGTGTTCGCCGTCTGCGTCGCCACGGTGACGTTGCGGGTCGTGATGGTGAGCATGCCGCCATTTTCCATGGCGTCGCGGGAATTGATCGCCAGGTTCAGGATGGCGCTTTCCAGCTGGTTGGCGTCCGCCAGGACAGGCCATGCACCGGCATCGAACGCGGTCTTCAGCCTCACCTGCTCGCCCAATGTCCGCCGCAGCAGCTCTTCGATCGATCCGAGCAGCTCGTTGACCATGACGGCGTGGCTGTCCAGCGACTGGCGCCGGGCGAAGGCGAGCAGGCGCTGGGTCAGCGCAGCGGCCCGCTGGGCCGACGACATCGCCGTATCCATGAAACGACCGAGATCGTCGATGCGGCCCTGGGAAATCCGGCGCTTGACGATGTCGATGCCGCCGATGACACCGGTCAGCATGTTGTTGAAATCATGCGCAAGGCCGCCGGTCAGCTGGCCGATGGCCTCCATCTTCTGGCTCTGGCGAAGTTGCTCCTCGAGCTGCCGCCGCACGGTGATGTCGCGCCCCGTGGCATAATAGAAACCGTCATTGAAGATGACGGTCCAGTTGATCCATTTGAATGCGCCGTCCTTCGTCTTCATCCGGCAATCGAAATCGGGGGCGGACGCGCCGGTGGCCAGCGCCCGCAGCTGGCTTGCGATGCCGGCCAGATCCTCACGCACGACGAACGTGTCGAACTGTCCCCCGATGACCTCGCGTTCGGCGTAGCCCAGCAGGGTTTTCCAGGCAGGATTGACCGCCTGATAGAGCCCGTCCGGCGCAAAGATGGCGAACAGGTCGTGGGTCAGGTTCCAGACGCGGTCGCGCTCCTGGGTCTTGACCTCCACGCGCTGCGCCAGCGCCTCGCTGAGCTCGAGGAGCTGCTGCTCGGCGATCTTGGCTTCGGTGACGTCGTAGATCACGCCGATGAAGCGCACGCCCCCCGCGCCGCCTTCCTGCCGGTTCTCGCCGCGGCGCGCCAGCCAGCGCTCCTCGCCGGTGTCGGCGCGGCGGATGCGCAGCTCGCGCGCGGTCGGGCCGGGGGTCTGGTCGCCCGGATGGCCGAGCAGGGGCGGATCGTCGGGATGCACGACCGAATTGATCGTCCTGACCGGCAGCACCTCGGCCGGTTGCAATCCCAGCAGTATGCAGAACTGCTCCGTGACGTCGGCGGTGCCGAAGCCGGTGGAATACTCGAACGTCCCGATCCCGCCCGCGCTTTGCGCGATCCTCAGCTGTTCCTGGACCCGCTTCTGATCGGTAACATCGGACAGCACGCCGGCAATTCTGACGGCGTTGCCGGCCTCGTCGAAATAGGTGCGGGCGCGGGCCGCGACCCAGAGCTGGGTTCCGTCATCGCGAGTGAGGCGATAGTCGCGGCTGAACACCTCCACCCCGTTGAGCGCGCCGGCGATCGCGAGGCGCACGCGCATGAGATCTTGCGGATCGATCGCGGTGAAGAATGTTTCGGTGGGCAGTCCGCCGGCGGCGGCAACCGGATCGAGGCCGCAGAGGCCGGCGAAGCGGGCATCGGCTGTCAGCCGACCCGCAGCGACATCCCATTCCCAGGCGCCCGCGGCGTCCATCAAGGCATGCGGTCTCCTGAGGCGCGCCTGCATCGCAGCGGGGTCCGCGCGCAGGGCGCTCTGCCGCCGATCGGCCGGGTCGGGTTTCTCGACGGCCGTCATGGCGCGTTCAGGCATCCGTCCGGCTAAGTGCCGGCATGGCGGCGGTGCCGGTCACGGCGTCTCGCCGCCGCCCACAACCCGCGTGATGAATTCGCCGATGAGGGTTTTGAGTGTCTCCAGCGATGGTACGTCCATCAGCATGGCGATGTAGCCGCGGATGTCGCGGTCGTTGATCGTGAAGTTGATG
Source organism: Alphaproteobacteria bacterium (assembly GCA_036271255.1). Taxonomy (GTDB): domain Bacteria; phylum Pseudomonadota; class Alphaproteobacteria; order BOG-932; family Roseiterribacteraceae; genus BOG-932. The sequence goes on from DATBAZ010000429.1 coordinate 7,324, forward strand.
TACAGGAACAGGACCACGCCGTCCGGCATCTGCCGGCTGTCCAGCTCGAACAGGATCTTGCCGCCGCCCCGTATGACTTCGGGCAGCGACATGATTAGCGTCTTCTTCAGCATGTTGGCCATCGTGGCCAGGCAGCCGTTCAGCACGATATTGCCGGTCTCGGCCAGCGCCTCGTCCTCCATCGCGTGCGCTTCCGCGTCGGTCAGCGTGTCGTGGGTGACCGCGTTGACCAGGGCCAGGCTGTTCTTCTCA
>DATBAZ010000430.1:0-15419 GCA_036271255.1 Alphaproteobacteria bacterium
GTCACCAACGAGACGGGCGGCACGATCACCGGCGCCCAGTACGGCGTCCGCGTCTTCGAATCCGGCACTGTCGTCAATTATGGAACGATCAAGGGCACCGCCCAAGACGGCGTCGCCCTGAACGACGGCGGCACGCTCACCAATGGCGCGGGCGCAAGGATCCAGGGGAAATTCTTCGGCGTCGACGCGGGGGGCGCGGCCACGATCGACAATGCCGGCACGATCACCGCGACGACGAACAACCAAGGTCAGGGCGTCAAGCTTGCAGCCGGCGGCCAGCTGACCAACGAATCCGGCGGCCTGATCCAAGGCAAATATGCCGGCGTGTCCGCCTATCAGGGCGCCACGGTCATCAATCACGGATCGATCGCCAGCACCAACGCCGGCGACAACCATGCCGTCGGCGTGAACCTGGGCGGCGGCGGTACGCTGATCAATGACGGTTCGATCGGCGGCTATAGCGGTGTCTATATCCTCGGCAGCGACGGCGATACCGTCACCAACGCAGCGGGCGGCGTGATCGCCGGCAGCGCCTACGGCATCACTACGAGTTTCTCTTCAGGGCCCGCCACGATCGACAATTCCGGTACGATCATAGGCGCGAGCAACGACGGCGTGTTCCTGTTCGACGGCGGAACTGTGACGAACGCCGCACACGGCACCATCACGGGCGGCTCTGCCGGCATCAGCGGCTTCGGCAGCGGCCCGCTCTCTATCGGTAATGCCGGTACCATCCAGAGCACGGCGGATAGCGACTACGGCGTCAATATTTCCGCTGCCGACAATACGCTGAACAATACCGGGCTGATCCTCGGCGGCAACGGCGCCGATCTCGCGGGCAACTCCGCCACGGTGGACAATTCCGGAACCATTGTCGGCACATGGGCCAGCCACTATGCCGTCGGCATCAACATGAATGCCGCCAGCAACCTGCTGGTCAACGAAAATCACGGTACGATCATCGACGCCTATGGGGTCGGAGTCGTCTTCGGAGGCACCTACGCGACGCTGGAAAATGCCGGCACGATCGAGGGCGCAGCCGGCATTGATGCTGTCCAGATGTTCGGCGCAACCACGAATCGCCTGATCATCGATCCGGGTGCAGTGTTCTCGGGCGAGGTCTTCGCCAGCACATATTTCAGCACCACCGCCAACACGATCGAGCTCAAGGAAGGGGGGCAAGTCGGCACGCTCTCCGGCCTGGGCAGCGAATATGTCGGCTTCCAGACCGTCGCCATCGACGGCGGCGCGGCATGGGACGTGGCGGGCACGGCTATCTATTTCGACGGCGTGACGATCCAGGGTTTCAACAGCCACGACCAGCTGGACCTCATGGGCCTGACCTACGGTCCCGGCGGCACGGCGATCCTGAACGACAGCGACCAGCTCGTCATCACCGAGGGTAGCAGCAGCGTTACGATCCAGATGGACAGCGGCGTGAGCGGCGACCTGTTCAAGCTGGTCGACGACGGCCATGGCGGCACCTATGTCGAGGAAGACGATTTCACCCCCTGCTATCTCAAGGGCACGCTGATCCGCACCGCCGACGGCGATGTGCCGGTCGAACGCCTCAGGATCGGTCATTGGGTGGTCACCACGACCGGCGAGGCTCTCCCCATCAAATGGATCGGCCGCCGGAGCTATCGCGACTGGCTGGCCGTCGGCAACGACGACGTCCAGCCGATCCTGTTCACCGCCGGTTCCATCGCCGACGGCATTCCGGCGCGCGACCTCTGCGTGTCGCCTGAGCATGCCATGTTGCTGGACGGCGTGCTGGTGCCGGCCCGCCACCTGGCGAACGGCGTGTCGATCCGGAAGGTCGCGGGCATGGATGAGATCGATTATTTCCACCTGGAATTCGACCGCCATGTCGTGATCTTCGCTGAGGATGCGCCGGCCGAGAGCTTCGTCGACGACGATAGCCGGATGCTGTTCCACAATGCGGATGAGTATCGCCGGTTGTATCCCGACGAGCCGCGCCGCCAGGTAGAGTTCTGCGCCCCGCGCGTCGAGGCGGGACCGGCGCTGGCGGCGCTGCATCGGGCGCTGGCGGCCCGCGCGCAGCATCTGCGCGCCGGCGGCGCGGCAGCGCCCTGGGGCCGGCGGGGCAAGGTGGAAATCGCAACCTCGCGGCTGATCGCCGGCTGGGCCTTCTCAGGCGCCGATGCGGGCCCGGTGACGCTGGCGGTCCTGGTCAACGGCGCGGTTGTAGGGCGCGCGGTCGCCGATCGTTATCGCGCCGACCTGAAGGCCGCCGGAATCGGCGACGGACGCCATGGCTTCCGCTTCGTCCTGCCCAAAGGGCTCGTAGGCGGCATCGGCCACAAGGTCGAAATCCGCCGCGAGATCGACTGGTCGCTGCTGGATGATGGGAGTGCGGCGGCCGCGCAGGCCGCCGCATAAGCCCTCAGATCGGCTTACCGATGTCGAAATCCAGCGGGATGGCGAACGCCGCCGTGCCGCCGCCATCGACGGTGTGGACCGCACCGGTGATATAGCCGGCGGCGCTGCTGCACAGGAACAGCACCACCTCGGCGATGTGCTGGGGCGTGGAAACGCCGCGGAATTCGACCGGGGGCAGGTCCTCCAGCGGCACCAGCGGGTCGTCGACCGGTTCGGGCGTGTGCATGCGGGTGTTGACGCCGCCCGGGCAGATCACATTGATCCGCAGGCCCCGTGCGCCGAAGGCGGGGGCGGCCGAGCGCACCATGCCGATCACCGCGTGCTTCGCCGTGCTGTAGGCCGGGTTGGCGGGATGGCCAAGGATGCCGGCGGTCGACGACATGACCACGATCGCGCCGCCCGGCTGCATCACCCGGCCGACCGCCCGCATGCCGAGGAACGTGCCGCGCTGATTGACCGCGACGATCTTGTCGTAGTTGGCGACCGTGCAGTCGAAGAAGGACGCATGCTGGCCCAGCACGGCGGCGTTGAGATCGACCGCGTCGAGCCGGCCGTAGCGGGCGATGGTCTCGTCCGCCATCCGCTCATTGTCGGCTTCCTGCGAGATGTCGGCGATGCAGGCGAAGGCCTCGCCGCCTTCGGCGCGGATCATGGCCGCCGTCTCCTCGACGCCGTCCCTCATGATGTCGACGACGCAGACCTTGGCGCCCTCCTGGGCGAACCGCCGCGCCGTCGCACGCCCCATTCCCAACGCGGCGCCCGTCACCAGCGCGACCTTCCCCTCGAAACGCCGAAGCCCCATGTCCATTCCCCCTGCCGTATTTGGCCCATACCGTATTGGCCTAAAGAAGCCGAACCCTATACGCCGCCGGGACAGAAATCCGCCAGCGCTTTGTCACACCGGCGCCGCGGGCGGGGCGCCGTGCCGACCCTCGCCCTCGGCGAACCGCGCGGCACCCGACAGGCTCTCGCCCGATGCCAGCACGGCCAGCCCGCGCCGCGTCTCGTTGCGCGCCGCATCCTCTTCGCCCAGGTCCCATTGCTCGAGCGCCGACAGCCGGTCGCTGCGCAGGCAGGCTTGCGGGAAAGACGCGATCTGATCCGCCAGCGCCAGGGCCCCCGAAAGAGCGGCGCCTTTGGGCACGACCCGGTTGGCGAGGCCGATCGCCAGCGCCTCCTCGGCCAATACCGGCCGGCCGGTCAGGATCAGGTCCATGGCGCGGCCATGGCCGATCAGGCGCGGCAGCCTGACGGTGCCCAGATCGACCAGCGGCACGCCGAACCGGCGGCAGAAGACGCCGAGCACCGCATCCTCGGCCATCACCCGCAGATCGCACCAAAGCGCCAGCTCCAGCCCGCCGGCGACGGCATGGCCCTCGATCGCGGCGATGACCGGCTTGGAAAGGCGCATGCGCGTCGGACCCAGGGGGCCATCGCCTTCCAGGATGACACGGTCCCGTTCGCCGGCCGCGAAGGATTTGAGATCGGCGCCGGAGCAGAAACTATCGCCTGCGCCGGTCAGGATGCCGACATCGGCGTCGCCGTCGGCCTCGAACCGGCGGAACGCATCCGCCAGCTCCACCGCGGTATTCTTGTCTATCGCGTTGCGCCGGGCAGGGCGGTCGATGGTGACGATCGCCGTCCGCCGGGTACGCTCATATCGAATATTCGCCATCTGATCCTCCCGGCTTCTCGGATGAAGATGGGGCCGGGGCCTGTGGACACCTAGTGCGCCAGCAGCACCGGCAGCTCGACATGGGAGATGATCTGGCGGGTGGTGCCGCCGAACACCGCCTCGCGGGTGCGGCTGTGGTGATAGCCGCCCATCACCAGCAGGCTGGCGCCCGTCGCCCTGGCCTCGGCGAGCAAGGTTTCCGATACCGACTTGCCGGCCGTCTGCATCTGCGCGGCGGCGGCGGCGATGCCGTGATAGCCGAGATAGGCGATCAGCTCCTCGGTATGGGCGTCCTCGTGGGCGCCGATGGTGCGGATCGCGACCTGCTTCATCCGGGCGAGTAGCGGCAGGGCGGCGGCGATGGCCCGCACCTCCTCGCGGCCGCCGGCCCAGGCGATGAGGGCGCCTTCGAACAACCCGGCGGGTGCCTCGGCCGGGCACAGCAGGACCGGGCGGCCGGCATCGAACAGCACCGCCTCCAGCATCGCGTCGCCGTCGACCGGGCCGTTGGGGCCGAGGCCGCGCATGACCACCAGGTCGGCGAAGCGGGCGGCATCGCGCAATATGGCGCCGGGCATGCCGGTGCGCTCCTCCCACGAGACCGAGACCCCGTTCAGGCCGGCGCGTTGCCGGTCCGGCGGCAGGCCGTGACCCTTGCGCCATTCGTCGAAGGCGGCGCCCGCGTCCGCGGCCGCCGTGGCGGCTTCGTGCTCAACCGCCGCGACCAGCTCCCCGGTCATGACCGGGGCGGTCCAGTCGGCGACATAGCGGGCGATATCGACGGGATCGGGCCGCAGGCAGAGGGCGGACAGGTGGGAATCGAACGCCTGGGCGATCTCGAAGGCGATGCGGAGCGCGACGTCATCGGCATGGTGGCCGGTGACCGGGAGCAACAGAGCGCGCAAGCCCATCGGTGCCTCCTCCTCATTCGTTATTATACAGCACCAACACGATTTAACCGGCTTTGATCCGGTCTATCCCCTTCACTCTAATCGATAATCGGCACGACTTCGAGCGCTTCGATTTCCGTGCCGGGCGGGAAGGTGCCGGTGACGAACATGCCGCCCAGTATCTTGGGAACGCCGTCGGCCGAAGAGTCCAAGGGCAGCATCAGCATTTCGACCTTGGCGGTGATATGCGACGCGAACCGCCCGACCACGAGGCGTCCCTCTCCGGAGGCGATCGCCTCCTTCATGGCGCGGGACCATTGGGCGATGACATGGGCGTGCAGGCCGCTCTCACCCACCGCCATGCCGGTCATGTCGATCCCGGCGCCCTTGGCGAAATTGGTGCCGACCAGCCGGTACTCCAGCCCCTGCGGGGTGACATCGACCAGCATGAGATTATGGGCCAGACGAGGAAGCTCGATCGGGGGGTCGAGCGAGTCGCGGGTCGGCAAGCGGCCATCGACATGCTTGCCCCGCCAATACTGATAAAGCTCGCGCCAAGGTTCGGTCTGGGTGTTCATCGACACCGATCGGTTGGTTGACTGCGTCAATACTCTCCGGCGCCATGCCCGCCCCCATGAAAAATTGTCGCGCATCTGCGCCGCATACTGTTCAGCCATCCAGCTCATCATAGCGCCGGAAGATCCCGTCTTCGCTGAACGGCAGGCGGCGCGGCGATTTGAGGTAGGCGGCGATGCTCGGGCGTTGAGCGACGCGATCATGCAGGGCGATCAGCAGCGGCCAATGCTTTTCCTGGTTTCCCATCGCCCCGGGAAAGGCATAGCGCAGCCCCTCCACCACCTGGAACAGGCTGAGATCGATATAGGTCGGCGCCGCCCCGGCCAGCCACGCATCTCCCTTGGGATCGGCCGCCAGCAGCTTTTCGAAATAGCCCAGATACTTGCCGATGCGGTTCTCCCGGAAGTCCTTCGCCCGCCGCTTCGCCTCAGGCTTCTGGTCCTCGTAATAGAGGCTGCCGGCGACCGGATGGTGGGTGTCGTGCACCTCCGCGACGAGATCTGTGACCGTGAGCTGAAGCTGATGGACGAACAGCCGGTCGGCCTGCCCGCGCGGCGCGAGACCGAGGCGGGGCCCGAGATAGAGCAGGATGTTGGCGACCTGCGCGATCGTCCGCCGGCCGTGGCGCAGGAAAGGCGGCGCGAAGGGCGGCCTGATTGCGGTTTTGCCCTCCAGAATCGTCATCATATGGGCCATGCCCTTGTCGGTGCGCGCAACATCGTCATAGTCAGCCCCGGCATCCTCCAATGCCAGCCGAACGAACTCGCCGCGCCCTTGAATACCCGGCCAATAAAAGAGCTCATATGACATCTGATTCGCCCCGCCCGCGCGTATCCGCCCAGTAGCATTTTAGACAAAAGCTTCGGGAAAGCTGTGCCAGCATGTTAGTCATTCCTTCGGCGACTCAAGTCGGTAGGTGAAGATGGAAACAATTCTGAACGCCTTGTTTCAGCCGTCGGGGCTGACGCCGCACGGCTATTGCCTGCTGTGGGAACCGGGCCTCATCTGGCTGCATGCCATATCGGACACAATCATCGGTCTTTCTTATTATTCAATACCTCTGGCCCTGATTCAGTTCGTCCGCCGCCGCCGCGAGGATGTCGCCTTCAGCTGGATTTTCTGGCTGTTCGCGGCCTTCATCCTGGCCTGCGGGACGACCCATTTCATGTCGCTGGTGACGCTGTGGCAGCCGCTTTACTGGATCGATGGGCTGATCAAGGCGATCACCGCCGTCCTGTCGATCTTCACCGCCATGCTGCTGTGGCCCCTGATCCCTCGGGCGCTGGCCTTGCCGTCCCCCGCCGCGCTGCGTGAGGTCAATGTCGAACTGGCGCGCCAGATCGCCGAGCGCGACCATGCCGAGGAACAGCTGCGCATCAGCGAGGCGCGCCTGCGCCAAGTACAGAAGATGGAGACGATCGGGCAGCTGACCGGGGGCGTCGCGCATGATTTCAACAATCTGCTGACCGTCATGTTGGGCGGCCTCGATTCGATCGAGCGGCAACTCGCGGAGGTCCCGCAAAGCGCGGTCATGGAGCAGATCAAACGGTCGACGGCGATGGCGATGAAAGCGGTCGAACGCGCCGCGACCTTGACCCACCGCCTGCTCGCCTTCTCCCGCCGCCAGCCGCTGGAGCCGAAGCCGATCGACGCGAACCGCCTGGTCGCCGACATGTCTGAGCTGCTGCGGCGGACCCTGGGTGAGACGATCGACCTGGAAACCGTGCTCGCCGGCGGGCTGTGGAGCGTCACCGCCGATCCGAACCAGCTGGAGAATTCGCTGCTGAACCTGGCGGTCAATGCCCGCGACGCCATGCCGGAAGGCGGCAAGCTGACCATCGAGACCAGCAATGTCTATCTTGACGAAGCCTATGTATCGAAGCTGGTCGAGCCCCTGCCCGCCGGCCAATATGTGATGATCGCGGTATCGGACACCGGAACCGGGATGGACAGCATCACGCTGGACCGCGCCTTCGAGCCGTTCTTCACCACCAAGGATATCGGCCGCGGCACCGGGCTCGGCCTCAGCCAGGTCTACGGCTTCGTGCTGCAGTCCCAGGGCTATGTGAAGATCTATAGCGAGCTCGGCCAGGGAACGGTGGTCAAGCTCTATATGCCGCGGCGCATCGGGGCGGATGTGCCGGCTGATCCCGGGCTCGGGCACCGTCATTCGCTGGCGACGGGAGACGGCGAGACCGTGCTGGTGGTGGAGGATCACGAGGACCTGCGCTCCTACAGCACCGGGGCGGTCAGGGAGATGGGCTACTATGTGCTGGAGGCCGCCGACGCCGAGGAGGCGCTGGCCATTCTGGAAAGCGACGTGCCGATCGACCTGCTGTTCACCGATGTCGTACTGCCCGGCGGCATGAACGGGCGCCAGTTGGCCGATGCCGCGCTGAAGACGCGGCCGAAGCTGAAGGTGCTGTTCACCACCGGCTATACGAGAAACGCCATCGTCCATAACGGACAGCTGGACCCGGGCATTCAGCTGCTGGGCAAGCCCTTTACCTATTCTGACCTGGCGGCCAAGATCCGCACGGTGCTGGACGACGACTAAAGGGCGGCGATCCCGAGCTTGTCGAGGTCGCCCTCGGCGATGAAGGTCAGGCTGCCGAAGCCGGTGCTGGTCCCGTCCGGCCCGTGCTGCACGACGCGCACCGGCTGTATCCGATGGATCGGCCTGCCGGTCGTGCCGTCCGGATAGCGTATGTCGGCGTGGTGCGAGACGTCCCAGATCTCGGTCTCCAGATGCCGGATCCCGCGCCAGACACCCAGGCCCAGCCCGTCGTTGTAGCCGCCATAGCCCAGGCCCGGCATCGCGAGCGACGGGCCTGACGCCTCGACCTCGATGCGCGTCGTCTCGCCATTGGTTGCGGTGACATCGAAAACGGCGCGCCGCATCCGGCGCGGGCGGGTGTCGTCGATGAAGGCCACCGCGATCTCGGCCGATTGCCCGCGCCAGCGCTGATGCCCGGCGGCATCCAGGATCGAGGCCGAGAGATAGCGGGACCCATCATTGCCGCGCGCCACCTGGACATGGCCGCCATAGGCATCGGTCGAATAGAACAGGAAGGAGAACAGCCCGCCGACCGGCGGCGGGAATTCACCGGTGCGCGGCTCCGTGATGCCGACCCGCTCGCGAACGCCCCAGGAATGATCGCGGCACGACCACCAGTCGTCCACGGCTAGGCGCCTTCCCTCCAGCTCCAGCCAGCCGGAGCAGTTGCCGGTCTGGTCGTAGCGGGCATAGTCTTCGAGCACGCGGCCGGCCAAGCGGCGGAAATGCTGATGCTCCTCCTGCGGCGGCAGCCCGCCGCGCCAGTCGAGCTCGCCCTTGAAGCCATCGTGATCGATGCGGAGCCGGATGAGCTTGAACGGCTCCACAACCTCGATCGACAGCGGCCCGCATTCGGTCTTGTAGGTCGGGCGCAGCTGGCGCGAGACGCGCAGATTGTGCTGCCGGCCATCGACGACGGCGACCACCCCGCCATCGACGACATTCATGTTCTGATAAACGCCCATGGTGAATTGCAGCGTCGACCCGCCGTTGCGGTCGGACGCGGCGAACCACAGCCGGTCGAAGAAGCGCGGGTCGCTGGTGCCGACATGATCGAATGTCGTGGGCAGCTGGTGCCAGACGGAATCGTCGAGTTCGGTCAGCATGGTGTCAGCTCTTCTTTGCCGGCGGCCGGACCGCCATGGAGAACGGGAAACGCTCGGTCCGTTCGCGGAAGAGCGCGATCATCTTGCCGTAGGCCGCGCCACGCTCGGCCCGGATCGCCGGCATCGCCTTGACCAGCAGGCCGCGCATCAGCACCTGCCGCGGTTCGAGCGCCGCGAGATCGTCATCACCGGCCTTTGCCGCGTCGATCTCGGCAGTGAGATCGGCGCCGAGCAGCGGCTTGGCGGCGTCCAGCACGCCGGCAGTCGTCTCGATGTCCCAACGCAGGAAGGCCGGGATGGCGTGCAGGTTGGATTGCAGCGCATTCAGCGCGCCGATCACGCTGCCCAGGATTTCGGCCGGATAGGGCGCGGTGACCTCTGGCGTCACGGCCTCGGCGAGGATGCGGCGCAGGCCGTCGAGCTGCTCAGTAACGGTCGGGTGCATCTAGGCCTCGATCAGGTTGAACAGCAGGCGATAGATCGCGACCGGCTCGTGCAGGATGCGGTCGAAGCGGCCGTCGGCGAAGGCGTGCTTGCCGGTCAGCACGGTCATCGCCTGCTTGAAATTGGCCAGCACGTTCCACCAGCGAACGGCGGTGGAATCGGCCGAGAAGCCGGTGCGTTCGCTCCAGCGGGCGATCAGGTCCGACGGTTCCCAGGCATCGGGGATACGGTGCTCGCCGGCTCGCAACGGATTGGTGACCCAACCGATATCCTCGAGCGGGTCGCCCAGATGCGCCGTCTCCCAATCCAGCACCAGGGTCACCTCGTCGCCCTGCATCAGGACGTTGCCGGGCTTGAAGTCGCCATGGACAAGCGTGACGGCCTCGTTGTCCGGCGCGCGCTCGCGCAACCAGGCGATCACCAGTTCCAATTCGGGCTCGGGCTCGAGCTGGACGCGCCGCAGCTCAGCCTCCCAATAATCCAGGGCGGCGAGGGCGGCCTTGTTGCCCGGATTTTCGAGGACCTTGTCCAGGCCCAGCGCCCGCCAGTCCAGCAAATGGATATCGGCCATCCGGTCATAGAGCCGATGGGCGATGGCGAGGCGGCGGTCGGGCGGGCGATTGCCGTTCAGCACCATGTAGTCGCAAACGCCGTCGGCGAGGTCCATGACGATGGACGGACGGCCGAGCCGGGCGCCGTCGGCATCGAGCCAGCGCACCCTGGGCACCGGGATGTTCGTGTCGGCAAGCGCGCTCAATATCGCGAATTCGAGCCGCCGGTCGGTTTCGAGCACGCTGCCGGCCGGGTCGCGCCGGGCGATGAAGGGCTGAGCACGGGCCTTTCCGTCCGCCTGCCAGGCTGCGTCGAACACCCAGTTCTCGCGCGAATAGCCGACCGAGGTCCGGCGCAGCCCGTCGATCCGCAAGCCCGGATCGCGCAATTCCTCCCCCAGCCAGGCGGTCAGGTCCCGCTCTATCGTCTCGGCCATGGTTCCTCCCTTGGGAGGAATTAAACTATATGTTTTACTACGGTGCAACAGGCGCGATCAGCGCGCCGTGGAACATGTCGACCAGGTTCTCACGGAAAGCCCGGTCGTCCAGCCGCTGCTCCCGCATGCCGCCGCTGGCGCGCAGCGCGGCGGCGTGGAGGAAGATGCTGTTCGCGACCGAAATCCGCTCGGACAGGATATCGTCCGCAATGCCGCCGAGACGGGCGCGCAGCAGATCGGACGCCGCGCCGATCGCCGTGTCGCCGACCAGGTCGGTGATCTGGCTGAAGGAGAGCGAGACGTCGTCATGCAGCTGGTTGATCAGCCGGACCACCGACCGCTCATGCTCGGTCCCGGTCGCCATCTCGGCGAAGGGCAGGACGAAGATGGCCGCAACCGGGCGCAGATCGCCGGGGGGCAACGCCGCGGCCTCGGTCAGCAGCGCGCGCCGGCGGGCGACCAGCGGCGGCAGCTCGCGCTCCAGCAGGGCGCGCAGCAGACCATCCTTTGAGCCGAAATGGTAATGCAGCGCCCCGGCATTGCGCTGCTTCGCCGCCAGCCGGATCTCGCGCAGGCTGACGGCGGCAATGCCCTGGGCTGCGAAAAGGCGAAGCGCCGTGTCGAGAAGCTGGCGCCGCGCCGGTTCCGAGCTGCGCGGCACTACCGATTGGCGCGCGCGGCGTGGCGGCCGACCCGGCGGCCGGAGAATACGCAGTCGGCGAAGGACAGGCCGCTGACATAGGTGTTCGAGGCGACCCCCACCGCCGTGCGCCCGGCGGCGTAGAGGCCGGGAATCCCCTCGCCTTTCTCGTCCAGCACCAGCCCTGACTGCTCGTCCACGCGCAGGCCGCCGAAGGTAATGACCGGCAGCGGCAGGAAGCGCGAGGTGATCGAGATATCCATACCGTAGAAAGGCGGCGCCAGGATCGGCTGCATATCGGTCTGCTGCTTGCCGAACGGATCTTCGCCCTCGCCCTTGGCGTAGCCGTTGTAAGCGGCCACGGTTTCGGCCAAGCCCTGCCCGTCGATCCCCATCTTGGCCGCCAGCGCTTCGACCGTGTCGGCTTTCTTGTAGTTGAAAAGCAGGTTCAGCAAGGTCACATCCCGCTGGAACGGCACGATGATCGGGTCCATGGCCTGCTTGAACGCAGCCTTGCGCGAATTCGCGTCGTAGATGATGTAGCCGACGCCGTCATTATGGTCGCCGATCTGCTCGCCCAGGCTGGCGCCGTAGACGGTCTCGTCGATCATCCGCTTGCCCTTGGCGTTCACGACGATGGCATCGGACCAGGCCTTGGGCGGGTTGATGAAGCGCCAGGCGCTGATCTTGCCCATCAGCGCCAGCTGGCCGCCGGCACCGGCGCCCATCATGATCCCCTGCCCCTGGTCGCCCAGCGTCCCGTTGGGCATGCCCTTGGCGTAGGCCGGGGCGAAGTGCTGAACCATCCCCGGATTCATGATGAAGCCGCCGGTCGACAGCAGCACGCCCTGCCTGGCGCGGATGAACCGGGCCTGGCGATGGGCGGCCTCGATCGCGGCGGCGCGCTTCAGATAGTGGCTGCCGATACCGAGGGTGATCGCAGCGAACGGGATCGCGGGCGGCAGCATGGCCAGGAACTTGTCGGCGGTGGCGATGAACTTGCCGAAACGCTTGGCGTCGGATGAGACCGGCGGGATCTGCAGGATCTTGATCCCGATTACCCGCCCGGTCTTGTCGCGGACCAGCTGGCGCGCCTCGGCATATCTGTGGAAATTAAGGCCTTTCTGCATCGCCGAATCGCGCATCGGCCCCCAGATGCCGATGCCGACGCCCCAGGCCTTCTTGCCGTTGGAGATATGGGCACGATGGCCGCGCGCCGCGGGCTTGGCGCGCTTCACATAGGACGCAACCAGCGAATTGTCCGGGTGATAGAGGAAATAGGCGAGCGGCGGGTACGACGCCTTCTTCTTCCACACCTTGCTGTTCATCTTGCCGCCGTTGGCGAGGATCCAGTCCACCGTCTCGACGCTCTCATCGACGAACTTGCGCAGGGTCTCATCTGACACGACGTCGCCGACCTCGATCTTGAGGTACTTGTACATCTCTTCGGGCGTATCGTCCTCGCCCGCCTCTTTCTGGATTCTGGTGCCGCCGCCGGCATAGTAGATGCCGCCATTGGCCGCGGTGGAGCCGCCGCCCTCGAACCGGTCGACCGCTGTCACCTTAAGGCCGCGCTCCAGCCCCTCCAGGGCCGCCGCGACGCCCGCGCCGCCCAGCCCGACGACGAGGAGGTCCGTGGTCTCATCCCAATGGAACGCGTCCGGATCATCGACGATCAGCGGATCCTCGATGGCAACACCCAGCTTCGTCGCCTCGGCAGCGCTGTACTTCACCAGTCCCCCTCCAATAGTCCCTTACGGCGCGGCTTTTACCTTGCCCCTGCCCCCGAACGGACCAGCGGCGCCATTTCGGCCTCTTCTTCCACCGGCGCCAACGGATGATCAAGCGCCGAGAGCAGCGCATCGACCGTCGCCGACCAGGGGACCGGCTTGAACTCGCGCCGCACCTGCACCTCCCAGCGCGCCAGACCCGCTGGATCGTCGACCACCTCACGGATGGCGCGATAGGCATCGTGCAGATTGTCAGGGTCGAAGCGGCGCGTCAGCTTTCCCCCAGCCTCGGGCAGCGAGGTGCGGTCGGAGGTGAGGCACGGCTTGCCCAGCGCCAGGCTCTCGGTCACCGGCAGGCCCCAGCCTTCGAAGAAGGATGGAAACATCGTGAAGCGGCAGCCCTCATAGAGCGCCAGCAGCTCCGAATCGGTCGGGTTCTCGATCAGCACCAGCTTGCCGTTGAGATTGTTGGTGTTGGCGATCTGCCGCATCAGATCATCGACAAGCCAGCCGATCCGGCCGGCGAAGACCAGGGTGGGAATCGACTGCTCAGGCATCTCCTCCAGCATCCGGCGCCAGACCCGGAACAGGAGTTGGTGGTTCTTGCGCGCCTCGATCGTCGAGACGATCAGCGCGTAGGAGCCCGGCGTGGGCAGCCGCGGCGTGCGCACGGCAGCCGCCCTTCCCCTGGCCGCGCCGAAGCTGGTGCCGATCGGTATCGGCACGATCGGGTTCTTGAGCTTAATGCCGCGTTCGCGAGCGAAGCTCTCAACATCCGTTGCCGTCGCGTGCGATATGGCGAAGACCTGATCGCAGAGCGGCAGGGTGCTGTCGAACCAGGCACGGAAGAGGCGCACCAGGCCGCGGCCGCACCATTCGGGCCGCCGGATGGGGACCAAATCGTAGATCAGGAGGCCGAACCTGAGGCCACGGGCACGCTGCGGGCGGATCATCTGCGCATAATCCGGGTGCGACCAGGGGGAGCCGAGCGCCAGCAATATGTCGCCCGACGCCGAATCCCGCTCGAACGCATCCCGGCACTCCGGAATGCCGGGAGACTCGACCACCGGTTCCGGCGTCGGTTCCGGCGCGCGCAGCATCCGGAACGGCCGCATCAGGCGGATGAAGATGCCCCGCGCCAGTGCGTCGATCAGCGCGCGCCAGGCGTGCAGCGCACTGCTCTGGGTCAGCATCACCTCGATCACATGCGTTCTCAGCGACGGCGGCAGCCGATGCACCAGCGTGCGCATGAACTGGCGCGCCGGCGCATGCGGCAAGATCGCGCCCGGCATGGTCTGCGGCGCCTCGGGCTGGGTCTCGGTCAGGCTCGCGAACAGGACGACGACATCGGCCCAGGGAATGACGCGGAAGGTCTTGCGGGATGTGTCGTGCCGGACGAAGCGGACGTATTCATGAGCGCACGGACGGGTCTGGAGCGCGGTAAATATCTCAAAGGCGAGCCGCTGGATGCCGCTCGGCCGCGGGTTGCTGCGCGCGTACTCGAACAAATCCTCGACGTCGATCCAAAGCTTCACAGTCGCGCTCGATATCCAGCAGTGTAGCTTTCGAAGCCGTAGGTGGGACCGAATGGGAACCGGGACTGTACCCGATACGAGAGTCGAGTACCATAAGTCACGTTTCGCGTCTTACACAATATGGTCAATCCCGGGCACGCTTCTCATCCGGTGGAATTCTGAGCAGCCCGTAACTTTGAGCTCCAAGGGTTTCGCGCCACAGGCAAGTAACCTGTAACTATATTTCGTACTATCCGCCGCTTTATCGGTACAACCGAGCGCCTGCTCACGGTCACATCTGCGATTCCCGCGAAGGATGTACCTTTCCACCCTTCAGGCTTAATATGATAGCTGAGCGTTTTCAATTTGACTCGTGAAAGCTGTTCGCGATGATCCACTTCGAAACCGACCGTTACGGAAAACTCGCACATGCCTGATACGTCATTCGAACCAATGCGCCCCGCGGCTCCGGAAGAGATCGCGCGGATATTGGAGCAGGGGCAGGCGCTGGTATCCGCGGGGGATTTTCGGCAGGCAATCAACTACGTGACCGACGCGAACCGGGAAATCCGCTCTCCCGAGCTTGAGCGCGAGCTGATGGTGTGGCGGGCCCACGCCTTTCCGACGATGAGCCTGGATGCATCGCCGTCGTGGCCGCCGCGCTATGCCGATCCGCATCCCGGGCTTGTCGGGCTGGCCGAAATCGACGCCAGCCAGCTCACCGTCGAAATGATCGGCGGCACCTTCCAGCATCACGGCCCGCTTCTGGTGCGCAACCTGATCCCGCAGGAGGATTCGACCCGCCTGCGGAATGGGATAGATCGGGCGATCCAGGCGCGAGATGAATATGTCGGAGGTGTTCCCGGGGCCGACAAAAGCCCGTGGTATGCCGAGAC
>DATBAZ010000431.1:0-3306 GCA_036271255.1 Alphaproteobacteria bacterium
AACGGCTGGAGTGGGTCGATCAGTTTATCAAGGCAAAGTATATTGATGCGGGAAAGCTGAAGGGCGCCCTGATCCTGGTGGCCCGGCGCGGCGAGATCGCCCACCTGCGCGCCATGGGCCTGGCGGACGCCGAGCGGGCCAAGCCGCTGCGCGAGGATACGATCTTCCGCATCTATTCGATGACCAAGCCGATCACCAGCGCGGCCTTCATGATGCTGGTCGAGGAAGGTTTGGTGGCGCTGGACGACCCGGTGTCGCGTTTCATCCCCGAGTGGAAGAACCTCGGCGTCTATGATGGCGGCTTCATGGAGACCTTCCGGGTCAAGCCGCCGGAGCGGCCCATGCTGATCGTCGACCTCCTGCGCCACACCTCGGGCCTGACCTATGGCTTCCAGCAGCGCAGCAATATCGACGCCGCCTATCGCCGCATGGGCATCGGCGAGATGGAGAAATCCGGCACGCTGGACAGCATGGTCAGCGGCCTGGCCAAGCTTCCGCTGGAGTTCTCGCCCGGAACGGCCTGGAACTATTCGGTCTCCACCGATGTCCTTGGCTATCTGATCGGCAAGATCAGCGGCGTGCCGTTCGAGAAGTTCCTGCACGACCGGCTGATCAAGCCGCTTGGCATGTTCGACACCGATTTCTTCGTCTCCAAGACCCGGGCCGACCGGCTGGCGGCCTGCTACAGCCTCACCCCCAAGGGCGTCGTGCTGCAGGACGATCCGGTGAAGAGCCCCTATCTCGAACCGCCCACCCTGGTCAGCGGCGGCGGCGGGCTGGTCTCGACCGCCGGCGACTATCTGAAGTTCTGCCAGATGATCCTGAACGGCGGCTGCGTGGGGGGCGCGCGCCTGCTCAGCCCCAAGACCATACAGATGATGGGTCTGAACCATCTGCCCGGCGGGGCCGATCTCTCGACGATGTCGCGATCGCTGTTCAGCGAGGCGGCCTATGCGGGGCTGGGCTTCGGTCTCGGCTTCTCGACCACCATCGACCCGGCCGCGACGCTGATCCCGGCCACGGTCGGCGATCTGTCATGGGGCGGCGCGGCTTCGACCTTCTTCTGGATCGATCCGAAGGAGGAGCTGATCGCCATTCTGATGACCCAGCTTCTGCCATCCTCCGCCTACCCGATCCGCCGGGAATTGCGCACCCTGATCTATTCGGCGTTCACTGAATCCAGCGTCGGGTAGATCACGGCGCCGCGCCGAAGTTCTGCTAGGAAGGGCCGTGGCGCGCTGAAATGAACGAGGGAGGGCAGACCATGCCCCGCCTGTCGCGGCCAATGGGGTTGCTGGTCGTCATGGCGGGCATCGCCGGCGGCTTCGCGCTGATTCTGATCATCGGTTTCAGCGTGGACCGGGCGACGGCGCCGGCCCGTGGACCCGTGCTGGACAAAAACGGCTTCCCGGTCCCCATCGCCGTCATCGCATCTCCGACGGCCCCCGACTATCAGCCCGACGACACCAGGGTGGACGTGATCGCCCGGACCCTGCTGTCCAGACCGGCGTTCAAGACCTATTCAGCCGTGATCCTGCCGGTGAGCGTCATCGTGACGGTTCTTGGGCTCGGCCTCGTCTGGCGAAGGCGCCTTCGCCGACAGGCTTGGAGCGGCGGAGCCGAGGCGCCGACGATCACCGCACGGGTCGACGAAAGCGCGTTCGAATCCGATCCAGCTGGCCCGCTGCTCAGCCCGGATGAGCTGCGCGAACGAGTCGAGGCCCTGGCGCGGGTGATCGGTGCGCCGACCGACAGCCTGCCGACCTATGGCCGGCCGCGGGATTTCGGCTATCCGCATATCGAGGTCGACGAGGCCTATCACTGGATCGTCACGGAGCGCGGCCAGGAGCTCGACCGGCGCACGACCCGTGACCTGGACGAGCTACTCTACGTCATCTTCCAGTCGGTCAGCTTTTCCATGGCGATGAACATCGAGGTCCGCCATCGCCGCAAAGGCGAGGACGCCCGCCGCCAGCTGTTCGAGGTGCAGCTGTCGCTTCTGGACCGCCTCCGCCCAGCCTGGGCGGCCCGGCGGCGGGCCGAACTGGACGAGGTTCTGGCCGAGAACCCCTTCGTGGACCGGTAAGGCGCGGCCCGCGCCGCCAAAGAGGGCGAGCAGGCTGCCTTACCGATCGTTGATGAGATTCATCGTCCGACCGCCCGGCATGATCATGTCGCCGCCCTTCTGGCCGGGCTGGCACTCGCCGATCCGGGTAGAGGTGATCGTCATCTTGTGCGTGCTGTTGGCCTCGGATCCCGCGCCGCCGGAATGCGTGCTGTCGATCACCGTGGTGTAGCTGGAATTGAAGTCGCCGCTGATCGTGCCGTGGCTCACCGTCTTGCCCGCGACGCCGCCAAAGTCGCAGGTGGAGCTGAAAGTGATCGAACCATCGAGGTTTCGACTGAATTGTGGGGTCTCGCAGTGCTCACGGCTCACTTGCTGCCCCATCAGCGACATTTTCGCCTCGGAGGGAGCGTCGATGCAGAGCTGAGTTTCCGGCATGCCCTGAGGCATGCCCTCCATGACCATGGTCTGGCGCCAGAGGCCGGGGCGGCGATGCGGCAGGTTTTGCAGGGATATGGGACCGGAAGCCGGCGCGGCGGGAGCAGCAGTTGCTGCTGGAGCCGCCGCCGAGCCGCCGGCGGCCGGCTTGTTGCAGGCCGCGACGGATAAAACAGCGGCGCTGGCCAGTATGCCCGTGATCAAGACGCGCATCGAACCTATCCTCCCTCGATTTGAGTTCAGACTAGCCGGAACGGACGACAAGACAAACCGCTTCAGCGAGGTCGATCACCAAGTATCGATGAACCTGGGCCGCCCGTTCGTCGGCGCGCGCGGCGCCATCGACTTCAGGCCGCGCACGATCCACTCGCGGGATTCCACCGGATCGATGACCGCGTCGATCTCCAGGGCCTGGGCGACGCTGATCGCCTTGCCGCGTTCGTACGAGCGGGCGACCAGGCTGTCGAACAGCGCCTTCTGGGCCGCCGGATCGGTCTCGGCTTCCAGTTCCTTGCGATAGCCGAGGCGCACGGCGCCTTCCAGACCCATGCCGCCGAACTCGCCGGTGGGCCAGGAGACGATGAAGAAGCTGGCCGGAAAGGTGCCGCCGGTCATGGCCTGGGCGCCCAGGCCATAGCCTTTGCGCAGAACGATGGTGAAGATCGGAACCTCCAAGGCCCCTGCGGTGACGAACATGCGCGAGCCGTGGCGCACGGTGGCGGTCTTTTCCGCATCCGGCCCGACCATGAAGCCGGGGGTGTCGCAGAGGGACAGGATCGGCAGGCCGAAGGCGCCGCAGAGCT
>DATBAZ010000432.1:0-18075 GCA_036271255.1 Alphaproteobacteria bacterium
CTGTCAAAGCCATGAAATCGGCCTTTCTCGCTGCCTTGCTGGCGCTCGTCATGGCCGACTCAGCACCGGCGCAGATTCCGTTTCCATCCTTTGCCTATGTCGTCGGACGCACCCCGGCGGTCGATCTCGCCGGGAATGGCAAGACGGTCGGGCCGGACGGGCTGCCGGATATCTGGATCGCCTTCGTCCATCGCAACCTGTCGTCGTCTCTGCCGAACGGCGGCAACGGCTATCACGTGAAATGGATGAAGCTCTACCAGCCCTACATGCCCGGCTATCGCTGGGACACGATCCCCGGCAGCAACAATCCGCTGCTGGTGGTGACCGAGGACCAGGGCCGTGAAATCCTGAATCGCAAGGACGGTTCGATCGACGGGCTGAACCTGGCCCGGGAAGGGCGTCTCGATCTCTATGTCTCCGACCCGACCTTTCGGATGGCAGACGGGCTCAAGGGGCTGATGCTCGAAGTGGAAACAACCGACGGCGCGATCCGCGTGCCCGTGGATGCCTCCAGCTTCTACGAGCATCAATATTGAAGACCCGGACCGCCGACGGTCTCGACGGTCTCAGGTCGCTCAAGCCGCAATGGGACAGGCTGCATATCGCCTGCAATGGCAGCCTGTTTCAAAGTCATGCCTGGATGACAGCCTGGGCCGAGGCCATCGAAGGCCAGGATCAAGGCGATATCCGGGTCCTGGTGGTGGACGACCGTTGCATCGTCCCACTGATCGTCCAGCGCCGGCTGGGCGTCCGCCGGCTGCGCTGGCTCGGTGTCGAGGTCACGGATTATTGCGACGTCATCGGCGAGGGAAAGGATCTGGCCGCCTCGATCCGCGCCGCCTTGCCGCCGGCGGATATCGTCGAACTGCGGCAGATGCGAAATGACCGCCAGGCAAGCCGGATATTCGGCGCCTCAATCAAAACGGGCGGCCAGACCTGTCCCTACATCACGCTCGCCGATACCGAGCCGCCCAAGGACATCCTTTATGCCGAGCGCCGCGCCGGCGTGCTGATGCATCACGTGGCCGTCGATGCGGCGGAGCGCACCTTGGTGGTGGACTTCGTGATTGCCCGGAAGCGCGCCTCGCTGGTGCGACGGGGCATCGATACGACCGAGTTCGACGGGCGGGTCACGCCTTTCATGCGCTGCCTGCCGACGCTGGATTATCCAGCCGGCACAAAGCCCTATTTCTCCAGCCTCGAACTTAATGGGCAGACCGTCGCCGCGCAGGTCGGCTTCATCGAAGCGGGGGCCCTGCTCTATTACCTGCCGGCCTACGATGCCGCCTTCCGCCAGCATTCACCTGGCCACCTGCTGCTGCTCAGCCTGTTGCGCGAGGCTCGGTCGATGGGGCTCACGACCATCGACCTGCTGCGTGGCCACGAACCCTACAAGTTCAAATGGACATCCAAGCAGCAGCCGCTCGCCGCCGCGGAATGGGCGACGGGCCTGCTTGGGCAGGCGTTCAACCTCGTCCGGCGGTTCTTGTAGGATGGGTAGAGCATAGCGAAACCCATCATCCGGCGCATTGAACGATGGGTTTCGCTACGCTCTACCCATCCTACGCCGGCCCGGCGATCGGAGCCTCGCCGATCATCCCTGACAGCGCGGCGCGAAGCCGGTCGGCCATCCTTTCGCCACCCAGCACGATCCGGCGCAGCGCGTGGCGGTTGATCCGGTTGGATCGGATCAGCCCGGGGATCGAGGTCGCCGCGGTAGCGAAGCCGCAATCGCGCGCCAGCGTCACATCTCGCACCGAAACGCTGGCGCGGTCGCCGTACGGATAGGCGAAATGGACCGGTGCGCAGCCGGTGTTTTCCCGGATGCGCGCGGCCGAGGCCTCCATCTCCTGCTTCGCGGCGACCGCACTCAACTGCGACAGCGGCATGTGAGACGTGCCGTGGCTGCCGATCTCGACCAGCCCGCTTTCCGACACCGCGCGCACCGCCGCCCAATCCATCGCATGGATCTCGGCGACCGCGCGGAAGTCGATGCCATAGCGCTTCTCGACTGCACCGAGCAGGCGCGGCAAGTCGCCGGTGTCCGTCGCGATGATGCGGTCGTTCAAGGTCGCGAAATCGTCGACTTCCTCGCCGTTGAAGGCGATGGCGCCGTGCGTCTTCAGCAACGCGTCGATCCCGTACCACCACATCGGTGCGCTCCGGTCGATAAAGCCGGTGGTGAGATAGATGAGTGCCGGGACATGCCGGCGTGTAAGCTCCGGAAGGAGCACCTCGTAATTGTCGCGATAGCCGTCGTCGAAAGTCAGCACGGCGAACTTCGCCTTGGCGCCCGGACGGTCCAGCCGGGCCATCCCCTCGGTCATCGAGACGATCTCGAACCCGTGCTCATCCAGCAGGTCGAGGCACGCACGAAACTCGTCGATTCCGACGTTGAGTCCGCCGAGCGGATCGTCCACTCCTTCGCCCCGCAACCGGTGGAGCGCCAGGATAATCCCCTTCGGCGCGACGATCCGGCCCATCAGCCGATCCATGTCGGCCGCGAAGGCGATATTGGCGATATTCCGGCGAACCCTCAGTCCCATCCTCAAGGTTTATCAGCCCTTTACTGTAGATAAATCAACAATTTATATCAAACTTTCTTGACATTGTCGCGATCTAGGCCTGTAACTCCGGCAGACACTATCACCTGATGCGCCTGGCTTGGAGACGGTACGTCTAGCGTGGACAAAGCCGGTCCAAACGAGTTGATCGATGCCCATCCAAGCAGAGCCATGGCCTGACCCCAGCACCGATCGGACTCGAGCCGTCACTGCGCTGTTCCCGGCGCGCGAAGTTCCGGCCGCACAACCCGCCCCCGTCGAGAAAGCTCGGGTAAGCCGCAAGAGCGGCGCCCCGCGCTCGACCGCGATTATCGGAACACCTTCTGCACTCAGCAAAGCGTGCGTCGATGACGATGCGTCACCTGTCCTGGTGCCGATCGCCGTGTCGGTCGCGCCGGAATGGGACAGGCGGATCGCACGGGTCGAAGGGTTGATGAATAGATCCGAGGTCGATCGTCTGATCGTCGCCCTGCCCCTTCCCCGCGGCTGCTATTCTGAGATCGCGCTCGCCCGCATGATCGAACTCAACGGTTCGGTTTCGCTCCTGGACACCGAGGCGCGGGCGTCAGCCGGCCTCGAAGCATCCTGGCTGTCCCTCAGGCTCAAAGGGCTGATCGATCGCCTCGGCGCGGTTTTCCTGCTGGGCGTTCTGTCGCCGCTGATGCTCGTCGTCGCGGCACTGATCCGCCTGACCAGCCGCGGACCGGCCTTCTTCGTTCAGCCGCGGCTCGGCCGCGATAACCTTGTAATCCCGGTAGTCAAATTCAGGACCATGTACGACGATTTGAGCGACCGGCTGGGCGGTTGCCGGACGGTGCCGAACGATCCGCGCGTAACGCCGCTCGGCAGGGTGCTGAGGCGGTGGAGCATCGACGAGCTGCCGCAACTGTTCAACGTGCTGCTCGGCCAGATGTCGCTGGTTGGCCCGCGACCGCACGCGGTGATGATGAAGGCCGGCGAGAGGCTCTATTTCGAGGCGCTGCCCGCCTATCTCAGCCGCCATTCGATCAAGCCGGGCATAACCGGCTGGGCGCAGGTCAACCGCCTGTCGGGCCAGGTCGATTCGCTCGAAGGCGGCCGCGCGCGCCTGACCTGCGACCTGCACTATATCCGCAACTGGTCGCTGTGGCTGGACCTGAAGATATTAGCCATGACCACGACCGTCTTCTTCGACCGGGTCAACCGCTACTAGCGATACCGGCAGGCCTCGCCGCGCAGGCCGATCTGCGCGCCGAGAGAGCGCAGGAATCCCTCGGCCTTGACCTGCTCGCCGTGGAAGATGACGGCGACAAGGAGCGTAACCGCCGCCAGCACCAGAACATGGCGGGGCCGGCTGGAGCCGGGCCGGTAGAGCGCGGCGAACACAAGCAATGAAACGCCCCCGATCAACCCTCCGATCACGATCTCGAGTGGGCTGTGGTTGTGGAGAATCAGGCGCGAAATGGCGATCGCCGTCACCAGCCCGGTTCCTGCTGCGACGATAATGGTGCGCAGCCAGCGCTTCCGCACCGTCTTGGCCAGGACCAAGGTGATGCTGCCGTAAACGAGAATGCCGAATCCTGTATGGCCGCTGGGGCTGCGCAGCATGTCGCCGATAGGACAGGAGAGGAAATAGAGCTTCAGCGCGCTGATGACGAAATTGCAGGCGAACGCGATCAGCAGCCACATCAACGCGGTCCCGGCGCGATGCGTCGCCAGCAGCCAGATGAAAAAGACAAGGGAAAGCGGCAGCAGAACCGCCGTGTCTCCGAAATCGGTCAATAGCTCCAGATCGTGTTGCAAAGTCCGGCCGACGGTTCCGCTGATCATGACGTGAACACCCGATGGCAGACCTTTTGTTGCGGAGCGAGCAGCCGATTGCCACGGACCCTATGCGATTCTCGGGGGCGTGTCAGGAATGCAATTCCACTTTTGAGGAAATTTCAGAAGACGCCGGGCGGTGAACCGCGCCTCGGCGAAACGCGTATCGTCTCAAGCAGGTAGCGAGCGCCTGAGCTTCCAGCAGGATCGCCGTCATTAAGACCAGAGCGAAAATCTCCGTATTATTCCTCGTCACTGCCGGCATGGCGGCGCGCCCGATCCTCGCTGCGCCGTTCATCCCAACCGACGACAATCAAGTCCTTCAGCGCGTGCTGCCGAGCGCCGATCCGCGCCTTCAGGCAATCCGCGAGAAGGCGGCTACGCTGGCGCAGCATCCAGGCGACCCCGATCTTTCGCTCGATCTCGCCGCGCGCCAGCTCGGCATCGGCGTCGCCGAGGCCGATCCGCGTTTCGTCGGCTATGCCCAGGGCACATTGGCGCCCTGGTGGCGCGAGCCGGAACCACCGGTGCCGCTTCGGGTCCTGCGCGCCCGCATCCTCCAGGCCCAGCACGATTTTCCTGCCGCCAAGCGCGACCTCCAGGCCGTGCTCGCAGCCGATCCCAATCACGTCGATGCCCATCTGGTGCTCGCCGGCGTCAGCGAGACGACCGGCGATCTCGCTACCGCGCGCACGGCCTGCGACGACCTCGCCCGCATCCGCCCCACCCTTGCGGCGACCGCTTGCGCCGCCAGTGTCGATTCCGTCTCCGGCCATGCCGAGCGGGCTTCCGACGCACTTGAACTGGCAACCGCCCGCGCCTCGGCCCGCGATCCGTCCCTGCAATGCTGGGCGCTGACCATCCTGGCGGAAATCGCCGAGCGGCGCGGCGACCCCGCCGCCGACGGCCATTTCAGGGATGCGCTGGCCGCCAGCCCGGCCGACGTCTACACGCTGACCGCTTATGCCGATTACCTGCTTGACCGACGTCGCCCGGCGGATGTGACCAAACTGCTGGCCGGCAAGAACCGCATTGACGCGTTGCTGCTGCGCCTGGCGCTGGCGGCACGCGACAGCGGTGCCCCGGAAGCCGGCCCTTATGCCGAAGAGCTGGCTGCCCGCTATGCCGCCGCCCGCGCCCGCGGCGAACAGCTCCACCTGCGCGACGAAAGCCGTTTCGAGCTCGAACTGCGCCACGAGCCGCAGCGCGCGCTCGAGCTCGCCAGGCAGAACTGGGCAATGCAGCGCACACCGCTCGATGCCCGCATCTATCTGGAGGCCGCATTGGCCGCCAACGATGCCGCCTCAGCCCGAATTGTCGCGGATTGGGCGACAGGCACCGGGCTTGAAGACCACACCCTGCGCGACCTGCTGGCCAAGGCGCCGGCATGAAAAGCCTTCTCGGCCTCCTGCTCGCCCTGATCTTTGCCGTGCCGGCCTCGGCACATCTTTCGTCGGACAGCTATCTCAGGATCGACGCGACCGATCAGGGGATCACCGGGCAATGGGACATTGCGCTCCGCGATCTCGATGTCGCAGTCGGGATAGATGCCAATGGCGACGGCGACATCACCTGGGGTGAGGTCAAAGCCAAGCAGCGGGAGATCGAGGCCTACGCCTTTACCCATCTGACCGTCAGCGGCGGCGGCGGTGACTGCGCGCTGAACCCGACCGCGACGCTGGCCGATCAGCATGCCGACGGCGGCTATGCGGTGCTGCGCTTCGACATACACTGCCCAGCCAAACCCTCCGCGCTTATCGTACGGTACCGCCTGCTGTTCGATCTCGACCCGACCCATCGCGGGCTGCTGACGGTCAACGATCACGGAGTCACCCATACCGCGATCCTGGGGCCGGAACGGCCGGGCTACAGCGTCGCTTTCGGCGCCAGCCAGACCGCGGGGTTCCTGTCGTTCCTGCGGCTGGGTGTCGAGCATATCGTCGGCGGGCGCGACCATCTGCTGTTCCTGGCGGTCCTGCTGATGCCGGCGCTGGGCGGGGTGCGCCGGCGCGGCATCTGGCGCAGCCTGCTGGAAGCGGGCGCGCTGCTCAGCCTGTTCACCGCCGCCCACGCCGTTACTGTGACGCTCGCCGCGCTCCGGATCATCGAGGTGCCGGCGCGCATCAGCGAGGCCGCCATCGCCTTCTCGATCGCCGTCACCGCCGCCGACAATATCCGCCCGTTCCTGGGCAACCGGCGCGGCGTCATCGCCTTCGGCTTCGGCCTGATCCACGGGCTGGGCTTCGCCAGCGCGCTGGGCCCGCTGGCGCTGAGGGGTTGGCCGCTGGTCGCGGCCCTGGTGGGCTTCAATACCGGGATCGAGCTGGTGCAGCTGACCCTGGCGCTGATCGCCTTTGCGATCATGTTCGTGGTCGCTGGCCACGGTGTGCGGATGCCGCGCTTGCGGGCCAGCGCCCTCCTGCCTCTCACCTCACTCGTGATCTTCGGCTTTTCCGCCTACTGGTTCGTCGATCGCTCGTTCCTGCTGGTGACCTTGCCATGATGCGATTGATCTTGCCCCTGTCCATGATGCTCATCGCGGGCGCCGCCTTCGGCCATGGCGTCGAGACGCGGACGCTGACCTCCGGCGCGGTCGCGGTCGAGTTCCGCTTCACCGACGGTACGACGATGGCGCTCGCCGATGCCATGGCCTTCGCCCCCGGCCATCCGAGCGAACCCTCGGTTACAGGCCGCACGGACGAGCATGGCCGCTTCAGCTTTTTCCCCGACCAGGACGGCGACTGGACGGTCGAGGTGCATGACGGCGACGCGCATGTCGCCCGCGCCGTGGTGACGGTCAGCGATCATAAGGTGGCCGAGACCCGCCACGCCTTTCCGGACTGGCTGGTGGCGATCAGCCTGGTCTTCAACGTGCTTGCCGCCGCGCTGCTGGGGCGCCGGCGCGCAGTCGAGGGAGCCAAGGCATGATGTCGCCTATCGGTAGTTTCGATACCGGCTTTCTTCATCCGTTGCTCGGATTGGACCATGAGCTGGCGATGATCGCGGTCGGCGTCTGGTCGGGGCAGATCGGCGGGCGGATGATCTGGGCGGCGCCTCTGGGCTTCATGACGATGATGGCGGTTGGCGGCGCGCTCGGCATGGCGGGCGTCCCCTTCCCGTTCGTCGAGGGCGGCATCGTCGCCTCGATCATCCTGTTCGGCTGCCTGATCGCCAGCGCCTACAACCCCAGCCCCTGGGCGGGTGCCGCTGCCGTGGGCGCCTTTGCTTTGTTCCACGGCCACGCCCATGGGGTGGAGATGCAGGACGGAAATCTGGGCTTCTGGTATGCCGCCGGCTTCGTGCTGGCGACCGGCCTGCTGCATCTGGCCGGCATCGCGCTCTACAAGGCGCTGGAATGGCGGCGCCTTCAGGCTCAGGTCCGCTGGATCGGCGTCGCAATATCGTTGGCGGGTGTCGGGCTCGTCTTCCTCTGACGAGCCCGCCCGTCCTCAGTCTTATTTCGCCGCCGTGTGTGCGTAAGCCACGAACGGAAAATGTGGCAGGAACGGTCGGTCGTTGCTGTCGACGCCGTCGCCGAACCCGCCACCGAGCGGCTGGTTGAAGACCAGCTGCAGCTCCGTATCGATGACGTCGTCCTGCAGCCGCCGGCCGTTCGGGAAGCCGTCGGGCTTGGACAGGTCCAGCTTCAGCGTGTCCGGGAAAACGACCGAGGCGAGGATCTTCGTATTCTTCGCGCTGGTCCCATACTTTTTCAGCGAGGCCAGCACGACGGATGCGAACTTCGTCGCGTCATTCTTCGGCAAAGACGTATTGAAGCCGTCCTTCAGCGAAGGGCTGATGAAGGCGGTATTGACCGCCGGGTTGCCCATGCGGTCGACCGATTCATACTTGAGCCCATCGACGGTGATCGTTCGGGCGTCGTTCCTGATCTTCGGCCCGACCTTGCGGTAGCTGAAGGCCGAAATCCCGAACTTCTGGTTCTTGCCGACGAAGTCTGTGATCGGCGCTTCAATCACCAGCGCCTGGACATTGAAGCCGGCGAAGGAGTCCTTATGGGTGAGCAGGCTGGGGTCGGCCTGGCCCTTGCCACCATTGACCGAGGTCGCATTGATCTTGGCGACCACACGGTTGAAGCCGATCAGGTCGAAAAAGAACGGATCGTCGCGCTGGCCGGCAAAGACCTTGATCCCGTCCTGGTTGATAATCGTCGGGGCGGGCTCCGGCGTCTGGATCGTCGGCTGCGTGACGTCGCCGGTGACCTTCTTGCCGCCCGGCAGGGTAACCGTCACCGTCTGCAGGCTGCCGGCACCGTCGGTGAGACGCGAAAATTTCGCCTCCACGAACCTGTCAGGCGTTCCGTCGCCATCCAGGTCGATGCCGATCTCGAAGATCACATCCGGATCGTACTGATAGCTGGTCGCGAAGCGCGGATTCTCCAGCGGATAGGTCGACAGCACCATCACCAGCTTGGTCTTGTCGTCGGGGTCGCGGAACATATAGACGTCGTTAATATCCGCTGCCGGATCGTCGTCAACGACCGGTGAATCCCGATGGTCGGCTGCCAGGGCCGGCACGCCGGCAACCATCAGCAAGGCGGTTAAAGCGCTCGCGGCGCCAAGGGCAAATCTGTTCGTCACGGGCGTTCCCTCTGTCATGTCTGATTGAGCCAACGGACGCCGCGTGCGATCCACTTGCGGCGTCAGTTGTTACGACAGAGCCAAAGACCCGGATCATTATTCGCCAATCAAAAAATTAATTCATACAGTCATTATGATATACACAGTTCATAAGTGGCAATTATAATTTCGACTATTTTTCCGAATACACCGATAAAATTTATTAAGCTTAAAGTTGCAATTTTATAGTTACTGCATCTTTGATCGACGCGGAAACCGTCTCGATATCGTGATCGGCAGCGATAACCGCGCAGCGGTCCGGTTCGGCTGCGGCGATGGCGTGGAAGCCGGTGCGAACCCGGTCGTGGAAAGGCTCGTTCATCCGCTCATAGCGGTCTTCATTACCCGGGCGCGCAGCGGTGCGGGCGTGGCGGGTTTCGGGACTGACATCCAGGATCAAAGTCAGGTCGGGCACGAAATCGCCCAGCACTGTTTCCCGCAGCCGGGCGATGACGCCAAGATCGATGCCCTGGCCGTAGCCCTGATAGGCGGTGGTGGAATCGATGAAGCGGTCGCAGATGATCCACTGCCCGGCCTCCAGCGCCGGCAGGATCAGCCGCGCCATATGCTCGCGCCGGGCGGCGTAGTGCAGCAGCGTCTCGGTCAGCGTATCCCAGCGGCCGACCGCGCCGGTCACCAGCAGATTGCGGATATCCTCGGCCCCCGGCGTGCCGCCCGGCTCGCGGGTCAGCGCGACGGAGATGCCTTTCTGGCCCAGCCATTCGGCGAGAAGCTTAGCCTGGGTCGACTTGCCGGCCCCTTCCCCACCCTCGAGGGTGATGAACTTGCCTGACACGCTCAATTGGGCTTGTCGCCCGGCGCGGCGGAACTCGGCGGAGAAGCCTTGCGGGCGGCGCTCGAGGGTGGAACCGGCTTGGCCGGTGCGGCCGGTGCAGCCGGTTTCTCAGCAGCCGGCGCATCGGCGGTGTCCTGCGGCACTTCCGGGCGCTTACCCAGCATATAGCCGGCGGCCATGGCGATGCGCGGGAAGAAGCCCAGCCGGCCGACCGAGGCGCCGGCCTTCAGCGGAAACTCCTCATCCGGCTGATCCGGCGCGGAGATCACCAGCTTGCCGATCTCCTGCCCCTGGACGATCGGCGCCTTGACCGTTTCGGGAATCTTCACGACGGCCTTCAGCCCCTTGCGCTCGGCCAGCGACAGTGTGACTGCGGCCGGCTGGTCGAGGACCAGCGGCACGAACGGCTGGTCGCCCAGCCAGGTCGCCTCGCGCGTGATCGTCTCGCCCGGCTTGAACACGGTGTAGGCCTTGAATTCGTTGAAGCCGTAGTCGAGCAGCGCCTGCGGGTCGTCGGCGCGCGCCTGCATGCTGGGCAGGCCGTTGACCACCACGACCAGCCGCCGCCCGTCACGCTGCGCCGAGGCTGTGAGGCCATAGCCGCCGGCATCGGTGTGGCCTGTCTTCAGCCCATCGACGCCCGAGCCGGCGTGATAGAGCAG
This sequence comes from Alphaproteobacteria bacterium, assembly GCA_036271255.1. Classification (GTDB taxonomy): domain Bacteria; phylum Pseudomonadota; class Alphaproteobacteria; order BOG-932; family Roseiterribacteraceae; genus BOG-932. The sequence continues at coordinate 10,460 of DATBAZ010000432.1, forward strand.
CGGGTTGCGGTTGCCCTGCTTGATATTGTTGTAGGTGTACTCCAGCTCGCCGAAGAAATGGTAATATTCGGGGAAGTCGACGATCAGTCGCTCCGCCAGGGTCGCCAGGTCCCGCGCGGTCGAATAGTGGTTCGGATCCGGCATGCCGTGCGGGTTCATGAAGTGGCTGTCGGCGAGGCCGATCTGCTTGGCCTTCTCGTTCATCTCGTCGACGAACTGCTGCTCCGACCCGCCCAGCCCCTCGGCCAGCACGACGGTGGCATCGTTGCCCGATTGAATGATCACGCCCTGGATCAGTTCCTGCACCTTCACCCGGCCGTTGATCGGCAGGAACATCGAGGATTCGTCCTGCTTGTAGGTCTGCCGCCAGGCATGCTCGCTGACGGTGAACTCGTCGTCGAGCTTGATCTTCCCGGCCTTCAGCGCGTCGAAGACCATATAGATGGTCATCATCTTGCTCATCGACGATGTCGGCATGTGCTGGTCGGCGTTCTTCTCATAAAGAACGCGATGACCGGTCAGATCGACCAGGATGGCCTGCCTGGCGCTGCTCTCGAACGCCATGGCGGATAACGGGGTCAGCAGCGTCGCGGAGGCGAGGACTGCGGCAAGGGCGGTTTTGACGGCTATGCTCATGAGGCCATGATCCAAAGGAATAAGGCTAATTGACGACGATCTTGGCGCCGTTGGCGCTAGTTAACGACAATCTTGGCGCCGTTGGCGCCGGCGCCGACGACCCGGGCTAACAGCTCGTCGGCCTGGTCGACGGTGGCGACGGGTCCGACCCGCACCCTGTAGAACGTTTTCCCGTCCACATTGGCGACGAAGATATCGGCGCGGCCCACGCCGGCCAGCTTGGCCTTCAGCCGCTCGGCATTTTCCTGCACGCCGAAGGCGCCGGCCTGGATATAGATCGCCGACGGCTTGACCTTCTGATAGGTCGCGACCGGCGCCGGCAGGAAGCGGCCGCCGACGTCCGATCCTTTGACCGATTGCTGCGGCATGTCCTGCTGGATCAGCGATTTTTCGCTGACCGTCGGCACCGCGATCGGCGCCGGTGCGCCGGTCTGCTCCTCGGTCACCGTCTCGGCCTCGGCCACCTGCTGCGGCGGCGGCACATAGGCCTTCGGCGGAGGCGGCGGTGCGGCGCCGGGCCTGGTATAGGTCGGCGTGCCGGGCGGCAGCGGCGGCGCCTCGTTGTCCAGCCCGGCGACATCGACCGTCAGTTGGCCCTGCTTGGCCGCGGCGGCCAGGACCATGCTCTCGCGCGCCATGATCTGGACCCGCACCTTGGCGGTGCCGGTCTTCTCATAGCCCAGCAGCTGCGCCCCGCGGCGCGACATGTCGAGAATGCGGCCGCGGGCATAGGGGCCGCGATCGTTGACCCGCACGACGATGCTGCGGCCGTTGTCCAGATTGGTGACCCTGACCAGCGACGGCATCGGCAGGGTCCGGTGCGCCGCCGTAACCTCGTTCATGTCATACAACTCGCCGTTGGCGGTGATCTTGCCGGTGAAGTTCGGCCCGTACCATGAGGCGATGCCGGTCTCGTCGTAATTATAGTTCACAGCCGGCGTGTAGGTGACCCCATCGATCTGATAAGGCGAGCCAACCTTGTAATAGCCCTGGGTCGGGCCGGCGCTGGTGTGCGAATAGGGCCCATGGGAGGCCGGACCGCTTGCCCTGCCGCCGCCGCCGCAACCGGCGAGCAATGCCGCGCCGGCGAACAGCACGAATCCCGCCGCAGCGCGCATCAATTGCCGATCCCGTCGGCAAGCATGTTCACCGCCACAGCGAAATAGGTCGAGTGGTTCCACTTCATGATGACCCGGAAATTGTCATAGACCAGGAAGGCGCGGCCGCCTGCCCCATCGGGCTGGACGATGGAGCCTTCGATCGTACTGGCTGGCAGCTTGGCCCCCCCGAGGCGACGGACGCCCAGCTTGCTCCACTCGCTCACGGTGCGCTTGTCCTTCAGGCCGATCAGGCCGGCATCGAAGCCGGCGGGCAGCGCGACTTCTCGCCCCCAGCTCTCGTCACGCTTCCAGCCCAATGTCGACAGATAGTTGGCCGCGGATGCGAAAACGTCGCCCTGCCCATGCCAGATGTCGGGCTGGCCGGCGTGTTCGTAGGCGACGGCATAGTGGAGGTAGGTGGAGGGCATGAACTGCACCTGCCCCATCGCCCCGGCCCACGAGCCTTTGAGATCCTCGGACTCGAAGTGGCCACGGCTCAATATCTTCAGCGCGTTGATCAGCTCGCTCCGGAACAGCTCGGGGCGGCGGCCGTCGAAGGCCAGAGTGGCCAGCGCATCGACCACCCTGAAGCTGCCCATCGAAACGCCGAAGCCGGATTCGACGGCCCACAGCGCCATGATCACCTTGGTCGGCACGCCGTAGCGATCGGAGACGGAATGAAGCACCGCCTTGTCCTGAACCTTGAGCTGACGCCCTTTCTCGATCCGCTCGGGCTTGACCACATTGTTGATGTAGCGTCCCAGGGTCATCGTCGATTCAGGCTGCTTCTGGTCCAGCTCCAGCACCCTGGGCAGCGGCTGCACGCCGGTGAGCGCGCGGTCCAAGGTCGCCGCGGGGACCCCCTGGGCGGCGGCGTCGCGCTTCAGCCCCGCCAGCCATTCCATGAAATCGCCGGCCTGCGCATGGGCCGGCCCGGCCAGCCCAAGCATCAGCCCGAAGGCCAGCGCGAGGTGCGGAAATCCGTAGCTTTTCATGCAGATGCCAACCGAATTACACGACAAACCGTGGAGAATCCGGGGAATCTCCCGCGAATCCCGAGCGACTCGCCCCACGGGCGTCATGATACGGCAGATGGCGAAGCTGTTGGGAAATTCGTGGCGTTTGTGACGCCGCTGTTACGGGCGGGCGTATTCAATACACCGTAACCACATGTTTGTTATTGCTTATTTACGGCGAGTGGATCAGAGTCACATTTCAATTCGCGAAATTTTTAACGGGAAGGGAACAAGCCATGATCGGGAAATTTGCTGTCGGCGCTACCGCTGCTGTCGCGCTGGTTTTTGCGGCGTCCGCCGTCCAGGCCAAGACCTGGAAGTTCGAAGCCAAGCTCGATGGCGCCAGCGAGTCGCCGGCGACCACCAGCAAGGGCACGGGCAAGGCCGAGCTGAAGTATGACGACGCCTCCAAGAAGCTGACCTACACCATCTCCTACAAGGGCCTGTCGGGCGACGCGGTTGCCGCGCACTTCCACGGTCCGGCCGACGCCGGCGCCAATGGCGGTGTCGAGGTGCCGATCACCGTCGGCCCGTCGCCGATCAAGGGCGAAGCCACCCTGGACGACGCCAAGGCCGCCGATCTGTCCGCCGGCAAGTGGTATGTGAACATCCACACCAAGGACAACCCGATGGGTGAGATCCGCGGCCAGGTGATGGCGAAGAAATAAGGGAGCCATAAAAACAGCCGGCGGAATTCAACCTCCGGTATAAATGTCAGCTCAAGGGGGCCGGCGCTTCAGCGTACGGCCCCTTTTTTATTGGCAGGGGCTGATGAAACCGATCCGCGTGCAACTTTCCCGCCGCGCAGGATGGCGAAAGCCGGACAATACCGTGGTGGTCGCGCGGCCGACGGTCTGGGGCAATCCGTTCCCGATCGGCAAGCTCGGGCGCGCGGAAGCGGTGCGCCGCTTTCGGGACATGATGGGCGACCCGCACGAGATGACGGGCTGGCTCTACCCTTCGATCAAGCAAATCAGGGCCAAGCTGGGCGGCAAGAACCTCGCCTGCTGGTGCCCGCTGCCGGAGCCCGGCGAGCCGGACCTCTGCCACGCCGCCATATTGCTTGAGATCGCCAACGAGCCCACGTCCGACTGACATGGTGCGCGGAAACGACGACGCGGGACGCCCGCCCGGGTGGGGCGCCCTCCTCTCCGGCCGGAATGCCATCCTGTCGCTGACCTTGGCGGGCGGCGTCACGCTGCACGCCACCAATGTCTTCATCGCCGCGACGACCCTGCCCTCCATCGTCAAGGATATCGGCGGGCTGCCTTACTACGCCTGGAACACGACGATGTTCATCCTCATGTCGATCCTGGGCGCAACCCTGTCGACCCGATTGCTGGCGGCCGCGGGCCCCCGTGGCGCCTACGGCATCGCCGCCCTGCTCTTCGGCCTCGGCTCGGCGGTCTGCGCCGCCGCACCGTCGATGCCGGTCTTCCTGGCCGGCCGGGCGGTCCAAGGGTTCGGCGGTGGGCTGCTGCTGGCCTTCGCCTATGCGATGATCCGGCTGGTGTTCGATGAAAGCCTGTGGCCGCGGGCGATGGCGCTGCTCTCAGGCATGTGGGGCGCCGCGACCCTGGTCGGCCCGGCCATCGGCGGTGTATTCGCCGAGCTGGGCGCCTGGCGCGCCGCCTTCTGGGTGCTGATCCCGGCAGGCCTGATGTTCGCCCTTCTGGCCGCCGCGGTGCTGCCGAAAGGCAGTTCCAGCCGCGACGCCCCAAGCCGCCTCCCTTTCGCGCAGCTGGTGTGGCTGATGGCGGCGGTCTTCGCCTTGTCGTCCGGAAGCATCGCCGGCGAGCAGATATGGACTGTCGCAGGGATCGCCGGCGGCGTCATCTTCCTGGCGCTTCTGGCCTGGACCGAGCTCCGGAGCACAAGCCGCCTGTTTCCGGCCGACGCGCTTCGGCCCTCCCGGCGGCTGTTCGCGCTCTATGCGACCATTGCGCTGCTGGAACTCTGCGTCACCTCCGGCGAGGTTTTCATCCCGCTCTTCCTCCAGGTCTTGCACGGGCAGGTTCCGCTGGCGGCGGGCTATATCGGCGCGCTGATGGGGGTCGGCTGGACGGTCGGCTCGCTGGTGAGTTCGGGGGCCACCGGCAGGTCCGTATCCCGCTGCATCGTCGTAGGTCCCATTCTGGCACTCGCCGGCATGGCGGTGCTGGCAATCCTCGTTCCGCCCCCGGCAAACGGCCGGGCTGTGGTGGGATCGATCTGCGCCGCGCTGCTGGGCATCGGCTTCGGCGTCGGGATTGGCTGGCCGCACCTGCTGACGGGCATCCTGAAGGTCGCCAGCCCCGACGAGCAGGACCTCGCCTCTGCATCGATGACGACCGTGCAGCTCCTGGCCACGGCCACGGGCGCAGCGCTCGTCGGCCTGATCGCCAACCTCGCCGGGCTCGTCGACCCGGGCGGAGTCAGCGGTACGTCCCATGCCGCTTTGTGTCTTTTCGCCGGCTTTGCACTGGCGCCTGCCGCGGCGATCTGGACAGCGCGGCGGAGCCTGTCCTTCCGGATACCGGACTGAGCTCAGAAGGGCCCGTAATAGGCCCGGTTCGCGTAGGCCGTATCGGTATATTCCTTGATCGTGTGGATTTGCCCGCCCCGCACCACGAAAAGCCAGTGATAGCTGTTGTTGTAAGGCCGGCCGTCCTTGAACCGCCCGTTGCTTTCCATCTCCACGGCAACGCGCTCGCCCTCGGCGGTGATGCCAAGGATGGCGATGTCGAGCTGTCCATCGAATATGTCGGTTCCGGCCTTCACCATCCCGGCGACCTGGGCCTTCGTAAAGGTGCCTGCGTTGGACCAATCCCCCGGAATCCAATAGGTTGCGTCATCCGCCAGCAGCTCGACTGCCTGCGCCATGCGCGCCGGATCAAGGGAGTTCATGAGCTGGAAGAAGGACAGAACGAGGTCCGTGTTGGAACGGGACATGATTGACCTGCATTGGTCTGTAACCGGCCGGATGCGCGCCGCCCGGCCTTGAGCGTATGGCGCTGCTGCCCACTTCTAGAACTATGACAGGTACTTCCACCACTCAAAATAGAGCCACCTTGCGCCGTCGCGAGCTGCTGGCGGCGACCGGGGTCGTCATCCTTCTGCGCAAGAATGCCTTTGCCCTCCCAACCGGCGGGCGGCGGCTGACGCTCAAGAACGCCCACACGGGTGAGACCTTCAACGGCCCTTATCGCGACGCGACCGGCCCGCTCCCCAGCGCGATCTCCGACCTCGCCGTCTTCCTGCGCGATTTCCACGCCGACAAAAGCGGCCCGGTCGACGTCGCCGTGCTGGATTTCCTGACCGACGTCATGACCGCCACCAACCAGAAGGGCGGCACCGTGCTCTCGGCCTACCGTACGCCGGAGACCAACGAGCGCCTCCGCGCCACCCAGTTCGGCGTCGCCGAGCAGAGCCAGCACCTGCTGGGCCGCGCCGTCGACGTCACCTTCGACAGCCGCCTCGCCGGCGCCAAGCAGGTTGCGCTCACCATGAAACGCGGCGGCGTCGGCTGGTACCCCAATTCCCACTTCATCCACCTCGACAGCGGCCCGATGCGGAGCTGGGAGCTGGACGGCATCAATTTCGACCGGATGCTGTCGGGCGGCCCGCTGCCGGACCTGCTGAAGCCGACGCCGCCGGGACATATCCCCAGCGTGCGGGAAAGGCTGCTGCGGGGGCGAGCCCTGGCCCGGCAGGAGTTCCTGCAGAGGCGGCAGGGAAAGACGCCGCCCTGAGCGCATCCTCAGTCGTTCGGGATAAGCGTCGGGCGTCGGTAATAGGCGACGATCTTGCCGGCCAGCCAGCCATGGTCATCGGTATTGCTGAAATTCTTGATGACGTTCGTGGTGTTGCCGCCGCCCCATAGAATGGCGAACACGTGGTCGGCGGCGGCCCTCGCCAGCTTTCCGTTATCACGGCTCCAGTCGAAGTTGTTCGCCTTCCCCTGGTAGAACCGCAGATATTGCCTGTACTTCGAGCCGACGGCGCAATTATAGGCCGTTTTCCCGCAGTCCATCGCGTAGTTGCCGACGGCCGCATTCGTCGTCGATCCCGACCCGGCGATGATGTTGCTGAGGTCGGGCTTCAGATGGGCGTCCCCGAAGAAATAGACCGGGGCGGTGCTGAACACATATTGGCCGGACGTATTGTTGTAGAGTTCGGGCTTCGCTTCGCCGGAATAGGGAACGTGGGACCCCGGAATCTGCCACAGCATGATCGGGATCTTGCTGAACCGCGCGCTGACCTGCCCGACCGCCGTCAGGTAATTGTCCCACGACCGCGCATTGTAGAGCGTGGATTGGCCAGGCGCGGCGCTGTCATCCGCCTCGTAGCGGTCGAACACGAAGTAATCGGGGACATAGGACGCACCCAGCCTAGCGCTCTTGACCGTGCTGGGGGCATTCCTTGCCAGCCAATTCGCCAAGGGCGTCGAATAGGCGCCGGCGATGGCGGAATTCGTCAGCGTGGCCTGCAGCCAGAAGCCGCTGCTGACGGCCCACATATTGTCCTGCCAGCCGAACGTCACGTGACCTGCCGGCGAGAATGTCCGGATAAGCCAGTTATTCGCCTGGACCCAGCCCTCGAAACCCGCCGGGAAGTTCGGCCGCTTGTAGGCCGTGTGGTTGTAGTCCGGCTTGGAGACGCATTGATTGAACCAAGTGCCGACACGGCTATAGCGCTTGCCCGATCCGCCGATCAGGTTGTCGATGGCGATATTCCAATAGGCATCCTGTGAGCCGTTTATGCTCCAGACCGGATACCCGTCCTTCAGCATCTGCTCCAGGATCGCCACCGGCGTTCCAACGTAGGTCTTGCCCAGATACGGCGCCGATTCGAGGCCGTTCGGATTCGATGTGTTGCGGTAGGA
>DATBAZ010000433.1:0-2037 GCA_036271255.1 Alphaproteobacteria bacterium
GTCCCGCGAGCTGCTCGGCGCGGCCCGGCTGGAGATCGGCCAGCGGTGCGGCCTGATCGACGAGTCCGCCTGGTCGTTCCTGTGGGTGGTCGATGCGCCCATGTTCGAGGAGAACGCCGACGGTGCCTGGACTTCAGTGCACCACCCCTTCACCGCGCCGCTGCCAGAATGGGCGGACAAGTTCACCGCCGAGCCCGGCGGGGCACTGGCCGACGCGTACGACATCGTGTGCAACGGCTACGAGATCGGCGGCGGGTCGATCCGTATCCACAAGTCCGCGATGCAGCAGGCCGTCTTCGACGTGATCGGGCTTTCCCCTGAGGAGGCCCGCTCCCAGTTCGGCTTCCTGCTGGACGCGTTCAAGTACGGCCCGCCGCCGCACGGCGGCATCGCGTTCGGCTGGGACCGCGTCGTGATGCTCCTGTCCGGAGCGGCCAGCATCCGCGATGTCATCGCCTTCCCCAAGGCGGCCTCCGGCCTCGATCCCCTCACCGGCGCCCCCACCCCCATCACCCCCGCCCAGCGCCGCGAAGCCGGCATAGACGCCACCCCCGCATCCCCGGCGGCCCCAACCCCGCCGACCAGCCTCACCAGCCCCGCCAACCCCCCCGCCCCGCCAGCGGCCCCATAACCCCGCCATCTCCGGAAGCCCACCAGCCCCGCAGTCCCTCGCCCCACCACCCGTGCCCTGGCTCATGATCGTGGCCAGAAATGGCCGGATAACAGCCGAAACTGGCCATGATCATGAAGTTCCTCCCCTAAGCGCACAGTCTGGGCGAGGGCAGGGGTGGGGGAGGGCCAGCCAGCCGTGCGAGCGCAGGACCCCGGCGACGAGGGCTGCGCTCTCGCAGCGGTGATCGCCTAGTTCAGGGAAACCGAACCGGAGCGTGACGATGCCGTCGAACAGGTTGGCGTTGTCGCGGCGCTTGTCACGCCACTGCTCGTCCTCGGGATGCGCGGCGGTCCCGTCGAGTTCCACGCATACGCCGTACTTCTCATAGAGGTTATCGAGGTACTTGTTGCCGGTGCGCTGCCTAATCCGCGCCTGTCGGCGCGCCAGGGGAAGCCCATGCGGCCGTTCCAGTCGGCGGACGTAGCAGTACTCAAGTAGCGACAAGGCGCCGTCATCGGCCTCGGCGAGCGCCACCGTGAGCTCTCGACGCCAGCGCATCTTCTTGCGGCTGTCCATGGCCTTGCGTATTCGCTCTGCGGTGGTGCGCCTGCGGCCGATGGCCCGGCAGATCCACGCGTACGCGTCGTCGAAGGTCGAGGCGATCTGGATGAGGTCGAGCACCGTGTCTTCTACGCGCGTGCACGGGGGGAGCATGGCCGGATGCCGGGTCCGTATGATCGCGGACGACCGGTGGACGATCAGCCCGGGTATCTTCACCTGGGCCGGGTGTCGGGACGCCGGGACCGTGATGATGATGACCGGGCTTGGCTCGTCGATCAGGCCATGCCGTTCGGCCGCCGTCTGATGGCTGAGAACGGCATCGGGCCCGGCGCGGAGCAGCGCGGCCCAGAGCACTGTTTCCCGTGCGGGATCTCCGGAGAAGGTGGCGTAAACACCGCGCTGCAGACGCTGCCAGCGGGCGCTGCTTACCTTGCCGCGCATCAGGCGCGGATCGATGCCGGCCTCGGTTCCCTGGTAGCGGGCGATGGTTTTGCCCTGGGCTGCTAGCAGCCCACTGGCTTGCGGAGGAATATCGATCGGCATAGTGCTCAGGCTGCACGGCGACATGGCATGCCGCTATCGACACCTAAAACCTGTGGATAACTCCAGGCGCCGGTGCCATTCTGTGGATAACTCGCCTTGCGGGCCCGGATAGGGTCTGAGGATGGCCAGAGCCATGAGTGAAGACGGGCAGTCCGCGAGCCTGTTCGATGATGCAGAAGATGCAGCCGCCAGCGCGGGCGCGCCGCTCGCCGTCCGGATGCGGCCGCGCACCCTGGACGAGGTGGTCGGGCAGCGCCACCTGACCGGGGCGGGTACCCCGTTCCGCAAGCTGGTGGACAACGACGCCCCGATGTCGCTGC
>DATBAZ010000434.1:0-18009 GCA_036271255.1 Alphaproteobacteria bacterium
GGCTTTGGGCCGTGCAACGTGTGAATTGCGAGCATGAGGCCGGAACAAGCCGGCCCGTGAAGACAGGACCAGGGAGGCGATATTGGACTGGAAACGGATTGTCGCAGCGTTCGCGCTGCTCGGGCTTGCCGGATGCACCCACGCACCGGTCGCCGAAAAGCGGCCTCTGGTCATCCTCGTGTCGATCGATGGCTTCCGCGCCGACTATCTGGACCGGGGCCTGACGCCGAATATTGCTGCATTGGCATTCGGAGGCGTTCGCGCACAATCGATGCGTCCGTCCTTTCCCTCCGTTACCCTGCCGAACCACACGACCTTGGTGACCGGCCTCTATCCCGATCATCACGGTATCGTGAACAACCAGATGGAAGATCCCGCCATACCGGGCGTGCTGTTCTCCCTGGCGAACGCGCACGACGTGCGCTGGTGGGCCGATCACACGCCCATCTGGGTGACAGCCCAGCGTCAGGGGCTGCATACCGCCTCGGAGTTCTGGCCGGCGGCGGATATCCCCAATCACGGCGTGTTGCCCGAGCATGTGCTGGGCTTCGACGAGAAAGTCCCGCCCGATCAGCGCACGGATATGGTTTTAAGCTGGCTGGACTTGCCGGCTGGGCAGCGGCCGGATTTCACCGCGCTCTATTTCGATCAGGTCGATCACGCCGGCCATATTGGCGGCCCCGACTCCGCCGTGGTCAATCAGGCGTTGCAGTCGGTGGATGCGGCGATCGGGCGGCTCGTCGCGGGATTGCGTCAGCGCGGGTTGTTCGACCGCACGGACCTGATCATCGTGGCCGATCACGGGATGGAGGCAAACTCGCCTGAGCGGGTGGTCTATCTCGACGATCTGGTCGACCTCAAGACCGTGCATGTCGAAGCCAGCGGCCTCGTCACCGGCCTTCGCGCCGAGCCGGGTCACGAAGCGGCGGTCGAGCAGGCTTTGCTAAAGCCGCACGACCATATGCAATGCTGGCGCAAGGCCGACATCCCGGCCTCGCTGCATTATGGCACCAACCCTCGCGTGCCGGCCATCGTATGCCTGGCCGAGCCGGGCTGGGCGATCTGGACGCACGCATTCATCGCCAGCCTGAAGGGCGGCTTCGTCTACGGCATGCACGGCTACGACCCCGCCGATCCGCTGATGGGCGCGCTGTTTGTCGCCGAGGGGCCGTCCTTCCGCCAGGGCATGGTCCACCCGACCTTCGACAATGTCGACGTCTACCCGCTGCTGACCCACCTGCTGGCGATCAAGCCGGAGCCGAACGACGGAAAGTTCGGCGAGGTTAAGGACATGCTGCGGGCCGAGTAGCCGACAGCATCCTACTCCGCGGCGAGCGCAGTCTCCCCGATCAGGCCCAGGGCCTGGCTTTCGAACAGGCGGCGGTAGTAGCCGTCTTCGCGCGCCAGAAGCTCGGTGTGCGTCCCCTGCTCGACGATGCGACCCTGGTCGAACACCAGGATGCGGTCGACCTGCTGAACCGTGGACAGGCGGTGGGCGACGATGATCGTCGTCCTGTCCTCGATGACATCCTCCAGCGCCCGCTGCATCTGCGCCTCGGAGATCGAATCCAGGCTGGAGGTCGCCTCGTCGAAGATCAGGATACGGGCATCGGCCAGGACCGCCCGTGCCAGCGCCACGCGCTGCCGTTCGCCGCCCGACAGCTTGATCCCACGCTCACCCACCAAGGTGTCATAGCCCTGGGGCAGCGCCATGATGAAATCATGCGCATGCGCCCGGGTTGCCGCCGCCTCGATCTCGTCCCTGCTGGCACCCGGCCGGCCATAGGCGATGTTCTCGGCCAGGGAGCGGTGGAACAGCAGCGGGTCCTGCGGCACGAGTGAGATCGCCTGGCGCAGGCTCTCCTGGGTCAGGTCGGCCACGTTCTGCCCGTCGATGCGGATTTCGCCGCCGTCGATGTCGTACAGGCGCTGGATCAGCTTCACGAAGGTGCTCTTGCCGCTGCCCGACGCGCCGACAAGCCCGACCCGCTCCCCGCCGCGCAGGGTCAGCGAGAAATCGCGATAGAGCGGGTTGGACTGGCCGCTGTAGCGGAAGATCACGCGGTCGAAGGCGATCTCGCCCCGGCTGGGCCGGAACAGCCCGGCGCCCGGCCGATCCGCGACACCCAGAGGCTGGCGGGCAAAAAGCGCGACATCCTCCATGTCATTGACTGAGCGCTGAAGGTTGCGGATATGCAAGGCGATATCGCGCAGATAGCCCTGGATCACCGCATAGGTCGCCAGCACATAGGCGATGTCGCCCGGCGTCGCCAGACCGCGTCTCCATAGCCATATGGCCAAGCCCAGCACCGCTGCCTGGAGCATGACGATGGCGGCGCCCTGGCTGGTGCCCGAGAGGGTGCCGCGCAGCCAGGTGCGATAGGTGCGCGTACGCCATTGATCGGTCGTCGTCGCCAGCCGCGCATCCTCCCGCACCTCACCGGCGAAGGACTTCACAAGTCCGTTGCATGTGATCGAGTCCGCGACCGCCGCGCCCAGGCGCGAATCCGCCTCGTTGGCCAGTTGCGCCGCCGGCGCGACATAGCGAGCGGTCAGCACGCCTGCGATGGTGACATAGAGGATCGCGCCTGCCGCCACCGCCAGGCCCATGATCGCCCAATGGGCGGCCAGGATCGCGGTCACCGCCACCAGCATCACCAAGGCCGGGAGGAAACCGAGCAGGATCGTGTCGGCCAGCGTGTCGTAGGCCCACATGCCGCGCGTGATCTTGCGCACCGTCGCCCCGGCGAAGTTGGAAGCATGCCAGTCGGTGGAAAAACGCTGCACCCGATAGAAGGCATCGGCCACGATCCGCTGCATGATCCGCGTGGATGCGCTGCTGAGCGTACGGAATGCGACATAGCGGAAGGCCTGCCCGGCCAGCCCAAGGGCGACTATCGACAGGACCGCACGGACCGCTACGGCCTCGGCGCCTGCCTTGAGCGTCAGCGCATCGACCAGCCGGCCGGCAAACAGCGGAATCACCGATTCGCAGACGGTCGCCAGCAGCATGGCGGCGACGATGGCAGCAGTCAGCCCGATCTGGCGCCGCCACTGTGCGAGGCAGAAGGCAAAGACTACGCGAAACGGATCGCGGGATGGAGATTTACGCATAGTGATTCGCGCTGGGCGGCGCGCCTCTTCAACAAATCAAGCGGTGGAGCCCACGCCAAAGCGCGGCGGCGAATAAAGCCGGGCCGTCAGTAGTTCGGAGGGTACGTGGTGAAGGTTACGACCGCTCGCAATACAGGGCCCGGATGGTCCGGGCCGGTCCCAAAATCAGGGGGCGCCCGGGATCGTGAAACGCTTAAGCATCTGATCCCCTCGTTTGCGGTGGTGGAAGCGCCTTTCATACGCCGCCGAGAGCGGCCTGTGAAGGCCGGCGTTCAGCGCTCCAGCGTCAGCGTATGGCCCCGGATCTCGACCCGGCCCAGGGTCGAGAGATAGCTCATGCCCAGCAACGACTGGTCGAGCTCGCCCTTGTTCACCCAGGCCTTGATGTCGTTGCCGTTCAGCGGACCGACGGTGATCGACCGCAGCGTGACCTGCGCGGCGCGGGTCATGCCGTTCGCAGTCAGGATAGGCGTGTTGTAGTCGAGCTTGTCGTCGTCGAAGCCGAGCCGGCGGGCATCGCGCTGCGACAGGGCGATGCCGCTGGCCCCGGTATCGACCAGGAAACGGACGGCGGTGCCGTTGACGGTCGCGTTTACGACGAAGGAACCGCCGTCATCGGCTTCAAACCGCATCACGCCCGGCGCCACTTGCGTACCGTGGCCCGGCGCGACGGTCTCCATCGTACGGCCGAGGATCGCGTTCAGATCGTCGCGGTAGGAATAGCCGACGATCAGAACGGCGCCGAGCGCGACGAAGACTGAGAGCTGCTTCGCCATCTGCCCGAGCGGCCGGGTCGAGACGGACAGGCGGAGCACCATCAGGATGACGATGACCCCGAGCGGGATGGCCCGCGCGACATCCCAGTCGCCGAGGCCGCCGGGCGCCATCGAGGCGGCCATGCCGATGACAGCGGTCAGCACGGCCGCGATCAGGGCCAGGTGGAGTGTCCAGTTGCCCGCTTTACGCGGCCGCCTGTCCATGGCCCTCCGCCCGTTCCGGCTGCTTAGGCCGCCTTCAGCATGTTGCGCAGCACATACTGCAGGATGCCGCCGTTCTTGTAGTAGTCGATCTCATCCAGCGTATCGATGCGGCAGGTCAGCGGCACGACATCGACCTTGCCGTCGGCGCGGTGGATGGTGAGCGCGATATCCATGCGCGGCTTCAGATGATCGGCGAAGCCCAGCAGGTCGAATTTCTCCGTCCCGTCCAGCGCCAGCGACTTGCGGTCGGTGCCGTCCTTGAACTGGAGCGGGAGGACGCCCATGCCGACCAGGTTCGAACGGTGGATACGCTCGAAGCTCTCGGCGATCACGGCGGAAACACCCAGGAGCTTGGTGCCCTTGGCGGCCCAGTCGCGGCTGGAGCCGGTGCCGTATTCCTTGCCGGCGATGACGATCAGCGGCGTGCCCTCAGCGATGTATTTCATCGAGGCGTCATAGATCGGCATGACTTCGCCGTCGGGCATATGGCGGGTGACGCCGCCCTCGGTGCCCGGGGCCATCTCGTTCTTGATGCGGGTGTTGGCGAAGGTGCCGCGCATCATGACCTCATGGTTGCCGCGGCGCGAGCCGTAGGAGTTGAACTCCTCCGGGCGGACCTGGTGCTCGGTGAGGTATGTGCCGGCCGGGCCGGACTTCTTGATGTTGCCGGCGGGGGAGATGTGGTCGGTGGTGATGCTGTCGCCCAGCAGCGCCAGCAGGCGGGCCTGCTTGATGTCGCTGATCGGCGAGGGATCGGGGCTCATCGTCTGGAAGAACGGCGGCTCCTGCACATAGGTCGAGCCGGCATCCCACTTGTAGGTCTGGCCCTCGGCGAACTGAACCGCCTGCCACTCCTTCGGCCCCTTGAACACGTCGCTGTAGCGGTCGATGAACATTTCACGGGAAACGGATTTGGCGACGACGTCGGCGACCTCGTGGTTGGTCGGCCAGATGTCGCGCAGATAGACCGGCTGGCCATCGCTGCCCAGACCCAGCGGGTCCTTGGTGATGTCGACCATCATCGAGCCGGCGATCGCATAGGCAACGACCAGCGGCGGAGAGGCGAGGTAATTGGCGCGCACATCCTGGTGGATGCGGGCCTCGAAATTGCGATTGCCCGACAGGACCGCGCCGACAACCAGGTTGTTCTCGACGATGGCATTGCCGATCGCTTCCGGGAGGGGTCCGGTATTGCCGATGCAGGTGGTGCAGCCATAGCCGACGAGGTTGAAGCCCAGCGCGTCGAGGTCGGCCTGAAGGCCGGACACCTTGTAATATTCGGTCACAACCTGGCTGCCGGGGGCCAGCGAGGTCTTCACCCACGGCTTCACCTTCAGGCCTTTCGCCAGCGCGTTGCGCGCGACCAGACCGGCCGCCAGCATCACCGACGGGTTGGAAGTGTTGGTGCAGCTGGTGATTGCGGCGACCACGACGTCACCATGACCCAGCGTGTAATCGGCGCCGGCGACGGGTACGCGCTTGGTCTCTTCACCGGCGGGAACGCCGAACTTGGTGAGCTCGGACAGGAAGGCGGGGGCGGCGCCGGAGAGCAGCACCTTGTCCTGCGGGCGGCGCGGGCCGGCCAGCGACGGCTCGACATCGCCGAGCTCCAGCGACAGCGTGTCGGTGAAGACCGGATCGGGCGTGCTGTCATCGCGCCACATGCCCTGGGCCTTGGCATAGGCCTCGACCAGCTTGATCCGCTCGGCGTCACGACCGGTCAGCGTCAGGAAGCGGATGGTTTCCTTGTCGATCGGGAAGAAGCCGCAGGTCGCGCCATATTCCGGTGCCATGTTGGCGATCGTCGCGCGGTCGGCCAGCGCCAGCGCGCTGAT
This sequence comes from Alphaproteobacteria bacterium, assembly GCA_036271255.1. GTDB lineage: Bacteria > Pseudomonadota > Alphaproteobacteria > BOG-932 > Roseiterribacteraceae > BOG-932. Next base: position 5,930 of record DATBAZ010000434.1, read on the forward strand.
GCCCGGGCCGTAGAACTCTACGAACTTGTTGACCACGCCCTTCTTGCGCAGCATCTGCGTGACGGTCAACACCAGGTCGGTGGCGGTCGTGCCTTCCTTGAGCTTGCCGGACAGCTTGAAGCCGATGACCTCTGGTATCAGCATCGACACGGGCTGGCCCAGCATCGCCGCCTCGGCCTCGATGCCGCCGACGCCCCAGCCCAGCACGGCCATGCCGTTCACCATCGTGGTATGGCTGTCCGTGCCGACAAGCGTGTCGGGATAGGCGATCTGGCGGCCCTTCTCCCTGCCGACCCAGATGGTCTGGGCCAGATATTCCAGGTTGACCTGATGGCAGATGCCGGTGCCCGGCGGCACGACACGGAAATTGTCGAAGGCGGTCTGGCCCCAGCGCAGGAAGGCATAACGCTCGCCGTTGCGCTCGAACTCGCGGTCGACATTCTCGTCGAAGGATTTGGGGGTGCCGAAATAATCGACCATCACCGAGTGGTCGATGACCAGGTCGACGGGCGACAGCGGATTGATGCGGGCTGGATCGCTGCCCAGCCGGTCGATCGCCTTGCGCAGTGCCGCCAGGTCGGCGACGGCGGGAACGCCGGTGAAATCCTGCATCAGCACGCGCGCCGGGCGATAGGCGATTTCCCGATCGCTGGACTTGGTCTTCAGCCACTCGGCGACCGCCTTCACGTCGTCGACCGAAACCGTGCGCCCATCCTCGTAGCGCAGCAGGTTTTCGAGCAGCACCTTCATCGAGAAGGGCAGTTGAGACACGTCGCCGATTTCGGCCTTCGCCGCCTCGATGCTGAAATAATCGAACTCGATTCCATCGACGGTGAGCGTGCGACGGGTGTTCAGCGTGTCTTTTCCGGTAATGCTCACGGGGATGTGCCTTTATCTGCGGATGGCCGCGGCGGCCATGTCGTCAATATGGGTTTGCGGGGTGATCTAGCCTAGTTTGACAAGGCGATCAAACCCGGGTTTTTAGCCGCGGAACGGGACATGATGTCGCCTTTTTGGCCAAATCGTTCCAGCGGGAGGACCAGGATGCCGAAAACACTCTATGTTATCGCAATCGCCATCCTGGTTCTTGCCTTCCGACCCGCTTTCGCAGACCCGCCCGCCAAGACCGCTGAGCAGACGATGACCACCAACAGCAAGGCCAAACCCACGCCCGAGCAGGAAAAGGCGATGCTCGCGCCCTACCGCGCCAGGATCGACGCACTGGACACCCAGATCGTCGGTTTGCTGGGCGAGCGTTTCGGCATCATCAAAGAGGTCGCAAAGCTGAAGGCCGAGCACGGCATCGCGCCCATCCTGCCCTATCGGGTCGAGGAGGTCGTGCGCAACGCCCGCGCCAGGGCGGAGAAGGCCGGCGTCGATCCGGACCTGGTCGAGAAGATCTACCGCATCATCATCGACACGGCCTGCCAGCAGGAAGAGGACTTTGCCCGCGCCCAGCAGGCGAAACACGAGTGACGGCCAACTCAGTGACGGCAAACGGCGATAAAGCGTTCGCCGGTTATCGCCTGTCGTGCCGGCGCAGCGAGCGGATGGTCTTCACCGGCCTGGACTTCGCCGTCCCGGCCGGCGGCGCCCTGCTGCTGACCGGGCCGAACGGCAGCGGCAAGTCCAGCCTGCTGAGGCTCATGGCCGGGCTGATCCGGCCCTATGGCGGGCGGCTGGAGCATGACGGCATGCGGCTGGCCGACGATCCCGTCCTGCATCGCGAGCTGGTCTCCTATCTGGGCCATCAGGATGCGGTGAAGCCGATGCTGACGGTCGGCGAGGGCACGCGCTTCTGGGCCGCGCTGCGCGGCCGCCAGGACACGTCCGAGGCGGCAATGGCGATGATGGGGCTGGCCGATCTCACCGAGACCGCCGGCCGGTTCCTGTCATCCGGCCAGCGCCGCCGCGCCGCTCTGGCGCGGGTGATCGCCGGCGGCGCGCCGATCTGGCTGCTGGACGAACCGACGGTCGGGCTCGACGTCAAATCCATCGCCGCGCTGGAGGCGGCGCTCGCCGCCCACCGCGCCGGGGGCGGCATCGTTATCGCCGCGACCCACGCCCCGATAGCGCTGCCCGGCGCCACCGGCCTCAACCTCGCCGAGTTCGAGCCGGAAGACTTTGCCGACGGGGAGGCCGCGTGAGCGCAGCCTTCGCCCTGTTCCTGCACGATCTCAAGCTGCAGTTCCGCCACGGCAGCGACCTGGTCGCGCCGCTCGCCTTCTTCGTGCTGGCCGTGCTGATGGTGCCGCTGGGCGTGGGGCCGGAGCCCAACCTGCTGGCGCGGCTGGCGCCCGGCATGCTGTGGATCACAGCGCTGCTCGCCACCCTCCTGGCGCTCGACCGGCTGTTCCAGCGCGATTTCGAGGACGGCACGCTGGACCTGCTGGCGCTGGCGCCGATGCCGCTGGAGCTGACCGTGCTGGCCAAGGTCGCCGCCCATTGGGTGACGACCGGCCTGCCCTTCATGGTCATCGCGCCGATACTGGGGGTGATGCTGCATCTGGACGGGAACAGCTTCATCGCTCTGGAAATCAGCCTCCTGATCGGCACGCCGGTGCTGAGCATGATCGGAGCGTTCGGCGCCGCCGTAACATTAGGGGCGAGGCGCGGTGGAGCCTTGCTGGCGCTCTTGGTTCTGCCGCTTTACGTGCCCATACTCATTTTTGCGACGAGCGCGATCGGCGCAGCGGGGGAAGGATTGTCGCCAAGGCCGCATCTTTTGCTGCTGGCAAGCTTCTTCGCAGGCGGTATCGTGCTGGTCCCGTTCGCCGCCGCGGCGGCGCTGAGGAACGCACTCGAATGACCACCGCCCGTATTCCCCTGCTGCACCGCTATGCCAACCCGGCCGCGTTCGGGCGGCTGTCGGCCCAGATCCTGCCCTGGACGGCCGGCGCATCGGCGATCCTGCTGGGCCTCGGCCTCTATTTCGGCCTGTTCGCCTCGCCGCCCGACTATCAGCAGGGCAATACCGTCCGCATCATGTATGTGCATGTGCCGGCCGCGATCATGTCTGAGGTCGTCTATGGGCTGATGGCCGCGGCAGCGGCGGCCGGCATCATCTGGAAGCATGCGCTGGCCGACCTGTTCGTGAAGGCCGCCGCGCCGCTGGGCGCCGCCTTCACCTTCGTCTGCCTGGTTGCCGGCTCGCTGTGGGGCAAGCCAATGTGGGGCGCCTGGTGGGTATGGGACGCGCGGCTGACGTCCGAGCTGGTGCTGTTCTTCCTCTATCTGGGCTATCTGGCGCTGGTCGACGCCTTCGACGATCCGCAGCGAGGCCTGCGCGCCGGGGCGATCCTGGTGCTGGTCGGCGTGGTCGACCTGCCGATCATCAAGTTCTCGGTCGACTGGTGGAACACCCTGCACCAGCCGGCCAGCCTGATCACCATGTCGGGCCCGAAGATGGACAAGAGCATGCTGCTGCCGCTGTTCCTGATGATCGGCGGCTTCACCACCTTCTTCATCACCATGGTTCTGATGCGGCTGGAGAGCGAGCTGCTGGCGCGCCGCATCCGCGCCTGGCGGACGGCAGCGGGAGAGGAATAGGCACGAGCGCCAACGCTCCAGGTGCGACAGTAGATTGTTTCCCTGCGCGCTCCAGATTAGGTACATACCCGACTGAGAAACCGATGAACGACTTCCAGACCTTTTTCGCCATGGGGGGGTACGGCGCTTATGTTTGGCCGGCTTACGGCCTGACCGCGCTTGCCTTCATCGCAATGCTGGGCTGGACCGTGACGACGCTGAAAGCGCGCCGGCGTGAGGAGCAGGGTCTTTCCGCCGCGGGACGGGCGCGGCGCGGACGGCGAGAGGCCAAATCGTGACAAGACGGGGTAAGCGCCGGATGCAGGCGCTGGTTCTAGGCCTGCTGGGGCTGGGGGTTGCCACCGGGCTGGCCCTTTATGCCTTCAACGACAATATCGTCTTCTTCTACAGCCCCAGCGACGTGCTGGCCGACCATATCAATCCCGGCCGGGCCATCCGCCTGGGCGGCATGGTCGAGAAGGACAGCGTCAAGCGCCAGGGCGACCTGACCGAGTTCCGCGTCACCGACACCGCCAACACGATCGGCGTCACCTATCGCGGCGTGCTGCCCGACCTGTTCCGCGAGGGCCAGGGCGTCGTCACCGAGGGGACGCTCTCCCCCGACGGGCATTTCATCGCCCGCGAGGTGCTGGCCAAGCACGATGAGAAATACATGCCGCCCGAGGTCGCCAACGCGATGAAACGGGCCGGCGAGCAGACCCATGCCACGAGCACGCTGGTGGAAAAGCCATGATCCCTGAGCTCGGCCAATTCGCCCTGGTGCTGGCGGCGCTCGTCGCCTTCATGCAATCCACCGTGCCGCTGGTCGGCGCGGCGCAGGGCAACAGCCGCTGGATGTCGATGGGCAGCCACGCCGCCGTCGGCCAGGGGCTGCTGATCCTGCTGGCCTTCGCCATCCTGGCCTATGAGCATGTCGTTTCCGACTTCACGGTCGAGAACGTGGTGCAGAACAGCTTCGCCGCCATGCCGCTGCTCTACAAGATCACCGGCGTGTGGGGGAACCACGAAGGCTCGATGTTGCTGTGGGTAATGATCCTGTCGCTCTACGGCATGCTGATCGCGCTGTTCGGCAACAACCTGCCGCGCGGGCTGAAGGCCAGGGTGCTGGCCGTGCAGGGCATGATCGGGCTGGGCTTCCTGGCCTTCATCCTGGCAACGTCCGACCCGTTCAACCGGCTGATCGATCCGCCGGCCGACGGCGAGGGGCTGAACCCGCTGCTGCAGGACCCCGGCCTCGCCTTCCATCCGCCCTTCCTCTATCTGGGCTATGTCGGCTTCTCCGTCGCCTTCTCCTTCGCCGTCGCGGCGCTGATCGAAGGCCGGGTCGACCCCGCCTGGGCGCGTTGGGTCAGGCCCTGGACCTTGGCCGCCTGGTCGGCGCTGACCCTGGGCGTCGCGATGGGCTCCTGGTGGGCCTATTACACGCTGGGCTGGGGCGGCTGGTGGGGCTGGGACCCGGTGGAGAACGCCTCGCTGATGCCGTGGCTGGCCGGTACCGCCCTGCTGCATTCCGCCATAGTGGTGGAGAAGCGCGATGCGCTGAAAAGCTGGACCATCCTGCTGGCGATCCTGACCTTCAGCCTGTCGCTGATCGGCACCTTCCTGGTCCGCTCCGGCCTCACAACCTCGGTCCATTCCTTCGCGCTGGACCCCAGGCGCGGCATCTTCGTGCTGGGTCTCTTGATCGCCGCCACCGGCGGGGCGCTGATCCTCTATGCCATCCGCGCGCCCTCGCTGAAGATGGGCGGGCTGTTCCAGCCGATCAGCCGCGAGGGCGGGCTGGTGCTGAACAACCTGATCCTGACGACGATGTGCGCGACCGTATTCATCGGCACGCTGTTCCCGACCTTCATGTCGGCGATGGGCAAGACGATTTCGGTCGGGCCGCCCTACTTCAACTTCTGCTGCCAGGTCCTGACCCCGTTCCTCGCCATCGGGCTGGGCATCGGCGCCATGCTGCCGTGGAAGCGGGCCGACCTGCCGGGCGTGCTGGGACGCCTCAAATTCGCGGCGGCGATCTCGGTCGTGGTGGCGGTCGCCGTCTATTATATCCACAATGGCGGCCCGGTGCTGGCGATTCCGGCGATGATGTTCGCGGTCTGGCTGGTAGCCTCCGCGGTGACCGAGATCACCGAGCGCGTCCGCCTGTTCTCCATCCCACTGAGCCACAGTATGGCGCGCGCCGTTTCCCTGCCGCGCGCGGCCTGGGGCATGACCTTGGCCCACGCCGGGCTCGGTATCGCCATCGCCGGCATGACCGGGACCGCGCTGTGGACGCAGGAGCGCATCCAGGCGATGGCCCCCGGCGAGAGCGTCGAGATGGCCGGGTATCAGGTGCAATTGAAGAGCGTCGGCCCCGTGCAGGGTCCGAACTATGACGCCGAGCGTGCGACCTTCGTCGTCACCGACAAGGGCCATTACGTCGCCACCCTGTCGGCCGAGCGGCGGACGGTGCATCCGCAGGAAACCGCGGTTACCAATATCGGCATCCGCACCAATTTCTTCGCCGACATCTATGCCGTCGTCGGCGAGCCCGACCCGGGCAAGCCGGGCGCCTATGTGACCCGCCTCTATTACCACCCGCTGGTGCCCTGGATCTGGGTCGGCTCGGTGATCATGGTGCTGGGCGGGATCGTGTCGCTGACCGACCGGCGCCTGCGTATCGGCGCGCCGCTGCGCCGGCTGGCGAACATTCCCGAAGCCCTGCCGGCAGAGTAATATGCGTCGCCTGATATTCATCCTGCCGGTCCTGGTCTTCGTCGGGATCGTCATCTACTTCGCGACGCCGCTGCTGCGCGGCATCGATCCGTCGGTGATCCCGTCGCCGCTGATCGACAAGCCGGTGCCGGCGTTCGAGCTGGGGCCGCTGCCCGGCTATCAGAAGGGCCTCAGCTCGGCCGACCTCACCGGGCAGGTGCAGATCGTCAATATTTTTGCCTCCTGGTGCGTCCCCTGCCGCGCCGAGGCGCCGGCGCTGATGGCGCTGAAGAGCATGAACATCCCGATCCGCGGCATCGACCAGAAGGACAAGCCGGCGGACGCGCTGGAATATCTGAAGGAGCTGGGCGACCCCTATGTCTCGATCGGGGCGGATACCGACCGCAAGGTGTCGATCGACTGGGGCGCCTATGGCGCGCCCGAGACCTTCATCATCGATGCCAAGGGCCGCATCCGCTTCAAGCAGGCCGCGCCGATCACCCAAAACGATATCGACGATACGATCGTGCCGCTGATCAACCAACTGCGCGCCGAGAAATGAGGGCCGTCTTCGCCGTCATAGCCGTCGCACTCGCACTGGCCGGAGCCGCCCGCGCGGTCGAGCCGGACGAGATGCTCAAGGACCCGGCGCAGGAAGCCCGCGCCGAGGCGATCGGCCATCAGCTGCGCTGCCCGGTGTGCAAGACCGAATCGATCGAGGAATCGGACGCCGACTTCACCAAGGACCTGCGCAAGCTGGTGCGCACGCAGGTCGCCGCCGGCAAGACCGATGCCCAGGTCCTGGACTATATGCACTCCCGCTATGGCGACTTCATCCTGCTGAGGCCGCCGTTCAAGCCCAGCACCTGGCTGCTGTGGCTGGCGCCGGCGATCCTGCTCGTGCTGGGCGGAACATTCGCCTTCTTCATGACCCGCCGCCGGCCCAACACGGCCGAGCCGGAGCCGCTGACCGCGGCGGAAAAAGCCGCTGTCGAGGCCCTGAAATGATCGGATTCTGGATCGTCGCCGGGCTGCTGACCGCCGCCGTCGTCAGCCTGCTGGCCCGGCCGCTGATGCGCAAGTCGGCCGCCACCGACACCGGCGGCACCGATCTGGCGGTCTATCGCGACCAGCTGGCCGAGCTGGAGCGGGAGCGGTCGCGCGGCCTGATCGAGGCCGAACAGGCGTCGTCGATGGAAACCGAGATCAGCCGCCGGATGCTGACCGCGTCCCGCGCGGCCCAGCCTGTCGCCGCGACGACGGCGCAATCGCGCATCCTGACCGTAATCGTCGCCATCCTGGTCCCGCTCGCCGGGCTGGGCATCTATCTGTCTGTCGGCCAGCCCGACATGCCCGGCCAGCCGCTGGCCGAGCGCACCATCCAGCAGGGCGAAGACCCGGTAAAGCTGATCGCGCAGGTCAACGAGATCCGCAAGCGGCTGAAGACGGACAAGGACGACCTGGATCGCTGGGTCATGGTCGGCGAAGCCTATGAAAAGCTGGGCCAGCCGCGCCAGGCGGTCGAAAGTTTCCGCGTCGCCAAGCAGATCGCGCCCGACGATCCCGGCATCAGCGCTGCGCTGGGCGAGGCTTTGATCAACGCCGACGGCGGCGCGGTGGGCGAAGAGGCCAAGAAGCTGTTCGAATCGATCCCGAAGGATGCGCAGTCGCAGCCCGAGGCGCTCTATTACCTGTCCCTGGCCTCGGCCCAGGCCGGCGACATGAAGGTGGCGCTGAAAGGCTGGCAGACCTTGCTCTCGAACTCGCCGGCCGATGCGCCCTGGGTCGAATCGACCCGCAACCGCATCGCCAGCGCCGCCCAGGCCATGGGGCTGGACCCGGCGAAGGAGACGCCCGATCCGAAACCGCCGTCGGCCATGGCCGCCGAGGAGGGCCCGCTGGAGGGCGGACCGGACACGCCGCAAGGCGAGGCGATCAAGCAGATGGCGCCCGACCAGCAGCGCAAGATGATCGAGGGCATGGTCGCCGGCCTCGCCGCCAGGCTGCAGGCCAACCCGGACGATCCCGAGGGCTGGCACAAGCTGGCCCGCGCCTATCAGGTGATGGGCCTGGCCGACAAGGCCAACGACGCCGCCAAACAGGCCGACGCCGCCGAAGCCCGGGCCGCGGCCGGCACCAAGGCCGCAGGTCCGGTCGCCCCGGCTCCGAACGCAGTGGGCCCGACCGCCACCGGCCCTACGGCAGATGCGCCCAACAGCGCCGCCGGCCAGGCGATCCAGCAAATGTCGCCGGAAGAGCAGTCCGAGATGATCCACGCCATGGTCGACAAGCTGGCGGCGAAGCTGCAGGCCAACCCCGACGACGCGGAAGGCTGGCGCAAGCTGGCCCGCGCCTATCAGGTGTTGGGGGAGAACGACAAGGCCAAGACCGCGCTCGACCATGCCACCCAGGCGGATGCGAAGGCGAAGAAGTAGCGGACTTCTAATCGCACTCCTTGCCCTTGGATTGGGAGCAGCGCATGGCCGTGTCCCTGGCCGCCGCAACCTGATCCGGGGTCATCGTCTCCTCGAGACTGTCCCGCGCATCGGCACTGCGCTGGTCGCCGCCATCCGCCGCCACGCTGTACCATATATAGCCCTTGACCGGATCCTTGGCGCCGCCTTCGCCGTTCGCATACATCCTGCCTAAGCCCGCCTGGCCCCCTGGGTCGCCGCCCTGGGCTGCCAGACGAAGCCATTTGCGCGCCTCGGCATCGTTTCGGGCGACACCCTGCCCGGTATGATAGGCGACACCCAGGTTATAATCCGCGAGCGCTACCCCTTGGCTGGCAGCCAGCCGATTCCACCGGACAGCCTCGCCATAGTTCCGGGGAACCCCTCGGCCATCCGCGTACATCACGCCTAAAGCCACCTGAGCAAGGCCAACGTTCTGGCCGGCCGCCAGGCGAAACCACTTCACAGCCTCGGCGTCGTTTGCCGGAACGCCTTTGCCGGTCTTGTACATATTCCCGACATTGAACTGCGCGGCGGCATCCCCCTGCTCTGCGACTTCGCGAAATAAGGCGAATGACCGGGCGTAGTCCTGCTTATCGTACGCCTCGTTCGCGGCGGCGAACTTGGCCGACAGCTCCGCCTGATCCGGGGCACCTGCCGCTGCGCCCAGATACGGCGCAACCAACAGAAGGGCAGAAAGAAACATCCGCCGCCAAAACTTCGAACGCATCTGTTGCTTACTTCCTGATCCGGTAGAGCACTGCCACCTTGCCCGCATCCACCAGCTCGAGCTGGTCGAACGGCAGCGAATAGCCGTCCTTGGCATCCTGCGGATTGAGCACCAGCACCCAGTCGAACTTGTGCTGCCAGTCCGGCAGGTAAGGCGCCCATTTGAGCGTAGCGGGGTCGAGATCGGCAAGCCCCCCGGCCCAGGGCAGCTCGCCTTCGGGGAGAGAAATGGCGTCATAGGGCGGGATCACCTTGACCGGCTGCTTGGTCGCGGCAGTGAAGAGTAGCGGCCAGAAGGCATTGTGCTCGATCACCAGCAGCGCCGGCAGATGCATGGTGGCGTCGTTCTCGACCATTGCGCGCAGACTGTCCGGCCGGTTGACCATGGCGTTGGGATCGGCGTTGCGCTCGGTCTGGACCACCAGCACCCGGTCGCCCGGCTGCACCGGCGCGATCACCTGCCGGAAATCGGCGATCTGAGCATCGTGCTGGGACCAGACCTGCCCGATGACGAATGTCCGCGCCAGGATCGCAACGGCGAAGGCAACGGCCATCAACCGCGCAGTCCGCCCTGACCGCAGGCGCGGCCAGGTGCCGGCGAACAGCAGGAAACCAGCCAGGATCGGCATGCGCTGATCGACCCAGGCGGTCTGCATCAGGAAGAACGGCACCACTGGATAGGCGATCAGCAGCAAAACAAGCGCGCCGATCAGCGGCGGCGAGATGGTGAGGCGGCGCTGAACGGCGAACAGCGCCAGCACGGCCAGAACCAGGACCACCGCACCGGCATCCAATAGCCGGTTGTAGGTCAGGAACGGCCCCATCAGCCCATAGAGCTTGAGCCCGGGCGGGCCGGCGGCCAGCGCCCAATAATAGTGCTTCAGCGCGTCGACCAGCCCGTGGCCCCCGGACGGATCGCCGCCGCTGATCGGGGCGCGCAGGTAGAGGATCGCCGGGATCACGAACGGCGCGAACAGCCAGGCAAAGCGGGCAAGCGAGTTCCCCTTACCCAGCCGCCGCATCCACCAGAAGCGGATCAGCTCGACCGCCAGCAGCAGCAGCCCGTAGAAGGCGATGGCGATCAGGTGGCAGAAGAAGATGATGATGGCCGCCACGACTGCACTGCCCACACGCTGCCACACCGGCCGCTCCCGCCAAGCGACCCACAGGGCAGCCGCCAGCAATGCAAGCCCGACGCCGATCAGGAAATTGAGGAAGCCGGAGAAGAACAGCCGGTTATAGGCGACCAGCCCCGCCGCCAACGGCCAGTAGCTCACCGTCTGGAACACCGCCCGGTGCAGCGCGATCACCCCCATCAGCGGCAGGACCAGCGCCAACGCGACGAACACCTTCCCCGCCGCCATCAGCGACAGGACATGCATCAGCGCCGGCATGGCGAGGTCGATGCCGATATTGGGCACGATCCGCCAGGTAACGCCGTAGATCTTCGCCAGATCGGCATCGCCTGGCAGCCGGTGCAGTATCTCCATCCGCGCCAGATGATTGGGATAATCCAGCAGCGGCGGGATTTCGGTCAGGAACAAAGGGACAAGCAGCACCGCGACCAGGGCTGCTAAAGCCAGCCACCATGACAAAGGCGTGGTTGAGCGGGGTGTTGAGGCGTCTTGCGTGGAAATGATGGAACTCTAGTCCGGACCTAGTCGGCCTAGTTTACCGGCATTTTTCCGATCGGAAATCATTTATACGGGGATGCTTGCCCCGCCGTCCAACACCGCCGTACCATCGGGCAGGACCTGCTGAGCACCGCATCGGAATGATTCAATGGCGGCCGATCTTCGCGAAATCGCCCTGTTCGATTTCATCAGCCACGAAACGATGCACCTCCCCTTCAACGAGGAGTATCTGCGGGTTCTGCGCGCCGCCTTTCCGGGCGACCGCATCACCTTTCGCGCCCGCGCCGGCCATGTCGCCAATCTGAAGCCGCGCGTCGCCGACCTCGGCGGCATCGCATTCGAACCCTGCGAGCCCTTCACCCCGCCCTTCGGCCTGTCCAGCCACAACCCGCTGGGCGGCTGGCTGGCGGCCCAGGCCTGCCGCAAGGTGATGACGGACGCGATCAGGGGCCGGCCGTTGCGATTGGCGGCCCTGCTGGGCGTCGACGGGCATCTCTATGCCGCCATCGGCCGGCATTGGGCGGCATCCGCGCCGCTGCACATGATCCTGCACGGCCAGCTGGGCGACGCGATGATCTGGCGCTCACGCAATCCGCTGACACGTGCCGCCGATCTGGTATCGCAAATTCAACGCCCTTTGCTACGCTCCGTCAGGCTAGTGGCGCTCGAGCTGGGGGTGCAAGAGGCGATCGCCGGGCTGGCGCCGGACAACCGCTCGGTCGTCACTCTGGAGCATCCCATCCTGACATCGGAATGGAGCGAGGAGACGCCGCCGGCCGCCGACGGGACGCTGAAGATCGCCTTCCTGGGCAATGCCCGGCGCAGCAAGGGGTTCGAGGTGTTCGCCAACCTGGCGCGGTCGTCAGAGCGGGAGGATCTGCGGTTCGAATCCATCGGCATCGCCGCGCCCGACACCGATCACCTGGAGGTCAGCATGCTGGCCCGCAAGCCGTCGCGGACATCGATGTCGCGGCAGGATTACCTGGATGCAGTGCGGGCCATCGACCTGGTCTGCCTG
>DATBAZ010000435.1:0-17367 GCA_036271255.1 Alphaproteobacteria bacterium
TGCGGTAGGAACGCCGGGTCGTCAGGAAGCACAGCGCCTGATCGACGGCGGTATTCACCGCGTTCGCCGGCAGCGCCTTGTTCACGCTGCCGATGAAGCTGCCCTGCTGGATCGCGCCCATCAGATCGGGATTGAGGATCAGCGTCCCGTAATGTTTCTTGCCGGTATAGACGATGGGCTGGCTGTTCAGCGCGACCGCATCGGCGGCCAGACTGATGAAATGCCGCGGCATGAGATGCGTGCCGCCGCTGGCCGGGTCCGGTTTCGCCGCGTTCGAAAAGTCCGCGACCGCGAACCCGCCGCTCATCTGCGCGGTGTATTCGACGATGGCGACGCGCGTCGCATGCTTGTTGATTCTGCTGACCGTCGTGAGGTCGCCCGTCATCCGCATCGCGTTGGTCGGCGGGTCGATGATGCCCGGATCGCCGTTGCCGGCCGAACCGGCATATTTGAAGACGACATCGACCGGCCGCCCGCCGAAATCGTCATCGCCGCCGGTCGAGGTCCTGGTCGGCGGCATGACGTTGGGGCCGCCGACGGCGCCCATGGCGAGATAGACCGGCCAACCGGAAACGGCGCTTGCCGCATGCGTGGGGCGAATGGCACCACCGGCGCACATGCAAACCATGCCGAGCAGCGCGCCCTTCGATATGGCCTTCATTCCCCTAGCCTCTTCCAATGCCCTACGCCGAAGCGAGCGAAATCCGCACCGCTCTGATCCGGCAGACCTGTCAGGCTAATTCTTCGGCGACCTCAGTCGTTCCCTGATACGACCCGAGGACGCGCATAGATGTATGAGGGAATTCCTGCTGAGGAGGCCGGAAAGGCGCCGCTATGATGGAAAGGGACCGACTATTCCCTTTATCTGCCCCGGGTTAAACCCTTCAACGCAAGCTCATCGCGAATCTCATCTAGCGTTTCGCCGTCGATGTCGATCGAGGCCTCGGCGTCGCATTCGGCGGCGAGGTACATGGAGCCCTGGCGTCTCGACTGGCTAGACTTTCCGGGCGAACGGCCCAAAGAGCCTGCCCCCCACCCAAACCACTACGAACGGTGCGACCACGACGACAAGGTCGAGAACAAGCACGACATTGGGGCCGTAGAAACCAAACTTGTACAGCAAAAGAGCGCCCATAAGCAGCAAATGCGCGATGAGGCCACCGGCAATCGACACCGCAAGCTCTTTGCTGCTCAGGGCGCCCGAGCCCCGAACAACGTGGACCATCCAAAAGAAGCTCGGAATGAAAAACAGCGCCCCCGTGATTAAGCCCGAAGCCGCTTCCAAGCCGCCCATCACGGCACCAGCGATGTGGGTGAGACCATTAAATCCGGTCAAGCCGTAAAACGTGAGACCTACCGCAAGGTTTCGCCGGGCACACGCCGCAGCAATAGTCGCGCCGACCCAGGCCACGCCCAGATTCAGCAAAGCGTAGTGAGCTAGTGGAACAGGGCAGTCCGGATACGGTGGGTAGTGCAGCAAATTGCACATCGTGACGGGGAAAGCATTTGATCGTCCAAGCAAGTCGAAGCCGTATTCTTCAAACATGTGCACCATGAGCATGGGCACCACGAGCCATGAAAGCCAAACGGGATCGCGCCACCGTGAGATTTCGGGATGGCTACGTGCCGAATTGGTGAAGAGGAGCACGGCAAACATGATCAAGCCGCCGCCAAGACAAAAATAGGGCCAACCATAGTCCCAAGGAGTCCAAGTCATCTTTGGTCGCCTCCAAGTGTCCGCACGGACAAGGTATTATAAATACCCTGGAAGACAAAGATTTCGACGCTTCTTCTTTACCGGCGCTGTCGGCCGGCTTGGCCGCATTACGGGTCGCGTCCGCATTCCACCCCTCTCGGTTTGACGCTGCCGGCACCCTGGGATGCTGTCATCAGGGGATGGCGGAAGAGGTGGGATTCGAACCCACGGACGACTCGCGCCGTCGCTGGTTTTCAAGACCAGTTCCTTAAACCACTCGGACACTCTTCCATACCGAATCAGGGCTAGCGCTTACGACAAGCCTATGGCAACCACTCGACCACCCATCCGTGCGCGCTTGATATCAGGGCCGCCGGCAAAAGTGAACCGGATGGGCGGCATGCCGTCCGTCTGCTAGGCTCGCCATACAGAAACAAGAATAGCGACAAGGGGAGGCGTGGTTACGCGATGTCGGTTTCCCACAGGATCACGCGGCGTACCGTCATCAGGGCCGGGCTTGCCGCCGGCCTGCTCCCTGCCCTGCCGCTCAGCGCCGAAAGCCAGGACACGCCCGAAAGCCTGGCGCATGACGCCTATATCTGGGGCTATCCGCTGGTCATGTTCGGGCGGTATCTCGACACCTACAAAGCCCAGGGCAACCCTATCAACCGGTTCGTCGTGCAGTCCGCCCTGTCCACGCCGGCCACACCGGGTGGCGGGCCGAATGTCGATACGATCTATGGCTATAGCTGGCTGGACCTGCGGACCGGGCCGCAGGTGCTGTATGTGCCGGATGTCGGCGACCGGTACTATTCGATCCAGCTCATCGATATGTACGGCGACTGCTTCGCCTATGTCGGGCGGCGGGCGACCGGGAGCAAGGCGGGGGCCTATGCCATTGTCGGGCCGGACTGGAAGGGCACGCTGCCGGCCGGGGTGAAACCGGTCCCTGCCCCGACCAACGACGTCATGACCTTCGCCCGCACCTTCGTCGCCGACGAGGCCGACATGCCGGCGGTGCGCGATATCCAAGGCCGCTACGGGTTCGGCGACCTGGCCGATTACCCCAAGGCGACGCGGCTGCCGATCGCCAAGCCGGAAATACAGCTGCCGCCGATCCTGGATCTGTCATCGGCCGGCGCGGGCTATTTCGACGAATTATGCCAACGGCTGGCCGCGAACCCACCGCGCGGCGACGACATCGCCCATCTGAAGCGCCTCGCCGCTATCGGCATCGCCCCGGGCGCCCGCCCCTCGGCCGATGCGAAGCTGGCCCCAATCCTCGCGGCAGCGGTGCCGGCGGCGGACAAGGAGATCAAGACGGTTCAATACGGCACGGTGATCGACGGCTGGTTCGTCAATTTCAGCATGGTGAGCTTCCCCAAGGACCCGCTGCTGCGGGCCTCGTCCAACAAATACGGGCCGGGTGCGCATATCCCCGAGGAAGGGCTCTATTTCAACGCCGACAAGGGACCTGACGGCCAGCCGCTGGACGGCCGGAAGAATTACGTGCTGCGCTTTCCCAAGGGGGAGACGCCGCCGGTCGACGCCTTCTGGTCTCTGACCGCCTACACGCCGGTCATGCATCTGATCGAGAATCCGATCAAACGCTATGCGATCAAAGGCGGGATGCCGGGCTTGGTCCGTGGGTCCGACGGGTCGCTGGAGATCCGGATTCAACACCAGCAGCCGGCGCAAGGCCCGGCCAACTGGCTGCCGGTGCCGGACGGGCCCTTCCGCCTGGTACTGCGCACCTATCAGCCGCGGCCGGAAATCCTCGATAAGACATATAAGCTGCCGGCGATCGCTCTCGCCGGCTGACCCCGCCGCGCTACATACTCGATTCGAGATTCACGCAGACTTTGCAGAGCGGCTTGCCGCCGGTTCCATCCAGCCGATTCTCCGGTTTGATCCGCTTGCCGTCATGGCATTGGTCGCAGACATGATACACGTGCGTATGCGCGTGACCGTCTTCGGTCGAGTTCGTGTGATACGGGGCCACGTGCGCCATAGCTTCCTCCCGGTCCGCCTCCCATATTTGACACATGGGGGGCTGGTCGCTGTAAAGCCACAATCTGGCTTGCCGAAATCGGATAGAAACCTTTCAACAGCTAACCGCCGGATAACAGGGTCGGCTGCAAATGAGTACGAAAGTCGCGGCAAGGGGATTTTGCCGGACCCTATGAGTATGTGCCGATGAAGCTCAGCGACCTGAGAGGATATTTCAAGGCGGCACAGTCGCCGGCCATGGTGCAGGCAGAGATTGCCGCCCTGCTCTATCCGCGCTCGTTCCGGATCGGCACGTCGATCTTCAATTCGATCCTGTACGGGATCATGCTGACATATCTGATGGGCAACTGGCTGCCGGCGATCTGGACGGCGGTGGCGCTCGCGATCTGCGCCAACCGCACCTGGGACTGGCGGCGGTTCCAGAAGAACCCGGCGGCGCACACCAATTCCGAATGGATCGGGCGCTTCACCTATCGCTTCCTGCCGTTCGGCATCTGGTGGGGCGTGTCGGCGGTGACGATGTTCCTGGCCGACGATCCGGTCGTGCTGGCGGTGACCGTTCTGTCGACCGACGCGATGGCGGCGGGCGCGGTCTGCTCCTATCCCGCCCATCCGCCGGCCTCGCTGGTCTTCGTCATCCCGGCGATGGTCATGTTCGGAATCGCCGCGCTGATCCATGGCCAGCTGATCGGCAACTTCATCGCCATCGTCGAGCTGATCCTGATCCTCAACTACCTGATCATCATCGCCGAGTTCTACCGCTCGGCGGTCAGAGGCATGATCCTGCACGACGAGAAATCGGCGCTGGCCGACAATCTGGCCGAGGCGCATGCGGCCCTGAAGCGCGAGGGCGCCGCCAAGTCCGAATTCCTCGCCCATATGAGCCATGAGCTGCGCACGCCGCTCAACGCCATCGTCGGCTTCTCCGACGTCATCGACAACCAGGTATTCGGGCCGATAGGGAACGAGAAGTACGAGGACTATCTGAAGGACATCAAAAGCTCGGCCGAGCACCTGCTCGACATCGTCAATGAGATCCTGGATCTGGCGCGGATCGAGGCGGGCGAGCTGACCCTGGACATCGCCGAGGTCTCGCCCCGCTATATCGCCGACTTCACCAGGCGCCTGGTCGAACAGCAGGCGCTGCAGAAAGGCCTGGCGCTGGATATCGCGGTCGATCCCGCGCTGGACGACAAGCATCTGGTGACCGACGAGGTTCGGCTGAAGCAGGTCGTCATCAACCTGATCTCGAACGCGATCAAGTTCACCGACTGCGGCGGCACGGTCGGCATGTCGGTGGGCGAACGCGACGGCTCGGCCTGTTTCACCATCGCCGACACCGGCCCCGGCATGACCGAGCAGCAGATCGCCAAGGCCCTCCAGCCCTTCGGCCAGGTCGGCACCCCGCTGCAGCGCCGCCAGGGCACCGGCCTCGGCCTGCCCTTGAGCCGGCAGCTCGTCGCCCGCCTGGGCGGCACGTTCGAGATCGCAAGCAGGGCGGGAATGGGCACGACCGTCACCATCGCGCTGCCGCTACAGAACGGCTGAGATTCAAAAACGCCGGCTTGGGGGCGGGCGGCTTATTTCAGCTCGGCGAAAAGGATCGCCAAAGCCTTCTTGAGGGTCTCGCGCTCATCGCGAAGACGCGCGACCTCGGCGCGCAGGCGCGCGTTCTCGGCGGCGAGATCCCCCGCGGGAGGGAAGGTGGCGGCAGCGGAAACCGGCAGGCGGTCATGGCTCGTCATGATTTCACCAGCAGAGGAAAATTGCAGCATCCAGCGACGCAGCATGGTTTCATGGACGCCGATCTCAGCGGCGATCATGGCCGTGGACAGACCGCTGGTCGCGGCCTTCTCGACTGCCTCGCGCTTGAATGCCTCGGGGAACACCCGACGCCGAACCGCCGCCATATCCTACCCCTGAACACGCTTACGACAAGCATGTTTCCACCTAAGCTAGAATGTAACATAGCAATTATGCTCTATCAAGCTCATATCTCAGTAGCTAAATTAGCTTATTCTAGCTTAAGCAGATTCGAGCTTAAGCTAGCTCGCCGCAAAGGCAAGCCATCGCATCCGGTACGGAGGACAAAGTTCCCGGTCGCGGGCAAATTAAAGTTGCGATTTACATAAAATTTGAAGCTATTGCATACTCTTTGCGCTCCAGCGCCAAAGCCTGCCAGTGAATAAGTCGTTGAACTCAGTCAGGATTTGATCCTTCTCCCTCTTTTCAGCCCGGCGATAAAAAAGCTCAGATAAGTTAGCTAAAAAGCTTGATATCTGGTGTCGGATTAGTTTACAGTGAGCTTATCAAGCATGGAACTAGGCGCTTAACTCTAGCTTATTCCAAAGCTGGTAAGCTTGCGCATTCCCACCGCCACCTATCCCGGGGAATGCCAGGCTTCATGGTTCGGACAGGATCGTGAGGGAGTAAAAATGAGCGAGCAGACTGTGACGTTCGAATATCTCGAATTGGTCGTTCTGGCCGAGCGCCTGCATCGTCAGTTCCTCGATGTCATCCAGCAGGAGTTGGACCTGCGCGCCATCCGCGACATCAACAACGTCCAGGCGCTGATGCTCCACAATATCGGCGACGCGGAGATGACGGTCTCCGAGCTTATGTGGCGTGGCTGCTATCTCGGCTCGAACGTGTCCTACAGCCTGAAGAAGCTTACCGACACCGGCTATATCGTTCAGGAGCGTTCGACGCACGATAAGCGCGTCATCATGGTCCGCCTGTCGGAAAAAGGCGCACAGCTCTGCGCGCTGCTCAAGAACATGAACGCCCGCCATATCGAAGCGCTCGCCAAGGTCAATCTGAAGAGCGAAGACATCGCCGTCTGCCGGCAGACGCTTCGCGGCCTTCAGCAGTTCTGGAGCCGCAGCATCGAGCCGACACTGCTAGGCGGCCTGCTGCCGGCTGCGATCTAAGCTTCGGCAAAGGCGGCCGGCCGGGCTTGCCCGGCCCTGCCTCCCCTTCCCTGCTTACCAAAAAGATCTGCTTATTCGACCAGAGCGGTCGCGGTCGACGAGCTTCCGATCTCGGTCGTGCCGAAGCCGGTGCAATTGTCCACAAGCTTGGCGCCGCCGGTATAGGTCACGCGATTGGCGATCAGCTGCGTGCAGGTGGCGGCGGTTGCGCCGTTCGAGAAATTGACCATCTGGGCCGGAAAATAGAGCGCCCCGTTCACGGTCATGGTGGTGCCGCCGGCGAAGCTGTCGGTCCCGGCCGCCGCGGCGCGGCGGTCCTGGAAGAAGGCCAGCCCCTTGGTCGCGCCGCTGGACGGCGCCGTGATGGCGATCGTCGTGCCGTTGTCGATCGAGGCGGTCGCGTAGTTGGCGCCGCTGCTGCTGGTCAGCACGATCGTAACCCCGGCCGTCGCGGTCAGCGTCCCGCCGCCGGTCAGGTAGAAGCTGCCGCGATCGACGATATAGACGCCGGCATTCATCGTGACCTTGGCGCCGTTCGAGATCGTCAGCCCGTTGCAATAGGTGCCGGGCGAGATCGTATATGTGCCGCCGCTGCCCCAGCTGTTCGTCGCCGCGCAGGATCCGGGCGTCGGCACGGTCACATTGGCATAAGGATCGGCCATGGCCGGGGCGCTGGTCGTGATCGCGCCGCTGACCTGCAGCGAGCCGCCATTCGACACGGTGTAGTTGCCGCCGAGCGAGACCGCCGCCGCCTTGATCGTGGCGCCGCCGGTCACATAAAGCGCATCGGATCCCGTCGCGTTCACCTGCAGGCCGCATGTGCTGATATCGATCGTGACGCCATTGCTGGCACTGACCCCCGCCGTGCTGACCGTGGTGGCTGAGGAGGAATCCAGCGCCAACACGCAATATTTGCTGCCGCTCGAGTTGCTCGCGGGCACGGCGACCGCGCGGGCCGCGACGGCGGCCGAGTTCGTGAAGAAGCTCGAAAAGAACGGCGTCTCGGTCCGGTTGATGATGACCTCGATCGCACCGGTCGCGGAGGTATGGGTGCCGGATTGGGGCGGCCGGTTGACCGTGACCGTCACGCCGCCGCTGCCGTCGACCTGGCCATATTGCGCGGCGATCGCCTTAGCGGTCGCCGTCACGTTGGCGGCGGTGTCGCCGGCGGCATAGTCGACCGCGGCGCTGTAGGCGGCGGAATCGGCGGCGCCCTGAGCGATGCGCTTGTCATTGTACCAAAGCCCGATATCGAGCGCTAAAGCCGCCCCGCCCATCAGCGCCGACATGCTGAGGCCCACGACCACGGCGGTTACGCCGGTCTCCTCGCACAGCAGGCGCCGATGGAGCGGCTTCATCATCGCCATCCCCCCGGGATCAGCCTGGGGGTACGGCGGGCATAGGCCTCATAATCGGGAAACACCGCGCGCAGCAGCGATTCCTCATAATCCATCCGCTGGATCTGAAGTCCGAGATGCAGTGCCAGGAAGAAAAGCGAAATGGACCGGTCGCACTGGATCAGCACGCCGATCACCGCCAGCTCCTCGGCGAGATAGAGCGGGTGGCGGACGAAACGATACGGGCCGCCGATCACCAGCTTGCGGGCCTGGGGCACGATGCTGAAGGACTTGCCGAGGTGCAGCACGGCATAGACGATCGCAACGCAGCCGATCAGCGATATGACCGCGGAAACCATCTGCATCGTCGGCGATATCCGGGCGGACGGCAGGAATGGGATCAGCCAGACCGAATAGGTGCCGGAAAAGGCGATAAGCGTCGATATAACGCCCTCCCGGCGCGCCAGCGCGTTGGGGCGGGCCAGCATCAGCCAGCCCAGCGTGATGAAGAACACGATCTGGCAGCATCGCGACATCACCGCCGACCAGTCGCTGAAACTGGCGCCTCCGGTCGGGGTGGCGATCAGCATCGCCACCAGCCCGCGGGCGAACAGGGTCGTCACCACCAGGAACCAGAGACAGGCAGCCACGCGGCCGAGTAACGAGAACGGCTTGACGGGGCGATCGGGGATATCGGTCGGCATCATGGAAAGCAGGCCTGTGCGGTCAGGGTCGGCGTGAACGGAAACAACCCCGTCACGACGAACTGATAGTTGAAGGAGGCGCTGACCTGGTGGCCGCAGGACGGCGTGGTGGACGTGAAGGCGGTGGATGCGATCGTCAGCGGGCTCACGGAGTTGGCGGCGAAAGCCGTGATCTGGCCCGATGTCCCGCAGATGCCGGGCGTCACCGAGGCGCAGCGCGCCGCCTCCTCGACGGCAAAATGCAGTGCCGCCTGGGTCCAGAGCAGCCGGCCGAATTCGACCGCGCCGAACAGGATCATGAACAGCGCCGGCGCAATCAGCGCGAACTCCACCGCAGTGGTTCCGTCACGCGCCCTCAGTCGGGGAAAGCTGAATTGAAGAAGCCGGCCTCTCATCGCCACGCTATTGAATGCGGACGACGGCCTGAGCCGTGATCGTCGATGGAAACGACAGGCCCGACCAGGCGAGCAGCGGCGAAAACGGCGACTGGGCGTTCACCACGACGTAGGAGCCGGATGCGCCGCCCGACGGGCAGGTGGAATTCGCGGTGACGACCAGCGCGTTATTGCTGATGCAGCCCTTGGACAAGGCCGGCGCCGGATTCGCCGAAACCGTCAGCGACGTGGCGCCGGCGACCGCGGTCTGCACCCCCGTCTGGTTCCAGCCGTTGCGCAAGGCGTAATCGGCGCCGGCGTGGGCGGCGGCGGCCACCTGCATGGTCTGGTATGCGAGCGCGCCGTAATCGAACGTGCCCATCAGCATCAGGGTCAGTACCGGCAGCAGCAAGGCAAACTCCACCCCGGCCGCGCCGGTGCGGGCGGTCAGGATCGATTGCTGGCGGCTGTGGGAACGGAACACTGGAAATTCGTCTCTTCGGTGACTGAATGCTGACGCACGGTATCAGATTAAATTCGTCTCCATAGGAATATCGCTTCGGAAGAACTTCAAATTTGAAGTGAATCGGAATTTGATTCGAACCAAACTTGAATATTCAGATCGCCTCCAGCCTCGATTTTCTCTTGTCGCGCGATAAACCCAAATGCAAGCTGCACGCGCAGTTCATTACTAAGGACGGATACGAAAGATGCGGCTCTCGATCGGCGCCACGCAGGTTCATCGGATCGATGCCACCGTTATCGGCCAGGGTCTTCTCGCCGCAATGGCCGTCGCGATGGTCCTTCTTATCCTCGTCGCCGCGCGTGAGACCCTCGTTCCGCATTTCGAGGCGGGCAGCGAAGAAATCGTTCTTCCGCCCAATCTCGTCTAAGTATTCACGGCCGAAAGCGCCGCTCCCACGGTTGAGCGACGCAGTCCCATCCTCCTTCAATATATATAGCCGAACATCCGCCCGATCGGGCCATGCACGCTTTCGTGCCGGAAATGCAGTCCAAAATTTACCGTGAATAAAACTTCAAATTTTATGGAAATCAAACTTTAATTTCATCCTAACTCAAATAGTTACTAGGAAAAATAACCCAGTATTCGATTGACGAAAGAAATACGGAACGGCAAAGTCGGTCCCGGTCAGACACTGAACCGAGGGAGTCAATAGTGACCAAGTTACTGAAGAAACTTATGGCCGATATGAATGGCGCGACCGCCATCGAATACGGCCTCATCGCCGGCTTGGTTGCGATTGCGATCGTTTCGGCGGTGACCACGACAGGCAGCGATCTGGCCGGCGTGTTCTCCGCGGTGAACACCAAGCTGACCGCCGCCGCCGGCTAAACCGGCAACCATCGATAGTGCCGGGTACTTTGGAGATTTCAATAGTAATCGGTTCAATCGGATAACCTGTTCTCTCGAATACCTGAATTCCTCCGTTACGGTCCTGCGGAGGCAATTTCCCCAAAATGGACCATTAAAGATGGAGAAAGACTATGCGTAACATCATGAAGAAGCTCGCCGGCAACCGCAGCGGCGCCACGGCCATCGAGTACGGCCTGATCGCCGGCTTCGTCGCCATCGCGATCGTCGCGGCCCTGACCACCATGGGCGGCAATCTGAGCACCGTGTTCGGCAACGCCAACACCGATATCGCAGCCGCTGGCAACACCGGCGCTGCCGCGCACTAACGTCGCGACTGAAGGCGGCATCGGAGCAGGAATTTATTGCTGACCTCCGATGCCGTCTTTCAATTATTTGTCAATTATTTCGGGCATACCGCCATGTTTGCCGCCTTCTCGCTTCAGACGGAATTGCCGATCGCGGCCGCGGCCGTGGCGCTCGTCTGGGCGGCGGCCAGCGACATACGCCATTACATCATTCCCAACCGGACGGTCGCCATCGTCGGCGCCGCCTTTGCGCTTTTCGCCTGCTTCATGCCCTGGTCGTTCGCGATCGGCGGCATGCTCGCCGGCCTGATCGTCTTCTCGGTCGCAGTCACGTTTTTCGCCCGCGGCTGGATGGGCGGCGGGGATGCCAAGCTGATGACCGCGGTCGCGCTGTGGACGGGTTCTTCCTATCTTTCGACCTTCGCGCTGGTGACCAGCCTCGCCGGCGCCGCCCTGGGCTTGGCCATGCTGACGCCGGCATGGCGCGTCATGCCCGCCCCCTCGGCCGAGGCTCTGGGTCTCGCACGCCAGCCTATGCCCTTCGGCCTGCCGATCGCCGCCGGCGGCCTGTCGGTCCTCGTCCACTATTTGCTTCAGCCCCGGTGAAGGAGAGCCGTCATGCTGTCTTCCAGTCAGCGCCGCCTGGTGTCATTCGCGACCGCCGTGACGATCTCCTGCGCGACGGTCTTCTTCGTTCAAAGATGGCTGCATAACGAGCTCGCGTCCCGCCCCGCCGAAAACGTCGCCGACACCGCCCCTGCCCGGCCGACGACCCATGTGCTGGTGGCAAAAGGCGACGTGCCCGTCGGCACGCTTCTTCGCGCCGAGAATCTGCGTTGGCAGGAATGGCCCCGCGACGCCGTCGATGCGTCCTATGTTCTCCAGGACAACGCAAAACTCGACGATTACGTCGGCGCCGTTGTCCGCTCCCGCCTTACGTCGGGCGAACCCATCACGATAGGCCGCGTCGTCCACGCCGGAGATCACAGCTCCATGGCGGCGGTGCTGACGCCGGGAACGCGCGCGGTGACGGTGAACGTGACCGCCAGCACCGGCATGGCCGGATTGATCGCACCGGGAGATCACGTCGACCTCCTGCTGACCATGACGGTGCATTCCGACGACAAGGATGTGCCCACGCGGCATATGAGCGAAACGATCCTGACCAACCTGAAGGTCCTGGCGATGGATCGGCGCGTGTCGGACGACGCCAGGGATTCCGACGTTCCCAAGACCGCAACGCTGGAGGTGACGCCGAAGCAGGCCGAGCTCGTCGCCGTGACCTCGGAGCTCGGCCTCCTGTCGCTCAGCCTCCGCAGCATGACCGCCGACGCTGACGACGGCGGCCACGCCGGCAGCGCTCCGACCTGGGACAGCGATGCGACCCGTCTCGTCCGCGATACCGGCAAAACGCCCCCCCAGACCGTCCGCATCATCCGCGGCGGCAAATCCGACGAACTTCCCATCCCGGGCCCCGCCAAAGATGCGCTGGCCGCCGTTTCGTCGGTTCTCGGGCGATGATGCTGGCCGCCAAGCAGGACGCAGCTTCCAAGGAATCGCCTGCGCAGGCGGCCGCACGCGGATTCTTCCTTGCTCTTGCCGCCGACGACCTCACCCGCGAAACCATGAAGGCCGTGCTGGCGCAGCTGGGCTGGAAGAACGGGAAATACGCCGAGGGCGGCGTTGGGGCGGCGTTCGACACCATACGGAACGACGGCCCTCCATCCCTGCTGCTGGCCGACCTCGGCGACAGCGGCGACCCGCTGGATGCCGCCGACATGCTGATCGCCGCCTGCGGTCCCGGTACAAGGATCATCGTCCTGGGGCTTCAGAACGATGTCAGCCTCTACCGGCAGCTTATCGACCGCGGCGTAGCGGACTATCTGGTGAAGCCGGTACAGCATCAGAGTCTGCTGGCGGCGATCCAGGCGGGGAACCGGACCGAGCGGACCGGACCGGCTGCTGCGAAGCCGGCCCGCGTGGCGGCGATCGTCGGAGCCCGCGGCGGCGTCGGCGCTACGGCGGTTGCGATCTCCGTGGCCTGGTCGATGGCGAAGGACAAGCAGCAGCGGGTCGTCCTCCTGGACCTGGACCTTCATTTCGGCAGCCTGGCGCTCAGCCTCGACCTGGAGCCAGGCCGGGGCCTGCGCGAGATCCTCACCAATCCGGAGCGGGTCGACAGCCTGCTGGTGCGCTCGGCCATGGCCAAGGCGAGCGACGGCCTGCGCGTGCTGGCGGCGGAGGAACCGCTGGAGGACATGTACGCGGCCGATCCCGCCGGCCTGGATGCGCTGCTCGCGGACCTCGGCGGCAACGCGGATTGGGTGGTGATCGACGTGCCGCGTGCCTTGACCGCGCTCAGCCGCCGTGCCCTGGCCGTGGCTGAGACGGTCGGCATCGTCTGCGAACAGACGCTGCCGGCGATGCGCGACACCCAACGCCTGCTGACGATGGTCGGTGCGATGCGGCCCGACGCGCGAGCGATGGTTATCGCAAATCGCGTAGGCGGCACGGCCGGCGAGATCGGCAGCGCAGATTTCGAACGCGGGATCGGCGGCAAGATCGACTTTTCCATCTCGGCCGACATCAAGGCCGCCTTCGCGGCGGCCGAGCGTGGCAAAGCCATGGTCGAGGTCACCCGTGACGCCAAGAACCTTGCCGAGTTCAAGCGGCTGGCGATTGCCATGTCCGGAACCGGAGACGCGCGGAAAGTCTCCATCTTCAAGCGGCTGCTCGGCAAATGAGGATGTTCGGCAGAGGTAGCGACAGCCGGCTGCAGGAACGCATCAACTCGGTCGCGGCACGCCAATCCGCCTCCCCCCAATCCCAGCCCATCGCGACCGAGGAGATCCCGCCCTCGGCGCCCGAGGTCGACGATGACGACGCCTACGATCGGGTCATGGCCTTGCTGCAGCTCTCGGTCGAGGCGCGGATCGATCCGCTCGCCGCGGCGCAGGGGCCGCGCGACGAGCTGATCCTGGCGACCGAACAGGTCGTCACGCAGCTCGCCGACCAGCATGCGATCCGCCTCGGCGGCGGCCTCAGGCGCGCCCTCGCCACCGCCTTCGTCGACGAACGCGCCGCCCCGGCCAAGGCGCTGCGGCCGGCGGCGCGCAGCAACGTCGTCGCCCTGTCGCCCCGGGCCAACATCGAAGAGGCGGTGCCGCGCATCTATCCTCTGGTGATGGAGAAGATCGACAGCGAGGTCGCCACCCGGCTGACGCGGCAGGAATTTTCCCACCAGTTGTCGGGTGTGGTCGCCGAAGTCCTGGCAGAGCTCAAGATCCAGCTCAACCGGCGCGAGCAGCGCGAGCTGATCGATGTGCTGCTCAACGACATGCTGGGTCTGGGGCCGCTCGAACCGCTGCTGGCGGATGAGAGCGTCAACGACATCATGGTCAACGGCGCCAAGCAGATCTATGTCGAGCGCCGCGGCAAGCTGGAGCTGACCGACGCCACGTTCCGCGACAACGGCCATGTGATGAGCGTGGTGACCCGGATCGTCAGCGGCATCGGCCGGCGCATCGATGAATCGACCCCGCTGGTCGATGCCCGCCTGGCCGACGGCAGCCGCGTCAACATCATCATCCCGCCGCTGGCGATCGACGGTCCCTCGATCTCGATCCGCAAATTCGCCAAGAAGACCATCGACCTGGACGTGATGGCGCGCCAGCGCAACATCTCCCCGGCGATGGCGACGGTGCTGAAGATCGCGTCGCGCTGCCAGCTCAACATCCTGATCTCCGGCGGCACCGGCTCGGGCAAGACGACCCTGCTCAACGCAATGTCGCAGATGATCGACACCGACGAGCGCATCGTCACCATCGAGGACGCGGCCGAACTGCAGCTTCAGCAGCCCCATGTGGTGCGGCTGGAGACGCGCCCGCCCAATCTGGAGGGACGCGGCGAGATCACCATGCGCGATCTGGTGAAGAACGCGCTGCGCATGCGCCCCGACCGCATCATCCTGGGCGAAATCCGCGGCGCCGAGGCGATCGACATGCTCCAGGCGATGAACACCGGCCATGACGGATCCTTGGGCACGCTTCACGCCAACCGTCCGCGCGAGGCGCTGACCCGGCTGGAGAACATGGTCGGCATGTCCGGCATCAACCTGCCCAGCCACGCGGTCAGGACCCAGATCGCCGGCGCCGTCCATATGATTCTGCAGGTCAGCCGCATGCGCGACGGCGTCCGCCGTGTGACCAGCATCACCGAGATCACCGGCATCGAAGGCAGCGAGATCGCGACCCAGGAGCTGTTCCGCTACCGGTTCGAAGGCGAAGGTTCTGACGGAATGCTGATCGGCCACTTCGAATCCGCCGGACTGAGGCCGCATTTCGCCCCTCGCGCCGAATATTACGGGCTGAGCGAGCTGCTGATGCAGGCAGTCGGATAATGCCCCCGCCTCTCTTCCTGCTGCTGGTCGGGGTCTTGTGCACCGGCTCCTATCTCGTGGTCGCCTGGTTCAGCAACGCGGGCAAGCGGCGGCTGGCAAAGCGCGCGCGGCAGTTCGGTCGCGGCGACCGCCGGCGGCAGGATCCGTCGGCGGGGCCGCGGCTCCGCCGTGAGACGGGCGGCGGGCTCGATGCTCTGGTCCTGCGTTTCCTGCCACGCCCTCAGCAAGTGCGGGCACGGCTGGCGGCGAGCGGCATGAGCTGGTCCGTCGGCCGATACGGGCTGTTCTGCGCGGCCATCGCCATCGCCGCCGCCGCCTTGACGATGGCGCGCGGCATGCCGCCGCTGACCGCGGTCCTTATCGGCGCCGGCGCCGGCATAGCCGTGCCCCATATGATCGTCGGTTCCCGCATCAAGCAGCGCCAGGCGCGCTTCAACGCGTTGTTCCCCGATGCGATCAGCCTGATGGTGCGTGGGCTGAAAGCCGGCCTGCCCTTCGCCGACACGGTGCTGGTCGTCGGCCGTGAGGTGGCCGATCCGCTGGGCGAGGAATTCCGCCGCATCTCCGATCAGATCAAGCTGGGCCAGAAGATCGAGGATGCGATGTGGCTGGTGGCGCGGCGGCTCGATCTTCCGGAATTCAATTTCCTCATCGTCACCCTGTCGGTCCAGCGCGAGACCGGCGGCAACCTGGCGGCAACCCTTGAGAACCTCGAGGAGATGCTGCGCAAACGCGAGCAGATGCGCCTGAAGGTGAAGGCCATGTCTTCCGAGGCGAAAGCCAGCGCCGGGATTATCGGCGCCCTGCCCTTCGTGATGGCGACCCTGCTCTATTTCGTCAGCCACGACTACATCATGCAGCTGTTCACCACCCATAAAGGCCATTTCATGCTGCTGATCGGCAGTGGTCTGCTGGGGATCGGCGTGTTCGCGATGTCCCGCATGGTGAAGTTCCAGATATGAGCCCGGCAGCCGTCGAGATCATCGTTGCGCTCGCAAGCTTTGCCGCCGCCTTCGCTTTCTATCGCGGCCTGTTTCCCAATGGCTCGATGAGCGGGCGTGTCCATTCCCACCTGCGGCAGCGGCGGGAAAACGTCTCGCCCGGTCAGGCCAGCGCCGCCCGGCGCCAGAAATCCGTCGGCATGGTGCGCTCGGTGCTCGAATATCTGAAGCTGACCCGCGGCGAGGAGGTGCGCAAATCGACCGATCTGCTGATCCAGGCAGGTTGGCGCGCGCCGGATGCGCTGACCATCTTCCTGGGCCTGCGCCTCGCCCTGCCCCTGGCGCTGGGCATCGCGGCCTTTCTCATCGCGCCAGGCATTTCGCATAAGATAGGCCTGTTGACGCGCACCGGTGTGGGTCTCGTCGGGATCATGCTCGGCGCCCACGCGCCGTCGATCGCGGTGAAGAACACCATCCAGAAGCGCCGCGACAAGATCCAGCTCGGCCTGCCGGATGCGCTGGACCTGTTCGTCATCTGCGCCGAGGCCGGGCTCGGCCTCGAGGCCGCCATATCGCGTGTCGCCCGCGAGACGCGGGTCAGCGCGCCGGAACTGGCCGACGAGCTGGGCTTGACCGCGGTCGAGCTCGGGTTCCTGCCCAACCGTCATGATGCCCTGGCCAATCTCAGCCGCAGGGTGGATACGGCGCCGATCCGCAATCTGGTGAACACTCTGGCCCAGACCGAACGTTACGGCACACCGCTGGCCCAGGCGCTACGCGTGCTGGCCGGCGAGTTCCGCACCATGCGTATGATGAAAGCCGAGGAAAAGGCCGCCCGCCTGCCGGCGACGCTCACGGTTCCCATGATCGTCTTCATCCTGCCGCCGCTTTTCATCGTGCTGATCGGCCCGGCGATCGTCCAGATCATGGACAAGCTGCACCACTAGTCGCTGAGCCGCGTCAGCTCCGCCCGGAAGGGGACGTCGGGGACCTCGCGGGCGGTGCCGTCAACCTCGGCATAGTCGCGGCTGAATGTGCCCTTGAGCGTGATATGGACGATGTCGCGACCGAAGATCGACGGCTTGTGCGGCGCGATGGTGTGGACATTGGTGACCAGCTTTCCGTTGAACGCTTCGTCCTTCAACGTGTAGGTGCCGGTATAGAACATGCTGGAGTCGCCGCCCCACAGGTGCCCGTCCTTGAGAACGACGACACCTGTTCCGCTGCCGCGCGGTGTCTCGAAACGGACTTTGTATAATCCGTTATCCATTGCGCGAGTCCCTCACCATATTCGCC
>DATBAZ010000436.1:0-2207 GCA_036271255.1 Alphaproteobacteria bacterium
CGCATGAACGGGCATGTGAAGGGCGTGGACATCATGACGGAGCCGTTCCCCGGCTTCCCGACCGACCTGCAGGCCCAGGCAATGTCGCTGATGACCGTGGCCGAAGGCGCGGCGATGATCACCGAGACGATCTTCGAGAACCGCTTCATGCATGTGCCCGAGCTGGCGCGCATGGGCGCCAACATCACCGTCCATCACGGTTCGGCGCTGGTTCGCGGTGTCGATAAGCTGCGCGGGGCGCCGGTAATGGCGACCGATCTCAGGGCTTCGGTCTCGCTGGTCGTCGCGGCGCTGGCGGCCGAGGGCGAAACCACGATCAGCAGGGTCTATCATCTGGATCGCGGCTATGAGCGGCTGGAAGAAAAGCTGGCGGCCTGTGGCGCCGATGTCAGGCGGGCCAGGGAAGAGGACTGATGGCCGACGATTCGCCAGCGCCGGCCTCCGGCGAGGAACCGCTCAAGCTGAGAGCCGTCGATGCTCAGGACCTGGCGGTCGTTTCCGCCTTCCTGCAGGACTCGATCGCCAATGTCAGCGAGATGGCCTATCTGCCGGAACAGCGGCTGTTCGCCCTGTCCGTTTGCCGCTTCCGCTGGGAGCGTGCGGTGACACCGTCACCTGAGAAGATTTTCGAGCGCGTGTCCTGCGCCGTCACCATCCAGGATGCCGAGACGCCGAAATATCGCGGTTTCACGCTGAAAGACCGTAACCGCACCATGCCGCTGCTCGCTATCACCTATGACGGCGACGAGGTGATGCTGACCTTCGCCGGCGACGCCGCCATCCGCCTGTCGGTCCGCAACCTGGACCTGCGCGCCGAGGATTTCGGCGAATGCTGGCCGACCAAGACCAAGCCTGAGCACGGAAACACCCCGCTGTGACCGCCGATCAAAGTGAAAAGATCGTTTTAGCCGTTCCGAAGGGGCGCATCCTGAAGGAATTGCGCCCGGTGCTGAACCGGATCGGCATCGTGCCGTCGGCGGCTTTCGACGACGAGAATTCGCGCGACCTGCGGTTCAAGACCAACGTTCCGAATGTCGAGATAATCCGTGTCCGCTCCTTCGACGTGCCGACTTTCGTCGCGTTCGGCGCGGCGCAGCTGGGCGTCGCCGGCAGCGACGTGCTGATGGAATTCGACTATCCTGACGTCTATTCGCCGCTCGACCTCGGCATCGGCCATTGCCGTATCTCGGTGGCCGAAGCGGTGGAGTTCAGCAAGACCGACGACCCGTCGCGCTGGAGCCACGTCCGCGTCGCGACCAAATACCCGGAGCTGACGCGCAAGCATTTCGCGGCGCGCGGCGTCCAGGCCGAATGCATCAAGCTGAATGGCGCGATGGAACTGGCCCCGTTGCTGGGCCTCTGCGACCGCATCGTCGATCTGGTCTCCAGCGGAGCGACCTTGAAGGCCAACGGGCTGGTCGAGGTCGAGCATATCGCCGACGTTACGTCCCGCCTGATCGTCAACCGCACGGCGCTGAAGACCCGTTCGGAGGAGATCGGCCACTGGGTCGAGCGTTTCCGCGAGGCCTGCAATGCCGCTTAGGCTGGATGCCTCGGCCGCCGATTTCGAGGCCCGCTTCCAGGCCTATCTCGATACCGGCCGCGACGACGAGGAGCGGGTCGATGCGGCGGTGACCGAGATCATCGCCCGCGTACGCGCCGAGGGCGATACCGCGCTGCTCGACTTCACGAAACGTTTCGACCGGTTGGACTTGACCGTTGACGGGCTGCGTATCGGCGCCGATGAGATCGCCGCCGCCGTCGAGGAATGCCCGTTCGATGTCCGTGCCGCGATCGATTTCGCCGCCACCCGGATCGAGAATTTCCATCGCCGCCAGTTGCCCGAGGGCTATTCCTATGAGGACGGCGTCGGCAATCGGCTGGGCCTGCGCTGGACCGCCGTTGCAGGGGCAGGGCTCTACGTACCCGGTGGGCGCGCCGCCTATCCCTCCTCGGTGCTGATGAACGCCATTCCCGGCAAGGTCGCCGGGGTGGACCGCCTCGTGATGGTCGTGCCTACGCCGGACGGCGTGCTGAACCCGGCGGTGCTGGCCGCCGCCAGGCGGGCAGGGGTGGATGAGATCTACCGCGTCGGCGGGGCACAGGCGGTGGCGGCCCTGGCTTACGGCACCAAGACGATCCGTCCGGTCGATATCATCGTCGGGCCCGGCAATGCTTATGTCGCGACCGCCAAGCGCATGGTCTTC
>DATBAZ010000437.1:0-14033 GCA_036271255.1 Alphaproteobacteria bacterium
CGTCGATATGCGCGGGATGGGTGGCCTCGGCTTCCTCAGGCGCCGACAGCATGGACCAGCCCGACATGGCCACCACCAAGCCACCGGCGATGCGGAGCGCCGGCAAGCCGATGCCGAAGAACCGCATGACCCAGCTGCCGACGAACAGCGATCCGATCAGGATGACAAAGGAATAGAGGCCGATCCGCCGCGACACGGCACGACGGGCCGCGTCATCCAGGCGGCGCGTCATCGACAGGAAGACGAAGGACACGCCGAACGGATTGATGATGCTGAAGAGCGTCAGGTAGCCGATCAGAAAGTCGGCAAGGAAGGGGCGGGCATGGAGAATCATCCGCCTGCCTTCAGTGCAGCAGGCCGACGATGACCGTGCCCCACAGGGCGAGCAGCACGTTGCCCACGGCGTAGGAGATGCCGTAGCCCAAGGTCGGAATCCGACTCTTCGCCGCCTCCTGGATCGCCGCCAGCGCCGGGGTCGCCGTGCCCGCGCCGGCGCAGACGCCCAGCACGATGCCGGGATGCATGCGGAAGACGTAATAGCCGACCAGCACGCCGACGATATGCGGGATCAGCGAAACCACGATGGCGGCCAGGATCAGGCTCGGTCCGCTCTGCTCCAGCCCGCGCACGAAATCGGGCCCGGCCTGCAACCCCACCACGGCGATGAAGCCGGCCAGGCCCAGCGATTCGAACAGCCACAATGTGGCCTCCGGTATGCGGCCGAAGGTCGGGTGGACAGAGCGCAGCCAGCCGAACAGCAGGCCGCCGACCAGCGCGCCAACGCTCTGGCTGAGCCCGATGGCGAGGCCGCCCACAATGATCGCGGGCAGCCCGATGAGACTGCCGAACACGACGCCGAAGCCGACGAAAACCATGTCGGTGGTGGCCGTCGCCTTGTCGGCATAGCCGAGCGCCTGCGCGGCGGCATCGACATGCTTGGTCGAGCCCAGCAGGGTAACGATGTCGCCACGCTCGATCACGGTGTCGGGCAGCAGCGGCAAGTCCTGGCCGTGCCGGCGGATGCAACGCAGGAACACGCCGCGCGCGCCCTCCCCGGCCGCCAGTTCGGCGATGCTGCGCCCGGCATGCTGACGGCTGGTGACATAGACGTCGATTTCCTCGACCGGGATGTCGAGCAGCGCCTGATCCTCGACCTCGGTCGCCTGAGGGCCGACCAGCTCGACCAGCACCTCGCGCCGGCCGGCCACGGCCAGTACGTCGCCGGCTTCGAGGGTGAGGTCGGGCGCCGCCTCGATAATCGTGCCGCCGCGATCGATCCGCTCGATGAACAGCCGGGCCTTGACCTGGGATTCGACCGTGGCGACGGTCTGCCCGACCAGCCGGTTGCCGACGGGCAGGCGGTAGGCCCTGAGCTCGAAGGCCCGCCAAGCCGACAACATCTCCGGATCGAGCGCCGCCCCGCCCGACATTTCCAGCTCCAGCGCACGGCACGATTCGGCGAGGTCGACCCGCATCAGGCGGGGCGCGATCTGCGACAGGAACCAGGCCACCGCGATGACGCCGATCAGGTAGCAGACGGCAAAGGCGACCGGGATATTGTTGGTCAGCGCGGTTATCCGTTCCGGCTCCATCGGCAGGCGGGACAGCGCATCGCCGGCAGTGCCGATGGTAGCGGATTCGGTCATCGCCCCGGCCAGCATCCCGGCGCCGGTGCCCTCGTCATAGCCGATCAGCCGGGCCACGATCATGCCGACGCCCAGCGCGGTCACGCTGACGACGACGGTCAGTCCTGCCTGGGCCAGCCCGCCGCTCTTCAAGCCATGGAAGAATTGCGGGCCGGTGCGGTAGCCGATGGAGAACAGGAACAGCAGGAAGAAGACCTGCTTCACATCCCCGCCGACGCGGACGCCGAGTTGCCCCAGCAGCACGCCGGCGAGCAGCACACCGGTGACCGAGCCCAGAGTGAAATGACCGATCCGCAGCCGGCCGATGAAAAAGCCGATGCCCAGCGCCAGGAAGAACGCAATGTCCGGATGCGCGCGCAGCAGCGCGCCGAACCACTCGATCATGTCACCCTGGCGCGCTCGGTCGCGGCCAGTGGCGGCAATCCCTTGCTGACCCGGAAGGCCTGGACATAACCGCGGGCGACCGAGCGGATCGCCCGGCCGATATCCTCATAGGAATCGTCGCCCAGATTGGCGAAGGAGACGCGGCAGCTCCAGTCCGGCCCCTTGAAACCGCTGCCGTTCAAGAGAACGATCCCGTAATCCTCGGCCAGCCGGAAGACGATATCCAGCGGGTGGATATTCTTCTGCATCCAGTCGACCAGCTCGTCGCCCAGATGGTGGCGAATCCAGTATTCGAAATCGAACTCGCCGTAATAGGCGGCGAAATACGGGCCGCGGTCTACCTCGATGCCCATGCCGTGGACGCAGTTGGTAACACGCTGCTTGACGATCTCGATGCAGCGGCGCTGGTAATCCTTGGCGCTGTCCATCAGCTCGGACAGCGAGAACAGGGTCATCATCACCTGCTGCGGCAGGCTGAGGCCCGCCGTGTGGTTCAGCGCCACGTCGCGGCTGTCGGCCACGAACCGGTCGATCATCCGGATATTGCGCGGCTCCATAGTCAGCGTGTGATAGCGGCGGTCCAGCGCCTTCTTCTCAGCCTCTGGCAGCTTGGCCAGCATCTTGTCCAGGATGTTGTCCTGGTGCAGCGCGATCACGCCGAGGCGCCAGCCGGTGCAGCCGAAATATTTGGAGAAGGAATAGACCCCGATCGTGTTGTGCGGCAGCTCGGCCATCAGCGAGCGGAAGCCTGGCACGAAGGTGCCGTAGACATCGTCGGTCAGCAGGATCAGGTCGGGCCGCTTGGTGTTCACCAGCTTGACCAGGCTGGCGATGGTCTGCGGCGACAGCGCGACCGAGGTCGGGTTGCCCGGATTGACGACGAAGAACGCCTTGATCTTGGGATCTTCCAGCTTGGCGATCTCGGCATTGCCGAACTGGAAATCATTGTCCTGGTCCGCGTTCACAGTGACCACGTTCAGCGCGTAGTCCTCGAGTTCGGGCATTTCCAGGTAGGGGGTAAAGATCGGCGTGCCGAGCGCGATCGTGTCGCCCTGCTTCAGGAT
Organism: Alphaproteobacteria bacterium; assembly: GCA_036271255.1. Lineage (GTDB taxonomy): Bacteria > Pseudomonadota > Alphaproteobacteria > BOG-932 > Roseiterribacteraceae > BOG-932. Next base: position 3,095 of record DATBAZ010000437.1, read on the forward strand.
CCGGTTCGCCTTCAGCGCCTTGAAGATGTAGCACATCGCCGCCGTGCCGCCCTCGACCGCATAAAGGTCGAAGGTGCCCGGCGGCGGCTTGTTCGAGGCCATCGCGAAGTCGAGATATTTGCGCACCACCTGCTCGGCATGCACCAGCATGCGATCGGGCACCGGATAGTTGTCGCCGATGATCGAATCCACCAGCTCGTGGACGAAATCGTCGGGCGCGAAGCCAAAATTCTGCGAGACGTGGAGCAGCATGCCGGCCAGGAACTCAGCGCCCGGCATGTGCATATGGTCGTCGAGCCACATCACCATCCGGTCGGCGATGCCCGGCTTGGCCGGCATGCCGCCAAGGCCGGGCTGCTCCATCACCCGCCGGCTCTCGGTCATCGCGAACTGGCCGAGCAGGAAGAACCCCTCGCGCGGCGTCGTGGCGATCCAGTTCGGATTGCCGCGCCCGGCATTCAGGAACATATGCGCGGATTTCTGCGAGTTGGCGCGCGCCAGCCGAATCAGCTCGTCCTTGATCTCGAACGGGCTCAACGTCTCGTAATCGCGAAAGCGGATGTCTGGCATTGGAATCCCCGGCCATAGGATCGATGCCTCGCATCTTGAGCCGGGGCTTAGGGCCGCCGTAGTAATTTACCGTAACCTACTAGGCTTGGCCGTCGACCGAGCGGTTCACTCATGTCATCGCGGCAATAAAACGGCGTGATGACATGCATGAGTGGCTAGCGGCAACGCTCAAATCCTATCCCGAGATTGCGGTCTTCCTGTCGCTTGGCATCGGCTACTACGCCGGCGGCTTCAGCTTCCGGGGATTCAGCCTGGGCGCGGTGACCTCGACCCTGCTGGCGGCGATCCTGATCGGCCAACTCGGCATCGTCATCTCCCCAAACGTGAAGTCAGTCTTCTTCCTGATGTTCCTGTTCGCCGTCGGCTATGGCGTCGGGCCGCAATTCGTCCGCGGCATCGCCAAGGACGGGCTACCGCAGGCCCTGTTCTCGGTGCTGGTCTGTATCTTCTGCCTGGCCGCGCCGGTGATCGCCGCCAAGGTCGCCGGCTACGATATCGGCTATTCCGTCGGGCTCTATGCCGGATCGCAGACCATCTCCGCCTCGATGGGGCTGGCGACCGACGCGATCAACCGGCTGGGGCTGCCGGCGGGTGAGAGCAAGCCGCTCCTGGACGCGATGCCGATCGCCTACGCAGTGACCTATATCTTCGGCACGATCGGCTCGGCGGTTCTGCTGGCCCAGATCGGACCCAAGCTGCTCGGCATCGATCTGGTCGCCGCCTGTAAATCCTACGAGGAACGCCATGGCAGCGGCGGAGAGACCGGCGCCGGATCGGACTGGCATCAATGGGAGATCCGCGCCTTCCAGGTGCGTGAGCAAGGCCGCGTTGTCGGGCTGACGGCCGCCGAGGCCGAAGCGCTGTTGCCCAACGAACGCGTCTTCATCGAGCGCATCCGCCGCGACGGCGAGCTCATCAACGCCACAGCCGGCACGGTGCTGAGAGGCGGCGACGTCGTCGCGATCCTCGGTCGGCGCGAGGTGCTGGTGACCATCATCGGCCAGTCCGGACATGAGGTCCACGACGCCGAGCTGCTGAGCATCCCGGCGGAGGGCGTGGACGTCTACGTGACCTCCAAGGAGGCGGACGGCAAGACCCTGGCCGAGCTCGCCGCGCTGCCGGAAAGCCGCGGCATCTTCGTGCGCCGGATCGTGCGCGGCGCGACCGCCACCGTCATCCCGGTGCTGGCGCAGACCGCGCTTCATCGCGGCGACATCGTCACCATCGTCGGCCGCCAGCAGGACACGGCAGCCGCGGCCAAGCGGCTGGGCTATCCGGACAGGCCGACCGATATCGCCGATGTCGCCTTCATCGGCGGCGCCATCGCGCTGGGTGCCCTGATCGGCGCCTTCGTGGTCAAGGTTGCGGGCGTGCCGCTGACCATCTCGACCGCCGGCGGCGCGCTGATCTCAGGCCTCGTCTTCGGCTGGCTGCGCTCGGTCCATCCGACCTTCGGGCGGATTCCGTCCTCAACCGTGTGGTTCATGAACTCGGTCGGGCTCAATGTCTTCATCGCCGTGGTCGGCATCTCGGCCGGGCCGGGCTTCGTCGCCGGGCTGGAGAGCCAGGGCATCAGCCTGTTCCTGTGGGGGATCGCCGCGACCAGCATTCCGCTGATCCTGGCGATGCTGGCAGGCAAGTTCATCTTCCGCTTCGACCCCGCGATCCTGCTCGGCTGCTGCGCCGGAGCGCGCACCACCACCGCCGCGCTGGGCATGATCTGCGAGAGCGCCAAGAGCCAGGTGCCCGCGCTCGGCTATACCGTGACCTACGCCGTCGGCAACACGCTGCTGACCATCTGGGGCATGGTCGTCGTCATGGTGCTGACCTGAGATGCGCGCCTCGCGTGCATTTGGGTTGGTCGCCGCCGCCGCACTGCTGTCGCAGCCCGCCTGGGCGGCCGACGATGACAACAAGGCGTTGAAGGCCCAGGTCGAGGCCTTGACCAGGGAGCTGCGCGCCGTCTCGCAACAGAGCCAGCGGCAGATCAAGACCCTGCAGGGCCAAGTCCAGGACCTGTCACGCCGGCTGGATCAGAAGACCGCCACGGAGACGGCCGCCGCCAAGGCCCCAGCGCCGGTTCCGCCGTCCGTGCAGCAGGCCGCGCCAACGCCTCCGCGCCCGCCCAGGGACTTGGCCGACGCGACGACGCCGACGCGCGACAGCGGCTCGGTTAGCGGCAATGAGGAGGCGGCCCCACGCCCCGGCAACGCGCCGATCGATCCGGAATATAAGGGCTTCACGCCGCTGCTCGGCACCGAGACCTGGATCAAGCTGAGCGGCTACGCCAAGATCGACGTGATCGGCGATTCCGAGGCGGTCAAGAACCCGAACGAGTTCGTCACCAACGGCATCCCGGTCGAGGGCGACGCCGACTATCATCGGGGCGAGACCGCGACGGTGCAGACCAAGCAGTCGCGTATCAACCTGGAGCTGCGCCGTCCGACAGATTTCGGATCGCTGCGCATCGTCTATGAGAACGACTTCTTCGGCGACAGCACCACCGGCGCGATGACCTATCGGCTGCGCCACTTCTATGGGCAGCTGAACAATGCCCTGGTCGGGCAGACTTTCACCACCTTCCAGGACCCCGATGTCAGCCCCGATACGCTCGACTTCGAGGGACCGAACGCGCTGACCTCGCTGCGGCAGGCGCAGATCCGCTACACCTTCCCGCTGATCAAGGACCAGATGCATCTGGCGGTCGCGATCGAGCAGCCCAGCTCAGGGGACATCCAGCTCCCCGACAATCATTTCGCCCAGACCAAGCTGCCCGATTTCGCCGCCAACTGGCGCTGGGATTTCGCGTCTGCATCGCATGTCCAGGTGGGCTCGGTCTTCCGCTGGCTGGATCAGCACGATTCAGCGCCCGGCATGAATAAGGGCGACAGCAGCGCCTTCGGCTGGGGCCTCAACCTGTCGGCTGGGCTCGCAACCTTCGGCAGCGACAATATCCTGTTCTCAGGCACCTATGGCGAGGGCGTCGGCCGTTATATCCAGGACCTGCCGCTCGGCACGGCGATCGATCACGTGAACGACCTGAAGCCCTTGCCCGCCTACGGCATAATGGCGGCCTACCGTCATTTCTGGGCGCCGGATTGGCGCTCTACCGTCACCTACGGCTACGTCCATTCCGACTCCCTGCCCGAGCAGGGTACGGGCGCCTACGACTACACGCATTACGCCTCGGCCAACCTGGTCTGGGCGCCGACCTCCAGCTCCAAGGTAGGTCTCGAGTATCTCTACGGCTTCCGCGAGACCGCCATCGGCCGCAGCGGCGAGGACAATCGCCTGCAATTCAGCATGCAGTACACGCTGGTCAAATAAAAAGGCCGACGGCGAGGCCGACAGAGTTACTTACTGTAAGATACAAACAGGTCATTCAACTCCGGCAGGGCAGTGCGCGGCTTGATCTTCCTGCTTGCGCGCCACCGCCTGCGCGCAAGCGCCAGCTCGGCTGCGATCCGGCGCGGACTCCAGCCTTCGTCGTCCCGGCTAGCGAAAAGGCTGGCTTCCAGCCGGTGGATTTCGGCGGCCAAACCGGCGTCGCCAAAGCGGATGGCCCAGTCATCGAGCGAGCGGATATCGGCGCGGTGAGACCAGGACCGGAGCGCGCGATAGACCGCCGGCCCATCGCCGCCACGGCAGGCCGCGGCCAGCCGCGCAAAGCAGGCCGGCTCCGCCTGCCGGCGGTGCTCACGCCATGCCGCAAGGCGAGAGCACAGGGTCTTGCGCCAGCAGCGCCAAATCGCGACGACCAGGGCCAGTCCGACGATCCGCGGAATCCAGAAACGCCAATCGATCTCGGCGATGCGGGCAAGCCCCTTTGCCCCCTCCGGCGCTATCGCCGGCCGTGCCGCGGCGTTCGCGACATGGACCTGAATCTCCGCCGCTTGTGCCCTACCGGCAGAGACAGGCGGCAGGCGGTAATTTCCCGCCGTGGGGAAAACATAGGTAACCGTCTCCACCCGGCGGCCGACTTGCTGTTCGTCGTACAGAACCGGATCGTGCCGGTACAGCTTCACGCCGTCGGGCGTTTCGATCGCCGGCGGCGCGATCGTCATCGCCGGGGCATCGGGGCGTTGGATCGTGATCGTGCGGTTGAACGCATCCCCTGCCGTGAGCTTCGCCGGATCGCGATCAAAGGACTGGGTGATAATGAGCTCGGAAACGGCAGTTCCTCCCGTCGCCGGGGTGATCTCGAAGCGCTGCGGCGGCACCGTCACCGAACCCGTCGCCGATTGACCGGGAAGGGCGGCGTAGGTGAAGCCGATCGCGGCCGGCGGCAGCGAGATCGGCCCCGGCTGCTGCGGCACGATGGTGTAGCCGGTCCTGATCCCCGAATAGGCGACGCCATCGATCGTCTCGGTGAAATTGAACGCGCGATCGTCTTCCGTCACCACCGCGCCGGGAATATCGATCGTCGGAAAATGGGGCGCGGACAGGAAATAGTTCGGCGTAAGAACCTCGATCCGGAACACGATCGGCCGGCCAACCGCATAAGGTGGCGTGGTCTCGACGCGGATACGGATCGTCGGCTCACCGGCGGGCCCGGCCGCGGCGACCAGCAGCGCAGCCAGTGCCAGGATCGCGGCGCGGATCCAGCCCGTCATTGCCGCGACGCCTCCAGCGCGAAGCGGCGGGCCAGCAGATCGGTCGGGGTGGTTTGGATATTGCGCATCCAGATTTCGGCGGTCTGCCGGCGGACATCGATGGTGCCCCGCTTGCCCTTCTTCCCCTTGTCGTCGAACTTCACCTGATCGGGATCGTCCTGCGGCTCGTCGGCTTCCTGCTCTTCGTCTTTCTTTTTATCGGCCAGGATTTTTTCAACCAGGGCCAAGTTGGCCTTGGCCGCAAGCCAATCCGGCCGCTGCTTCAGCGCCTCGCGATAGCTGGCCGCGGCCTGCGGCAACTTGCCGAGGAAGGCCTCGGCATCGCCCTGATCGTAATTGCCCTCGGCCGTGTCCAGACGGGCGAAGATATCGGCGGCATCGTCGTAGTTGCCGGCGCGGTAGAGGGACACGCCACGCCACATCGGATCGGCGAACAGCCTGGCCGCGTTGGCGTAGTCTTGGGTCCGGAACGCCAGGGCACCCTGCTGGTCGGGCGTGAGGAAGGCGTCCCGGAACGCGTCCGCCTGCGCGGGACCGGCCGCGATGAGGCCGATGGCCGCGTAGCTCGCCCAACGGATGGTCCAGCCGCGCCGGAACCACAGCGCGCCCAGCGCCGCGATCGGGATGACCAGCCACCAGCCCTCATCCTGCCAGCGCCCGCCCTCGGCGGAGCGGGCCTGTTCGAGATGGGTCGCGATCCGCCGGGCCGCCCATCGTACATCCTGGTCGTCCGTGGTGACGGTTGCCAGTTCTATCCCCGCATCGCGGCGCAGTCTTTCGAGCGCGCCAAGATCGAGCCGGGTCGCGGCCGGATCGGCGCGGTCGAAATCGCCAGCGTCGCTCTTGATCGCCCCACCCTGGGCCGTGCCGATGGCCAGGATCAACAGCTGGTTCCGGCTCTGCCGGTGCTTCAAGGCATCGAAGGCGGCAGGGTTGATACCGTCGGTGAGCAGCAGGATGGTGCCGGGGACGGCTTCGTCCCTGAGGACGGCCTCGGCCGCCACCAGCGCCTTTTCCGTGTCCTTGCCCGCCGTCGGCATGATCCGCGTCTGGAGCGAATCCGCATAGGTGCGGATCAGGTCGGCATCGTCGGTCAGCGGCAGGACCATATGCGCCGATCCGGCATAGGCGAGCAAAGCGGTCCGCCCGCCGGGCCTCAGCGCGACGAGGTCGCGCAGCTTGAGCTTCGCCCGCTCAAGCCGGGTCGGCGTGACATCGATCGCATCCATCGTCCGCGACAGGTCGATGGCAACGGCAAGTGGCGCAGTGTCCTCGACGAACGGCGCGCGCTCATGCCGCCAGGCCGGGCCGGCCGCCGCCAGCGCGCCCAGCACGATCAGCGCCACGGTGAGGTGCAGCGGCTGAAGCCGATGCCGCCGGCCCCGGCCGACCAGCAGCCGTTCGAGCAGATGCGGCGCGATGGCCCGCTGCCAACGCGTGCGCATGTCCTCGCGGTGGGAGACGACGATGGCCAGGACCGCCGCCGCGATCAAAGCGAGCAGCCAGGCCGGGCGCAGGAAGTGGAACTCGCCGATCATGCGGCGGCGGCCGAACGCCGCGGGCCTGACAGGGCCCACATCACGGCGTGATAGGCAATCAGCAGCCCAAGGGCGGCGCCCAGCGGCCAGAAGAACAGCTCCCGCTTCGGCCGCCAGGACAGGGTCTTGGCATTGCCTGGCGTGATCCGGTCCAGGGTTGCGTAAATCTCGGAGAGCTGGCCCTGGTCCTGGCCGAAGAAATAGCGGCCGCCGGTGACATCGGCAATCTTGCCGAGGCCCGTTGCGTCGAGCCGATCCTCACCGGTTGCGGCGGGGTCGCCAATCCCGACCGTATGGATGCGGATGCCGCGCTCTTTGGCGATCTGGGCGGCCTGGTCGATCGGCATCTTGCTGGCGGTATCGTTGCCGTCGGTCAGGATCACCAGCACCTTCTCCGGCGCCGGGCTGTTCTCGAACAGCTTGATCCCAAGCCCGATCGCGTCGCCCAAGGCGGTGCGTGGCCCCGCCATGCCGGGCAGCATGCCCGCGATCATAGTCTGGACGGTCTTATGGTCGAGCGTGAACGGGACCAGCGGATAGGGTGCGTCGCCGAAGACGATCAGCCCGATACGGTCCTGGGTGCGCCGCCGGACGAAGTCGGCAACGACCCGGCGCACCGCCTCGATCCGCGGGATCGCCTGGCCGGCCGGATCATGAAAATCCGGCGTATCCATGGACTGGGAGAGGTCGAGCGCCAGCAGCAGGTCGCGGGTCGGCTGCATCTTCTCGAACGGCGGATCGGCATATTGCGGCCGCGCCAGCGCCAGCACGACCAAGGCCCAGCAGACCGGTGCCAGCAGTCTCTCCGCCAGGTTCGCGCGCGGGATGACCGCGCCGCGCGACGCCGACAGGCCCGACGCCTCAGCCACCTCACGGAAGAACGGCAGGCGGACCGAGGCAGTCTGCTCGCGATAGGGCGGCAGCAACCACCAAACCAAGATCGGCAGCGGGAGCAAGGCCAGCAGGAACGGCCAGCTAAGCTGATACATGGCAAGCTGATACATGATGGTCGAGGATCCAGGCGCGCACCGCCCTGGCGGCCATGAGCGCCTCATCGTCGCTGAGGTCCGCCCCGCGATATTCGAGATCGTTGAGCAGCCGCGCCGTTTCGTCCGAGATCGGTCCACCGGCGCGGAGAAAGGCCACCCATACATCGCCGGACAAGGCTGCCACCTCCGCCCGCGGCCAGGCGGCCAGCGCAGTCCGTTTAAGCAGCGCGGGAAACGTCATGGCCAGCGCAGTGCCCGTGAGGCTGCCATCCAGACGATCGAGTTCGGCCAGGGCTTCGCGGCGATAGCGGTTGGCGCGGTAGACCCGCAGCCAATGCACCAGCCGCCAGGTGGACAGCAGCGCCATCAGGATCGCGAGGGCGAGCCAACCCCAGGTCTGCGGCCACCAGGCGACAGGACCCGGCTGGACGATGTCGGCCAGCTTCTGCAGCGCAGCCCGGGTAGTGGCGTCGAGCGGTTCGTTCATCGCCGCCGTTCCCGCTCCAGCGCCTGGCCGAGCAGGCGGCGGATCTGTGGCGCGACCTCCTCGGCGGCGGAGATCGGCAGCACGGTGACGCCAAGCTCCCGGCGCCAGCCGAGAATCTCCCGCCCGCGCGCATCGGCGAATTCAGCCACGCCGCGGCGGACGGCGCCATGGGCAAAGCGGAGCTCCACCTGCATCTCGCCGTCGCCGACCACGATCTCTCCGGAACGCGGCAGCTTCAGCAGGAACGGATCGTAGACCAGCATGACGACGACATCGTTGGCGGCGGCCAGCCGGCTGAGCAGCGCCCGCGTCCGCCCGTCATGGCCGTCCAGATCGCCGATGACGATCACCAGATGATCCCGCCCGGCGAGCGAGGCCGCGGTCTCCAGCGCCTCGTTCAGGCGTGGGCCGCCGCGCACCGCCGCCGCCCCGGCATGCATCGCGCTGTTGCGGTCGGCGATGGCGGCGAGCAGGCGCATCACCGCGGTGCGGCTGCGCGCAGGGCGGAACTGCGCGACCCCGGCATCGTCGAGCACCAGCCCACCGACACGGTCCCCCTGCCCCAGCACCCGCCAGGCGCACAGCGCCGCAACCTGTGCCGCCGCGACGGACTTCATCGCCCAGACCGAGCCGAAGAACATGTTGAGGCGCTGATCGACCACCAGCAGGGTCGGCCGGTCCCGCTCTTCGGTGAAGACGCGGACATGCGGTTTGCCCGTGCGGGCAGTGACGCGCCAGTCCATCGCCCTGATATCGTCGCCCGGCAGGTAGCGGCGCAGCTCGTCGAAGGCGAGGCCGCGCCCGCGCAGGCGCGAGCCGTGCCGCCCTGTCAGCACACTGCGCGCCGGCTGGCGATGCAGGAAGCCGAAATCCCGCGCCGCAGGCTCCAGCGCCGCAAGATCGGCGACGGTGCTGTGGACGCGAGGATCGCTCATGCCACCGCCACCAGCTCGACGATGCGGTCCACCACCCGGTCGGCGGTGATGCCGGCGGCATGCCCCTCATACGACAGGATCAGCCGGTGCCGAAACACGTCATGGACGATGTCCTGCACGTCGGCGGGGGTAACATAGTCGCGGCCGGCACCCCAGGCCCGCGCCCGCGCGACCCGGTCGAGGCCCAGCGCGCCGCGCGGGCTGACGCCGATCTGGATCCATTTCGCCAGCTCCTCGTCCAGCCGGGCCGGATAGCGGGTGGCGAAGACCAGGGCGACAATATAGTCGTCGACGGGCCGGGCGACATGAATGGCGCCGATCTCGGCCCGCGCATCGAGCACCACCTGTTGGGCCAGCCTTTCGGCCGCATGATCGGCGCGAGCATCGCCCCGCTCCTCGCCGCGCACCAGGCGCATGATGTCGCCTTCGGACTTTTCGTCCGTGTAGCCGACCTCGACATGCATCAGGAACCGGTCGAGCTGTGCCTCCGGCAGGGAATACGTGCCCTCCTGCTCGATCGGGTTCTGGGTCGCCATCACCATGAAGACGGGCGGCAGGGGGTGCGTCTCGTTGGCGATGGTGACGATCCTTTCCTCCATCGCCTCCAATAACGCCGCTTGGACCTTGGCCGGCGCGCGGTTGACCTCGTCGGCCAGCACCAGGTTGGCGAAGATCGGCCCGGGCTGGAACTTGAACTGCCCCTTTCCGCCATCGGAGAAATAGATCTCAGACCCGGTGATGTCGGATGGCAGCAGGTCGGGCGTGAATTGGATGCGCGAGAAATCGGCATCCAGGTTGCGCGCCAGGCTCTTGATCGCCCGCGTCTTGGCCAGGCCCGGCAACCCCTCGACCAGCAGGTTGCCGTTGGCGAGCAGGCCCAGGATCAGCCGATCGACCAGCGCCTCCTGGCCGATGATGCTGCGGCCGATGCGTGCCTTCAACGCGAGGATATCGTCGCGGGCGCTCACGCCGCATCCCTTCGCTATTTCTTCGCCTTCATCTTCTCCTCGATGGCCTTGTCGACCTGCGCCCGTATCTGGTCGATGCTGAAGCTGGCGGGCTTCTGGCTCGGCGGATAGTCGACGAAGGTCTGCAGGAAGGCGGCCGCCTTGGCGACACCCTCGGCGGTTAGATAAGCGTTCTTGAAGAACCAATCGTAATATTGGTCCGAGACCACATCCGCCCGCTCGTAGGGATCCATCCGAAGATTGTAGATTTTCGGAACCCGCAAGCAGGTAAACGGATTGGCCCAAACCTGGAGTCCCCCCGGAATCCGCTGCTCGCAGAAGACCAGTTTCCAATTGTCGAAGCGCATGGCGACGAGATCGCCGTCGTCGTTGAAGTAATAGAACTCATGGCGCGGACCCTTGTCGGTCTGGCCGGTCAGGTAGGGCAACTGGTCATAGCCGTCGAGATGCACCTTGTAGGTCATCCCGCCCGCCTTCGGCGCCCATCCCTTCAGCAATCGATCCTTGACTGTCTTGTCGCCGGCCGCATCGAGCAGAGTCGGGAACCAGTCGAGACCCGAGAACATCTCGTTCGCCACTGTCCCGGGCTTGATATGGCCCGGCCAGCGGACCATCGCAGGCACACGGAAGGCGCCTTCCCAGTTGGTATCCTTCTCGCTGCGGAACGGCGTCATGCCGCCGTCCGGCCAGCTGTTGCGGTGCGGGCCGTTGTCGGTGGAGTAGACGACGATGGTGTTCTCGGTGAGGCCGAGCTCGTCGAGCTTGTCCAGCAGCGTCCCGATGACCTTGTCGTGGTCGATCATCGTGTCGTGGTACTCGGACTGCCAGCGCCCGGCTTG
>DATBAZ010000438.1:0-22289 GCA_036271255.1 Alphaproteobacteria bacterium
ACGGCTCTACGCCGAGCGGCGCACCGCGCTGGCCCATGCGCTTCAGGACGTGTTCGGCGACCGGGTCCGTATCGGTCTCGAAGCCAACGGCATCCACCTCATTGCGCATTTCCGGACCGATCTGCCCGATAACGAGCTGGGCGCCCGGGCGGCCGCGCTGGGAGCGGCGCCGCTCACGCCCTGGACGGTCGCCAGGCCCCTGCCGCCGGCGCTGATCCTGGGTTTCGCCAACGTCCCCGCCCAGCGGGCGGGCGCGGGCGCCGGGATGAGGTAGGATGTGATCCGCTTGAAACTTTCCACCAGCGGCCGCGGGACGATGACATAGCCGAGGCGCAGCGCCGGCATCAGCACCTTGCTGAACGAGCCGACATAAAGCGTGCGCCCAGCGCGGTCGATGCCGGCGAGTGCCGGGATCGGGTGGCCCTTGGCGCGGAACTCGCCGTAATAATCGTCCTCTATGATCCAGGCGCCTAGCGCCGCCGCCCAGTTCAGGAGGGCGGTCCGGCGCGGCAGGCTCATCGCCATGCCGAGCGGCGATTGGTGCGACGGCGTGACCAGGACCAGCGCGGCATCGGGCGCGGCGGCGATCCCGGCCGCGACATCGATGCCCTGCTCGTCGACGGGCACCGGAGCCAGCCTCAGGCCGGCAATCTCCAGCGCCTCGCGCGCCCGGAAATAGCTGGGGTCCTCGACCCAGCATTTCGTCCCGCGGCACGCCACCGCGCGGGTGATCAGGTCCAGCGCGCCGGTATAGCCGGCGGTGACGAAAACCTGCGCCGGCTCGCACACCACACCGCGCGCCGCAGCGACGTAGGACGCGATCGCGGCTCTCAGCGGCGGCCAGCCGGATGGATCGGGATAGGCCATTGCCCCGAGGCTCAGGCTGCGTGCCGCCCGGGCCGCGTCGCGGGCCCACAACATGCGCGGGAATTGGTCCAGCGCCGGCACGCCGAGCTGGAACGGCAAGGGCGGCGTGCCCCAGCCATAGGGATACAGCCCGTCCGGCGGCGGCGGATCGTCCGGTGCTTCGGGCCGCCCGGCGAAATCGGCGGTGACGAACGTGCCCTGCGCGCCGCGCCCTGCGATCAGACCCTCTCCGGCCAGCCAGTCATAGGCCGCCTTCACCGTGCCGCGCGCGACGTTCAATTCGGCCGCAAGGGCGTACCAGGACGGCAGGCGCGTACCGGACTGCAGAGCGCCGCCGACGATAGAGTCGCGGAGCACTTCTCGGATCTGCCGCTGCAACGGCACGGCACTCGACCGGTCGAGCCGGAGGGTGAAAGACGCGGGCATCATGGTGCAGTCATTTTGGCCAGTCTTGGTGCTTATGTCTGCATCATCTGGTCCCTATCTGCCAGCCAGCATTCCAAAACAGGAGATCAGGACATGGAACGGATGAAAGTCGAAGAGGTCGCGCCCGAGGTCTATAAGGCCCTGATGGGGCTGGAGCAGGCGGTGCAGGCATCCGCCATCGACAAGACGCTGCTGCATCTGGTGAAGCTCAGGGCTTCGCAGATCAACGGCTGTGCCTTCTGCATGGCGATGCATACCAAGGAGGCGCTGCGCGACGGCGATCATCCCGATCGGGTGGCGCTGCTCGGCGGCTGGCGCGAGACCGACCTGTTCACGGCGAAGGAACAGGCGGCGCTGGCCTGGACCGAGGCGGTGACCAACCTCAATACCGGCCATATCGGCGACGATCTCTATAAGAGGACCGAAGCCGAGTTCCCCGGCCGCGCGCTCGCCGATCTGACCCTGTTGATCATCGCCATCAATGCCTGGAACCGGGTCGCCGTGCCCTTCCACAAGAAGGTCGTGATCTCGCAGAAGATGGGAGCCGCGGCATGATCGCCCGTGTGCTCGTGCTGGCCGCCGGGTTCGCCATGGGTGCGGCATTCGCATTGGCCGCCGACACAGACGCGGTTGTCGCGCCGCAGGCCGCCCACGCCCTGCCGAACCTAGAGGGCAAATCGATGCGGGTGGTGACGGTCTCCTATCCGCCGGGCGGCACCACGCCCGGACATCGGCACGGCCAGGCCTTCGTCTACGCCTATGTGCTGTCCGGCCATGTCCGCACCCAGGTGGAAGGCGAGCCGGAAAAAATCGTCGGCCCCGGCGAAAGCTGGTTCGAGATGCCGGGCGCCCATCACATGGTCAGCAGCAACGCCAGCCAGACCGAGCCCGCCAAGTTCCTCGTCGTCTTCATCGCCGGCCACAAGGACGAACTGGTGACGCTGGATAAATAATGCCCTATTCGGCGGCCCGCCTGGCCCTTGCCGGCGGGTCGCCGATATAGAGCACCATCAGCTCGTTGGTCACGCTCGGCCGGGCACTGCCGACGATGTGGATGTGGATATCCAGAGTCACCAGGGTGCCGATGGCGGTGGCCCTGATCTGCTTGAGGCGGGAACGGGCATGGATGCGGCTGCCGGCCGGAACCGGGGTGGGGAAGCGCAGTCTGTCCGACCCGTAATTCACCATGCCGCGGTGGCCGACAACCTCCAGCGGCAGCTCCAGGTTCAGCCGCCCGACCAGCGACTGCACCAGCATGCCGTGGGCGATGGTCGTGCCGAACGGGCTTTCCTTCGCCGCCCGCTCGGGGTCGGTATGGATCCAGTAATTGTCGCCCGACAGGCGGGCGAAATCGTCGATCATCTCCTGGCTGACCTCGACTGCATTGCTCCAGCCGGTGAACTCCCCGGTGATCGCGGCGCGCAGCGTCTCGATGTCTCGGTAATCCGCTTCCGGCGGTTTTCTTATCGGTTCCATCGGGTGGCCACTTTCCCTCGTGAAGCTTCGAGTCGTTTGCATGTACAATAATCGTAACAAACGGCTGTAGCAGCCGGACCATGGAATGGGGAAGGCTCATGGCAAGCGCGGCACGAGACTTGGCTATACCCGAAGCGCTCCAGCCCTATGCCGGGCGGATTGTCGATGTCGACACGCACGAGATGATCCCGTCGCAGCTCTGGCGCCAGGAATTCGGCCCGGCGACCGACGAGTTCGCCGGCATCTTCCAGCAACTCGCGCCTGACGACCCGACCGGGGCCAATTTCCCGAACTACAAGGTCGACGACGCGCCGATCACCGATGAGACGATCTGGAAGATGAAAGGCCCCGCGGCGCCGGGCGCGGTCGATCCGGCGCGGCGGGTCGAGATCATGGACCGCACCGGGGTCTGCCGGCAGATGATGTTCCCCTCGGCGGTCGCGGTGTTCGGCTCGATGCTGTTCAACTTCCCGCCCGAATACGGTTTCATGCCCCAGTTCAAGGGCGACCGTAAGGCCTATGGGCGGGCGCTGTTCGACGCCAACAACAACTGGGCTATCCGCAAGGCCAAGGTTTCCGACCGCGTCTGGCCGGTGCCGGTGGTCTATGGCGACACGGTGGCCGACCTGGTCGCCAATACAAGCCACCTGCTCGACAGCGGCATCCGGGCCATCCTGATCATGAGCTCGACCCTGCCGGGCGGCCGCTCCCCCGCTCATACCGACCTCGATCCGTTCTGGCAGCTGATCACCGAGCGCGACGCCACCGCCACGCTCCATATCGGCAGCGAGGGCGGGTTCCTGAAGACCGATGCCTGGGGCGACGCCCCGGCCTTCGACGGCTACAAGACCACCGCCGAGGTGAACTTAAGCCCCTGGAACCTCTCGATCATCCACCTGCCGACGCAGAATTTCCTGGCGACCATGGTGGTGGGCGGCGTGTTCGACCGCCATCCCACCCTGCGTTTCGGCGTGATCGAGGTCGGCGCCTTCTGGATCGGCCCGCTGGCCAGCCAGCTCGACATGTGGTGCGCCCACAACCAGCTGTTCTCGAAGACCAAGACCGTCCCGCTGTCGATGAAACCGTCCGAATTCATCCGCCGCAACGTCCGCGTCACCGCCTTCGATTTCGAGCCGGTGGACGACTATATCGACCGGTACGGGCTGGAGGATGTGTACTGCTATGCCAGCGATTTTCCCCACATGGAGGGGGGCAAGGACCCGATGGGGTTCTTCGCGCGGCGACTGGCACGGCTGGGGCCGGGGGTGATGGAGAAGTTCTTTGTAAAGAACGGGGAGTGGTTGCTGCCGGGGTAATGGGGCACAATTCGCCCTACTACCGTAGCTGAGTCGATTGGGGGAACGGCATGAGTCGGCGGCTGAAGCAGGACCAGTCGGAACTTCCGCTCGCGCTGACGGCGCTCAAAAGCCTGCTGAAGGCGAAAGGGTTGCTCTACCGGGATATCGCGGAACAGCTCGGGCTCAGCGAAACCACCGTCAAACGTTACCTGACGGGACAAAGCCTGACGTTCGAAATCCTGGAGCGTCTCTGCCGGATTGTCGGCGTGCGCGTCAGCGATCTGATGGCGATGGCGCAGGAGGAGCCGGAACAGCCGGTGCTGACTCAGGAAGAAGAGGCATTCCTGTCCAAGGATGCCTTTCTGTCAGGCCTCTTCTATCTACTGTCGCGTGGCTATACGCCGGCCATCGTCCAGCGCGATTTCAAGCTGACCGACGCCGAGTTGAACGGGTATCTGACCGCGCTCGATCGGATGGGGCTGATCCAGCTGTTCCCGTATAATCGGGTGCGCGTCCTGGTCGGCCCGAATTTCAACGTGCAGAAAGGCGGCGCCCTGATGCGGCTCGCGCATGACGCCATGCTGAAGGATTTCTTCTCCAGCTTCGACGTCGGAATGCCGGACTGGCTGTTCGGTTACGGCAAGCTGTCGCCGTCGTCGCTCGAGCGGGTACGCGAGCTGGCGCGCGATTTCATCCAGGCATTCGACAAGATCGCCGAAACCGATCGCGAACTGACGCTCGACATGGCAGCCTGGCACAGCTTCTTTTTCATCCTGCGCCCGGTCGATCTGGCTGCCCTGAAGGACTGGTCTCCGGCCTGAGCTTCACGCCGCCGCTTGCTGCGGTCCCGGCGCCTCGGCCGGATAGATCCTGGGCGTTCCGACGTCGTAAGTCCGGTTGAGCAGCCGGATGAAGCCGACGTCGGTGAACGGGTCGGACGGTATGGGGAAGGCGATGCCCCGGCTGCGCAGATCGCCGATGAACATATCGAACACACGCTCATGCGTCAGGTCGTCGGTTCCGTCCATGACGACCTTGAGCTCGTCGAGATCCATATAGATTTCGGCGCTCCAATGGACCAGAAAGCGCGTTTCGGCGGATGGGATGCTCTGCACCGTCCGGCCGCCGGTCGTGATCCGCCAATCGTCCGCGCTGTTCGGATCGGCTTCGAATACGGACTCGAAGGCAAGCCCGGCCGGAAATCGCATATCCTCCGGGCCGTTCGCCTCTCCGCGATGGTACATCATCTCGTTCTGGACCAGCACGCCGCGGTTCCACATCGGCGCGGCAAGACGCTTGGGCTGGGCGAGCGGCCCGTCCGGCCAATAGGTGAAGCCACCGCCGATACCGCCGCGATAGAACCAGGTGATGACCTGCGCCTTGCGGTGCTGCCAATGCTGGAACAGGCCGGACTTGGTCATGGTGTTCATCAGCCAGATGGGCGTGTTCTTCATCGTGATGCCGCGGAATGTCGTGGCATCCAGATGGGCCGGGTCATGGCTGCCGGATGGCCCCTGGATATTGAACAGCATCATCTCGGGCCGGGCGTACCTGGCGCCCCAATATGACCGTGCATGCGCGAGGAAGGCGCTGTTGTAAAAGCAATCCTCGATCTCCGGATACAGGCAGGTGCCGTTCTGCGCGAAGTAGCCGCGGAAGTTCGGCGTCAGGAACATATCGAAGGACAGCTCGACGCCTTCTTGCATGCTGCCCGAAACGGTGGCGACGACTTCCTCAGGCGATTTGAAATGCTGCGCCAGGATCAGCTTCCACGGCCCTTCGCGCCGCACGACGTCCACCAGGCGGCGATGCTGGTCGGCGCTGTAGACGGCATCCAGGATACGGGGTTCCGATACCGGGCGAAGGGTCGAGGCTATGTCGCGGCTCATATATCTCTCCGAAGGATAGGATGCCTCAAAGCATCTGCACGATTTCGATCAGATGGCCTTCATTGTCGCGCGCGAAGGCGACCCTGACGCCATGCTCGGGCATGTCGCGCGCCTCATCCGTGATGCGGCCGCCCGCGGCCCGCACCTTCTCCGGCAAGGCCGCGAGGTCCGGCATGATGAAGAGGGTTATCGCTTCCGACAGGGACGGCTTCTGTGTGTCCGGGTAGGTCAGCAGCACGAAGGTCGATCCGCCCGGCGCGGTCGGATGAAACATGATCTCGCGGATCGGCCGGCCCTCGATGGCAGCGTCGACGCGCGCCATCTCCTGAAGCCCGAAGACCGACGTGTAAAACGCGTGCGCGCTCTCCAGATCGGCAACGATCAGCTTGGTGCAGCTGAAATGGGCCGGTGTGTCCGCCATGTGCGCCCCCCTCGTTTGCGCGATCCTTGCGCGGGAATCCGGGCGGCGCAATGCCGGTGTCGCCAGACGGTGCTCGCGATCGGCGGAGTACCACCAGCGGTGGCTCGAAGTATCGCCGAACGGTACGGGCCGCCTATACAGCCTCAAGCAGTGTCCGCACACGCGACCGCAAAGCCGGCAGCACGTCCTGCTCGAACCAGGGATTGCGCCGCATCCAGATCATGCTGCGCCAAGCGGGGTGAGGCAGGGGAAATACGTCCGGCCCATGGCCGTCGAATGTCCTGACAGTCTCCGTCAAGGTCGCGGCCTTTGGCAGCTTCAGATAGGCCTTTTGCGCGTAGATCCCGACCAGGAGGGTCAGGCGCTCAGGTGGGAGCATGGCCATGATTTTGGAATGCCACAGCGGCGCGCATTCCGGGCGGGGCGGCAGGTCGCCGCCATTGCCTTTGCCGGGATAGCAGAAGCCCATCGGCACCAGCGCCACCCGGGCGGGGTCGTAGAATTCGTCCTTCGAGAGGCCGGTCCAGCCGCGCAGCCGGTCGCCGCTGTCGTCGTTCCAGGGCACGCCGCTCGCATGGACCTTGGAGCCGGGGGCCTGGCCGATGATGACGATGCGTGAGGTGTTGCTGAACTGAACGATGGGCCGCGGGCCGGCGGCCAGATGATCGGAACAGACCGTGCAGGCCCTGATCGCGGCCAGCAGTGATTCCGTCACTGGCGATCCCGTGGTTACTTCCCCACCCGCCCCATCAGCGGCAGTTCGGCGTAAGAGGGGTCATCGGCATCGTGCCGGCCCCGGACCGCGCCGGCGGCGAAGGTGTCGTAATCTTCCTGGCGCACGTCCCGCACGTTGCACCAGTCCAGCACCAGCGAGCGGTGGCTGAATTTCCAGATGCCGCCCCGCTTTTCGTAGCGGTCGAGGTAACGGCCGCCGACGACTATTTCCTTGGCGTCGGGGGCATGCGTGCGGTGATAGGCGACGACGTAGAGCTCGCCGTTCGCGTTATCCCCATCCACGGCATAGACCGCGTTGGAGATCGAATGCACCGTCGCGTCCCACATCTTCATGATCGAGGGCAGCCAGGCGACATAGTCGTCCGGGTTGCCCTTGAACATGTCGCCGTGATCGTCGATCGCGTCGTCGTGATAGAGGGTGCGGACCAGGGGGAAATCCTGCCGGTCTATGCCCCGGCAGTACATTTCCCCCAGCTCCCGCAGCTCATGCTTGTCCAGCATCAGCTGCAGGCGGGCGGTCTGGTCCGCGCTCATGGTCAGACGCCGAAGCCGCCGGAGACCGAGATCTTCTGGCCGGTGACATAGGCCGCCCGGTTGGAGGCCAGGAAGACCGCGGCATAGCCGATCTCTTCCGGCTCGCCCCAGCGCTTCAGCGCCAGCAGCTTATGGGTCTCGTCGATCCATTTCTGGTCGAACACGCCCTGCTTGGTCAGCTCCAGGAACATGCCGGCCTTGATCACGCCGACCAGCACGGTGTTGGCGCGGATATTGTGCTTGCCCTCTTCCTTGGCCAGGCCCTGGATCAGCGCCTCGTTGGCGGCCTTCGGGATCACCGACAGGCCGTCCTTCTCCGGCCACCAGCTGTCGCCGGCCGAGCCCAGATGGACATAGGAACCGCCACCCGCCGCCTTCATGACCGGCAGCGTGGCATGGACGACGCGGAAGAAGCCGTTGACCTCCTGGTCGATCGATTTCTGCCAGCGCTCCAGCGTGTATTCGGAGATAAAGAGCTGCTCGGTCAGCGGGGCCGCGCCGTAGACCACGGTGTGGATGCGGCCGTGCTGCTTGGCGATGTCGGCCATCACCTGGGCGACCTGGTCGCCGTCGCTGGTCGACAGCTTGTGGGTGGTCGCCTTGCGGCCGGTGGCGCGGATCTTCTCCGCTGCTTCTTCGGCCGGGCCCTGGTTGTTGTGATAGGTGATCGCCACGTCCGAACCGGCATTGGCGAACTCGGTGCAGACGAACCGGCCGATGCCGCCCGACCCGCCGACGATGACGGCGGCGCCGTCGGGGAATTGTTTGTCAGTCATATCCATATCCTCTTGCGTTCAAATACCCTCGCCCCACGGGGGAGAGGGAGGGATCCGCGAAGCGGGAGGGTGAGGGGGGCTCTCTCCGCGTTCGCGATGGTTTTCTTACAGGGAGCTGGCGGCGATAGCCCCCCTCACCCGGTGCTTCGCACCACCCTCTCCCCCGAGGGTCGAGGGTTTAAATCTTGTTCAGCGGCGGGTCGGCCACCGAATGGCCGGCGACCAGCGCCTGCAGCGTGCCGGTCTTGTAAGTCGCGAAGAAGCCGCTCTTAAAATCGCTTTGGGTGCGGCGGATCTTCCACTCGCCGTCGATCTTCTCGTAGTCGTCGCGATATTGCAGCGAGACGAAGGTGAGGGTTTCGTCCTTCGTGTCGATCTTGCGGTAATCCAGGCACCACAGGCCCTTGGCGTGGGTGTCGTCGATCAGGTCGATCTCGCCGTTGCCGGCCTGGTGCTTGTCCAGCACCCAGGGGTGACACGCCTGCTCCGTATACATCTGGCAAAAGCCGTCGGCCGTGTCGAAGACGCCCAGATGCCCGACGATCACCGGGCACTGCCCATCGGGGGCGAAGGTGGCGCGCACGGCCGCCGGATCCTGCTCGTCGCACGCGTTCAGATAGCGCGCTTTCAGCTTCCGAATGGCTTCGATGTCTTCCAGGCGCTGGATACGGCGCAAAAGGGCTGATAGATCGTTCCCCTGTTCGCTCACTCTTCGTCTCCCTAGGCTCGCGGCCCGCTGCTGTTCCTTGGGCGGGACCATAATGGGTCGGGCGCAAAATTACAGCCGGATTTCGACGGAGATCGATAAAATTCGCGGGCAGGGCTGGCCCGATGCAGAAATTCGGGGGGCGGATTCTCTGAATTCGACCACAGGCGTAACAGGCTGGCGGGATAGGGGTACGGGGTATGGATTTCGGTTATTCGCCCAAGGTCGAGGCGCTGCGCGAGACGATGCTGGCCTTCATGGACGACCATGTCGTGCCAGCCAACATCCCGTGGCACAAGCTCTATTCGCAAGGGGTCTATCCGCTGGAGGTGCTGGAGCCGCTGAAGGCGAAAGCCCGGGCCGCGGGCCTCTGGAATATGTTCATGCCGCATATCCCTGAAGGGATCGAAGGCCAAGGCCTCACCAACCTGGAATATGCCCCGCTGGCCGAGATCATGGGCCGGCTGTTCTGGGCGCCGGAAGTATTCAATTGCGGTCCGCCCGACACTGGCAACATGGAGCTTATGCATCTGGCGACGACGCCGGCGCAGCGTGAGCAATGGCTGAACCCGCTGCTGCGCGGCGAAATCCGCTCCTGCTTCGCCATGACCGAGCCGGATGTCGCCTCCTCCGACGCGACCAATATCGCGACCCGGATCGAGCGCCGGGGCGACGAGTACGTCATCAACGGGCGCAAATGGTTCATCACCGGCGCCACCCATCCTAACTGCAAGGTCGCGATCGTGATGGGCGTGACCAACCCGGACAATCCTGTCCATACCCGCCAGTCGATGATCCTGGTGCCGATGGACGCGCCGGGCCTCACCATCGTCCGCAACATCCCATTCATGAATCTGAACGAGATCGAGGGCCACTGCGAGCTGCACTTCAAGGATGTGCGCGTGCCTGCGGCCAACCTGCTGGCCGAGGAAGGGTCGGGCTTCGCGCTTGCCCAGGCCCGGCTCGGGCCCGGCCGCATCCATCACTGCATGCGCTTCATCGGCCAGTGCGAACTGGCGGTGGAGCTGATGACCGAGCGTGCGCTGGGCCGCGTCGCTTTCGGTAAGCCGCTGGCCGACCGCGAGACTATCCGGGAGTGGATCGCGCTCAGCCGCATGGAGATCGACCAGGCCCGCCTGCTGGTGCTGCGCACCGCCTGGATCATCGACCAGCACGGCAACAAGGCCGCCCGCAACGAGGTGTCGATGATCAAGGTCATCGTGCCGCGCATGCAGGTCAACATCATGAACCGCGCGATCCAGACCTTCGGCTCGGCCGGCCTCAGCCCCGACACGCCGCTGGCCAATTTCTGGACCTGGGGCCGCTCGCTCCAGCTCGGCGACGGGCCGGACGAGGTGCATATCCGCGGCGTCGCCAAGGCCGAGATCGCCCGCATCAAGGGCATGGGCGGCCAGGCTGCCCGGTACCTGACGCCCTATGCCGCCGTTCACGGCGACCCGACCCGCGAGAACTGAGCTATGAGCAATTGGCAGAGTGCCCCCGCGATGCGCTACGAGGCCCATTACGGGGACCGCGTGGCGCGCTGCTTCGCCAACCGCCCCATGGGCGTCGATCAGATATTGCGGGATACCGTGGCGCTCAGGCCCGATGCCGAGGCGCTAGTCGATAACGGCCGCCGCTTCACCTATGCCGAGTTCGACCGCATGGTCGATGCCGTCGCCGCTGGCCTGATCGCGCGCGGCGTGCAGCCGGGCGACCGCATCGCGCTCCTGCTCGGCAATCGGGCGGAGTTCGCCTTCGCCCTGTTCGGCGCCATGCGCGCGGGCGCCGCCATCGTGCCGCTCAACACCCGGGAGCAGATGCCGGAAATCGCCTTCAACGTGCAGGACAGTGGCGCCAAGGTGCTGTTCTTCGAAAGCACCCTGGCCGACCGCATCCCCGACGCCGCGACGGTGCCGACCCTGACCCACAAGATCGCGGTGGGTGAGTCTGTCGCCGGCGCTGAAGCATTCGATGCTCTGACCTCACCGGCCGCCCCGGTGTCGACACCGGAATTCGGGCAGGAAGCGGTCGCGGTGATCCTTTACACCTCGGGCACCACCGGTAAGCCGAAGGGTGCGATGCTGACCCAGATGTCGATGGTGATGTCGGCGCTGCATTACGAGTTCTGCCTCGGCATGACGGATAGGGACCGCGCGCTGATGGCGGTGCCTGCCACCCATGTTACCGGCCTGGTCGCGATCCTGCTGACCATGGTGAAGTCGGGCGGCGTGACCATCTTCCAGACCGTGTTCAAGGCGGCGGATTTCCTGGCGCTGGCGGCTGAGGAGCGGATGACCTACACGCTGATGGTCCCTGCCATGTACAATCTCTGCCTGCTCCAGGCCTCGTTCGACGATTACGACCTGTCGGGCTGGCGCGCCGGGGGCTATGGCGGCTCGCCGATGCCGATCGCGACCGTGCGCAAGCTGGCGGAGAAGCTGCCCAACCTGCAGCTGTTCAACTGCTACGGCTCGACCGAAACCACCTCGCCCTCCACGATCACGCCGCTGGGCGAGGCTGAGGCGCGGATCGATACGGTGGGCCAGCCGGTGCCGTGCTGCGATATCAAGATCGTCGACGATGACGGGATCGAGGTGCCGCGCGGCGACAGCGGAGAAATCTGGATCGCCGGCGGCCATGTCGGCGCCGGCTACTGGAACAACCCGGTCGCCACCGCGGCGAACTTCACCGCCGGCTACTGGCATTCCGGCGATATCGGCTGCATGACCGACGACGGCTTCATCAAGGTCCTCGACCGCAAGAAGGACATGATCAACCGTGCCGGCTACAAGGTCTATTCGGCCGAGGTCGAGGACGTGCTGGCGCACCATCCGCAGATCGGCGAGGCGGCCGTGGTGGCCGAGCCGGATCCGGTGCTAGGCGAGAAGACCCATGCCTTCGTGCTGGTCAAGGAGGGCAAGCTCACCGCCGACGATATCAAGCTCTTTTGCCGGGAGCGTTTGTCGGACTATAAAGTCCCAGACTTTGTAACGTTCGTAGATCAACCGCTGCCACGCAACGCGAATGGCAAGATTTTGAAGCGGGCTTTGCGAAACGCGTAATTTTTGGGCGTGGCTTGACCGGGGAAGGGACAACGCAGATGGGCGATCAGAGAGTAGCAGTCGTGACGGGCGCCAGCCGTGGCGCGGGGCGCGGCATCGCCGTCGCGCTGGGCGAGCATGGCTATACCGTCTATGTCACCGGCCGCACCCGCCAGGAGGGCGAGGCCGCCCTTCCCGGCACCATCTATGAGACCGCCGACGCTGTGACCGCCGCAGGCGGCAAAGGTATCGCCGTCCGTGTCGACCATTCCAGCGACGCCGAGACCAAGGCGCTGATCGAGCAGGTCGAGAAAGAGCAGGGCCGGCTCGACGTCCTCGTCAACAACGTCGCCCATATCGGCGACGAGCTGATCCAGCCGGGCGGCTTCTGGGAGAAGACGCTGGACCTGGTCAACATCCTCGACGTCGGTCTGCGCAGCCAGTACATCGCCAGCTATTACGCCGCGCCGATGATGGTGAAGGCGAAGCAGGGGCTGATCGTTTTCACCTCCTCCTTCGGCTCGGTCTGCTACATGCATGGGCCCGCCTATGGCGCGCAGAAGGCCGGCGTCGACAAATTCGCCGCCGATATGGCCGTCGACCTCAAGGAATACAACGTCGCCGCCGTCTCGATCTGGATGGGCATGCTGCTGACCGAGCGCTCGAAGAAGGCGATCAAGGAGCATCCCGAGACCTATGGCCAGCTCGCCGAGATGGCGGAGACGCCGGACTATACCGGCCATATCATCGCCGCGATGGCCGACGATCCCGACATCATGTCGCTGACCGGCCAGACCGTGATCGGCGCCGAGATCGCGCCCGACCGCTATGGCTTGACCGACGCCGGCGGCAAGAAGCCGATCTCGCACCGCCCGTTCCTGGGCGACCCGCGCGTGGCCCATCCGGCGATTATTCGGTGAAACACATTGTCCATTCCGTCATTCCCGCGAAGGCGGGAATCCAGTTTGCGGGCGTCCGCCCGCATGAGACTCATGTCGCCGCGGACGCGGCTCTAGCCTGGATTCCCGCCTTCGCGGGAATGACGATTTAGAATTTAAAGGACGAGGGAAGAACTATGCTGCTGAAAGACAAGGTCGTCGTAATTTCCGGCGTCGGGCCGGGGCTGGGGCGGAAGCTGACGCTGCTTTGCGTCAAGGAAGGCGCCAAGGTCGGCATCGGCTGCCGCAACACGACGTTCCTGAACGAGCTGACTGAAGAGGTGAAGGCCTGCGGTGGGCAGATGGTCTCCGCGCCGCTGGACGTCAAGAACAATGACCAGTGCGTCGGGCTGGTCGAGGCGACCGCCAAGGCGTTCGGCAAGATCGACGGTCTGGCCAACAGCGCCTACATGTACGCCCCCGGTGCGTTCGAGGATGTGGAGCTGGACGCCTGGATCGACGCGACCGACGTCACCTGCTTCGGCGCGCTGCGCATGGCCAAGGCCGTGCTGCCGCACATGAAGAAGGCCGGCGGCGGCTCGATCGTGAACATCTCGACCATGGAGACGCGCAAGCCCCGCCCGGGCGAAGGCGCCTATGCCGTGCCCAAGGCCGCGCTGGAGATGGCGACCCGCCAGCTGGCCTTCGAGCTCGGCAAGCACAAGATCCGCGTCAACTCCACCCTGATGGGCTGGATGTGGGGCGTGCCGGTCGAGAACGCGCTCAACCATTGGGCCAAGTCGGCCGGCCAGCCGCTGGAGACGATCCTGGGCGGTGTCGTGTCCCAGATTCCGATCGGCGAAATGCCGACCGACGACGATTGCGCCAAGTCTGTGGTGTTCTTCCTGTCCGACTACTCGAACGTGGTCACCGGCCAGGCCCTGAACGTCAATGGCGGCGAGTATATGAACGTATGAGTTGGTTTTTGGCTGAAAGGATGGGCTGATGCCCTGCTACAGCTACGAGGGCATGATCCCGGTCGTCGATCCGACCGCGTTCGTTCATCCGACCGCGGTGCTGATCGGCGACGTGATCGTCGGCGCCGGCTGCTATGTCGGGCCCGGCGCGTCGCTGCGCGGCGATTTCGGGCGGATCATCCTGAAGCCCGGGTCGAACCTGCAGGATAATTGCACCATGCACTCCTTCCCCGGCCAGGACGCGGTGATCGAGGAGAACGGCCATGTCGGCCATGGCGCCGTGCTGCATGGCTGCGTCGTCGGCCGCGAGGCGCTGGTCGGCATGAATTCGGTGGTGATGGACGGGGCTGAGATCGGCGAGGGCAGCTTCGTCGGCGCAATGAGCTTCGTGCGCGCCGGCATGATCGTGCCGCCCAAGACCCTGGTCGCCGGCGTTCCGGCCAGGATCGTGCGCGAGCTGCAGGACAAGGAAATGGCCTGGAAGCTGAACGGCACGTACCAGTACCAGGAGCTGGCGAAGCGCAGCCTGGCGACGATGAAGGAATGCGATCCCCTGCCCGCCGTCGAGGCCGACCGGCCGCAGGCCAAGCCGATCGTCGCCATCCCGCTCCACAAGATCAAGGCCGCCGGCTGATGCCCACCCCCGAGCATATGCGGGATGCGGTGCTGACCTATTTCGCCAGTTTCGCCGACGCCGATGTCGACACGATCGTCGCCTTGTTCGCCGACAATGCGGTGGTCGAAGACCCGATCGGCGGCGCTCGGATGGAGGGGCTCGCCGCGATCCGCGGCTTCTTCACGGGCGGCTTCGACTATGTCGGCGGCGGCTATCGGTTCGTGCCGGAGGGCAACGTCCGCGTCGCCGCCAATCATGCCGCCTGCGCCGCCATCGCCACCTGCGACAAGGCCGATCCGCCCTTCCGGCTGGAGACGCTGGACGTGATGACGTTCGACGAGGCCGGCAAGATCGTCGCCATGAAGGCCTATTGGGGGCCGTTCAACATGCAGCCTCTGGCCGAAGGCGCATCCGGCGCCGAGGCTGCCGAGAAGGCGAACGCATTCCTGAAATCGCTGAAATAGGACTTAGAGGAGGAAACGATGACCGACGCAGACCTGGCGCAACTGAAGCGCGACGTGCAGATCCTGAAGGACACCGAGGCGGTGAAGAAGGTGAAGCACGCCTATTTCCGCTGCATCGACACGGCCAACCTGGAGGAGCTGCGGGGGCTGCTGCACCCGAAATGCCATGCCAAGCTGGTCGGCGGCACCTATGCGATCGAGTTCAACGATCGCGAGGACTATATCGAGATGGTGGCGAATTCCTTCAATTCGGAATTCGTCGGCATGCATCACGGCCATCATCCCGAGATCGAGATCCTCAGCGACACCGAGGCCACCGGCACCTGGTATCTCCAGGACATCGCCATGGACTTCCGCCGCAAGGTCACCACCACCGGCTCGTCGATCTATCACGACAAGTACACGAAGACCGACGGCAAGTGGCAGATCTCCGACACCTATTACTACCGCGTCTACGAATGCGTCGAAGACACCCCCGAGCGTCCCCCGCTGACCGCCCACTATCTGGCCGAGCACGGGCGCAAGGAGATCACCTTCACGGTCGTGGATAAGTACAACAAGCAGTAGGTTTTTAAATCCCTCTCCCACCGGGAGAGGGTGGGGCCCGTCGCTTTGCGACGGGAGGGTGAGGGTGCTCAGTTGCCGGCACCCAACTCTTTTAGGATCATCTCGGTCACTCCCTCGATATTCGCCAGAATATCGTTGTTCCAGAACCTGATGACTCGCCAGCCGTGGTTCTCGAGATAATCCGTCCGCCGCTGGTCGCTGGGATTATCATTGTGCTGTCCACCGTCAGCCTCGACGATCAAGCGATGCTTGCGGCAGGCAAAGTCGGCGATGAAAGGCCCAATCGGGAACTGGCGATGGAATTTGTATCCGGCCAATTGCCGGCTGCGTAGCGCGGTCCATAAAAGCCGCTCGGCGTCAGTCATGTTCAATCTGAGTTCGCGGGCTTTGGCGTTGGGCATGGGCAATTATACCAGCACCGTACCCTCACCCTCCCAGCCCTTTGGGCTGGGCCCCGCCCTCTCCCGAGGGGAGAGGGATTTTACAGGTCAGGCGCCCGCTGCGATCCCCGCACCAGCTTCCCCGGCAGCACGCCCGTCGACCGGTCGCCGCGCCGGATCACCTGGCCGGACACGATCGTCGCATCGTACCCTGTCGCGCCCTGGTCCAGGCGCCGGCCGCCGGCCGGGAGGTCGTATTTGATCTCGGGCGCGTGCAAGGCCAGGCCGGCATAGTCGATGACGTTCAGGTCCGCCTTATAGCCCTCCCTGACCAGCCCGCGGTCGTTCAGGCCCAGTGTCTGCGCGGGATCCCAGGACAAAGCGCGGACGGCGGCCGACAGGGACAACCGTTCGCCCGCGCGGTCGCGGGTCCAGTAGGTCAGCATGAAGGTGGGGAAGCTGGCGTCGCAGATGACGCCGTAATGCGCTCCGCCGTCGCCGAGGCCGACGACCGTGTGCTCGTGGTTCATCATCTCCAGAACCGCGTCCAGTCTGCCCTCCTGGTAGTTGCCCAGCGCGACATAGAGCTTGGCGGTGCCGTCTTCGCCCAGCAGGTAGTCGTAGGCGATCTCCTCGGGCTTCACGCCCTTGGCGCGGGCCTGGGCGCCGATGCTGGTCTCCAGCGGCGGCTCATAGTTCGGTGGGTCGGCGAACGGGAACATCCAATCCCAGTTGCGGCCGATATGGGCGAGCGGATGGCCTTCAGCCGGTGCTTCGGCGACCAGGTGGGCGCGGACTTCCGGCTTGCGCAGTTCCGCCAGCTTGGCTGCGTGATCCAGGCCGGCGAGCGCCTGATAGGACGGGCAGAGCACGAACGGGTTCACAGACAGCTCATGGCCGGTGATCATGCCGATCGGGCGCGGGAAGACCTGCGCCGAAACGGTTTCGCCGGCCGCGTTGGCCTCGTCGACGATCGCCAGCGCCTGCTTCCACACGGTGTCGGGCCCGGTATTGCTGGCGCCCATCGAAAAGGTGGCGGGGCGGCCCGAGGCGCGGGCGATGCCGCGCAAGAGGCCGAGCTCGTCGTCCCAGGACTGGAAGGGCGTGTTCAGCACCAGCTGGACCACGCCGTCGCCGGCATCGCCTAGGCCGCGTGCGATCTCCTCCAGCTCGGCGCGGTCGGCGTCGAAGGTCGGGATCTGCTCGCCGGCCTTGGTGCGGTGGATAGACTGGCGCGACGAGGCGAAACCAACGGCGCCGGCCGCGATCGCCTCGCGGGCGATGGCCCGCATCCCGGCCATATCCTCGGCCGTCGCCGGTTCGCGCCTGGCGCCGCGCTCGCCCATCGCATAGACGCGCAGCGGCGAGTGCGGCAGATAGGCGGCGATATCGATGTCGCGCGGGCGCGCGTCCAGCGCGTCGAGATATTCGGGGAAGGTCTCCCAGTTCCAGGGCAGGCCCTCGGCCATCACGACGCCGGGAATGTCCTCGACCCCCTCCATCACCTTGATCAGCAGCTCGTGGTCGCCCGCCCGGCAGGGGGCGAAGCCGACGCCGCAGTTGCCGACCACCACCGTCGTGACGCCGTGGGAGGAGGACGGGTTCAGCCGATCGGACCAGATAGCCTGGCCGTCATAGTGGGTGTGGATGTCGACGAAACCCGGCGTGACGAGCTTGCCCGTAGCATCGATTTCCTCAGACGCCGCTCCGGCCACGGTGCCGATTTTCGCGACCCGGCCGTCCTTCACCGCGACATCGGCGGTGAACAGCGCGCCGCCGCTGCCGTCGGCGATCAGGCCGCCCCGAATGATGAGGTCGTATTGGTTCGCCATTGCCGCCTCCCCCGATCGCGGCTCAGGCCGCCAGCTTCCCCGCCCAGATGTCGCCTTCCCGGCGCGTATCCACGTCGACCACGCCGCGCACGCCCAGCGTCTTGCGGGCCTCGTCCAGGGTCATGCCGAAGACCGGCTCGATCTTCTTCAGGAACAGCGCGTCGGATTCCTGGCCGACCCGCGTGCCGCGCTGGATGCAGCCGACCGCCGTCTCCCACACCTGGGGGTAATGCAGCAGGGTGCGGACCGTGTAGCGCAGCGACCCCAGCATGAACATGGTGCTGAGCTCGCCGGCCAGCTCCTTGTTCCGGATGTATTTGAAGACGTTGGTCAGGCGGTACCAATAGGGCACCAGCTCGCCCAGATAATCGAATCCGCCGCCGCAGAGTATGTGCTCGAAATCGTGCGTCTGGCCCGAGCGCAGATTATAGAACTCGAGCTGCGTGTTCGGCTTCTGCCACGGCACGATCTGCGCCTCGAACCCGCCGTCGAACAGATAGCGGTAATATTTCCCGCCCACCGTATCCGGCGCGTAGTGCTTGAAATCGTCGAGCTTGTAGTCGGAGACGAAGCCTTCCTTGAACCAGTCGTCTAGCAGCGCGTTGGTCTTGCGCTCCTCGGTGAACAGTTCCTCGATCCGGCCGAAGTCGCGCAGTTCGTTGACGATGCCGATCAGCTCGTACATTTCGGCCTGGGCCGGGAAATCCGGACCGTTCTTGCGCAGCAGGATCATCGCCACCCATTCGCGCAGCCGCGGATGGTTCAGGTACTTGGACGAGGAGACCAGCATGCTGCTCTCCGTGCCCACCGGCACGACGCCGCGCAGCAGATAGGGGATGTCGTTCATTGCTCGTCCTCGTTGCTTCAAGACAGTCAAACGGTATCGTACCGTTCGCTACGAATCAAGCCACAAATGAGAGCTTTTGGACAGGGTGTGTCATAGATAACATGGAACGACTCGCAGACAGGACTTTCCGGCCATCGCTACCGCACTGCAAACCGTCCGAAATCGGACCGCCCGAAATGGAGACGACCGGCAACCGAGCCGTATCGATCACCTGCTGGAGGTAGGCCGGCGGGAGTTCCTGGCGCACGGCTATCAGCGGACCTCGGTCGACGGCATCGGCAAGGCGGCGGGCGTCAGCAAGCAGACGATCTACCGCCATTTCAACGATAAGTCGGACATACTGCGCGCCATCGTGCTGGAGACCAGCGACGCATTCGAGCATACGGTGACGCCGGTCTCCGAGCGGATGGGCACGCTGGCGGTGATCGAAAACTGCGTCGCCGCGATCCGCCGTTCTTTCTTCGCCGACGATTCGATCCCGCTGTTCCGCCTCGGCATGGCGATCGCCACGCAGCTGCCCGAGCTGTCGGCGGCCCTCAACGGCTATTTCGTGAAGTCGCTGGCGCCGCTCGCCGACCAGATCGCGATGCTGGAGCGGGCCGGGAAGATCGCGGTGATCAGCCCGCTGGAAGGGGCGGCACAGGCCGGCGTGATGGCGGTCGAGGGCACCCGCTTCTATATGGGCTTCGCCCCGCCGCCGGCGCCGCTGGCGCATGATTATCTGTCGGCCGTGGCCGATCTCTATCTCAACGGTTTCCTCGGCCGCACGGTGCAGACCTGGCCGGAATTCGCTCCCGATCCCGCCTCCACGCCCGATGCCAGGACCGAGGCGCTCCATGGCAACCTGCGCGGCTATTTCGACGATGTGGCCGACCTGCGGCTGGGTGAGGACGATCTGCAGCGGTTGGTCGGTGTGGCGCGCAAGATGTTCTTCGCCGCCGGCTATCGCGACACCAGCCTGGACGAGATCGGCCCCGCCGCCCGCATCGGCCGCGGTACGCTCTATCGCTGGTTCGGCGGCAAGGAGGCGCTGTTCCGCATCGCCATGCTGCATGCCGCGTCGGAACTGGGCGCGCGCAAGCTCAGCCTGCCCAAGGCCGGCGCGCCGATCGAGGATACGCTCAAGGAACTGGCGCTCTGGGTCTCGGGCGGGCTCTGCGGCCGTGTCGGCACCCAGCTCTATCGCACGGTGATCGCCGAGGCCAACCACGACCCCGCGCTTGCCCGCACCGTCTTTCAGCTGACCCGCGGCCGGGTCGCGTCCGTTCTGATGCCGGTGCTGGCCGCCACCGACGCCGGCCGCGCGCTGACCGAAGCCCAGCTTTACTGGACGGCCATGCAGTTCGTGACCCTCGCCACCGACGGCAACCGCTATCTCAGCCTGAACGGCCGGCGCGGCCCGGATCAGCGCAAAGCCCTGGCCGAAAGAGTGACGTCCAGCTTCTTGTACGGACGCCGCAAACTGGGGTAACAAGGCGCTCCGCGCCGCGGGTGTAGCTCAATGGTAGAGCAGAAGCCTTCCAAGCTTACGACGAGGGTTCGATTCCCTTCACCCGCTCCAAGCGATTTCAATGACTTAGCAGGCCTTCCTACGTTTCCTAAAATCCTTTTGGCACAATTCCCGAGCGATTTCGGCGCAGAACATGCCTTTCAGTGCATTCGCTCGTTCTCCAAGCCATTGATATCTAAGAACTCTCAACTCCGACCTCCCTGCAGATCCCCAATCACATAAGTGCCGTAAGCTTACGACGAGCGCCGCGCGTACACCGGATCAAGCTCATATTCGCCGCGATTGCGTTGGGGTCCCGACATAGCGCTCGATGACGGGTGGTTTCCTCAACCGCTACCTCGCCAACGAGCGTTCCCGCCAATATGCTTTTAACTGCTGGACACCTAGGACAAGGCCCAACACCTGATAGACGATTTCCTCAAACACTTCCGTCGACGGTCTACAGAATCCAATAAGCCCGCTTCATAAGCTTGGCTCCAGCGCCGCTCTCCGCCAGAACAGGGTCGCAAACCCCGCAAGGATGAATATTGCCCCAACCCACAGGAAAGTGCCCTGGATCCCGACCGCCGCGCGAAGCGGCGCGATCGCGAACGGATGAATAAACTGAGCGAGAAAGATGCAGCTGACGGAGAGCCCTATTGCTCTACCGGCTGCGGCCGGCGGAACCACATTGAGGATGGTGCTTTGCATCAGGGGGCCAGTGAGGCTGCTGGCGAAACCGCTTATCGCTGCAAATCCGATGAATGCTCCGATTGCTGAGCTAAAGCCTATTCCAACAGTCCCAATCCCGATTCCGAGCCAGATGAGGGCAAGCAGCCATTTAAAAGAAAATCTGGATCGCAGCCGACCGAAGAAATAGGCCCCGACAACGCCGCTTGCCGTCGCTGAAATTGCGATCGCGGCGGCGGCGCCCGGATCCGCGATACCCCTATAGACCAGGAGGAAAGGACCCTGGACGGTAACCATGTACGATCCGACGCCGAGAATCAGCATCAGAGCGAGTGGCACCGCGGCGGCACGGATGGAGGCTTGGTTGGAAATGGCCGTTGGGCGGGCATTTCGCACCGGCTCCTTGATGGATGAGAGCGCGATGACGAAGACAAGCAGGCCGATGAGATACAAGGCGAAGGGCGCTCGCCACGAGAGTTGAGCCAGCTGCCCGGCGACGACAAGGGTCACCAGCGCCGCGCCGGTACCGGCAACCCCAAACCACCCGATCACGCGGTCGCGCTTCTCCCTGGTATAGTAGTCGCCAACCAGGCTCATTCCCATCGTCGCGAGGCCGGCCGACGACAATCCCAGCAACATGCGCAAAGCGAATAGCGTCCAAAGATCGGGCGCGAATGCACCGGCGACGCCGAAAGCCGCGTAGCTCACCGCCGATCCCAGGAAGACAGGACGCTTGCCGATGCGTTGCGCTAACCACCCGGCGACGGGCGCACCCAATACCAGCGTCAGCGCGGAGATCGTTGTCACGATCTGCGCGATTGCCGGACCATCGAAAGCGCCTGATGCTTTGCTGGAAAAATGCTCCGAGAGCTGCGTCAAAGACGGAAGGATCGCCAACTGAAGCATCGCCGCGAGTGCGCTCACTGACAGGAGGGCAATGATCCGCATTCCGCCGTAACCGGGCGTATCCTCATTGTGGGTTGCCATACCGATCGGGCTTGTTTCCGCCGTCATCAACTTCCCCTGTTCCCAGCCGAGCAGGGTGGGTCCCATCGATTGTCGCGAACGACCCGAAGGGGTCAACTCGCATTTCCAGTGCAATCCGTCGGGGCAGGACGTCCGATAACTATCTGATCGGCGAGCAACTTTTGCGAACAACGGCCGTATTCAGAGAGAGGGACTTATATTCTCGAGCGGTATCGGTTTTGCCGCGACTTGCCGGACGCCGCTTCTCTCAATCCAATAGTTCCGGCCGCAAAAAGAAACGCAGCGCGACCTCCTTTAGCAGGCGGCGAAACTCTTCGTCCTCCAGAAGATCGGGATTATCTTCCGCCGCTCTGTCGATCATTGCGCCGATGCCGCGGGTGAATACGTATT
>DATBAZ010000439.1:0-8884 GCA_036271255.1 Alphaproteobacteria bacterium
CTGGCCATCCGTGCCCGCCGCGGCGTCATCGTCACGACCGGCGGGTTCGTGCTCAACCGTGGGATGGTCGCGAAATACGCGCCGCAACTGCTCCCCCTCGATCCGCTCGCCGGCGCCTGGGACGACGGGACCGGCATCGAGCTCGGCCAGCTCGCTGGCGGCGACACGCTGCATATGGATGCCGGCAGCTATCCCTGCGCCATCCTGCAGCCGCCCGAGCTGATCCAGGGCATCCTGCTGAACGCGCAGGGCCAGCGCTTCATCAATGAAGACGTCAACCACAAGCGCATCGGCGAGAGCTGCGTGCTGCATCAGGGCGGCAAGATGTATCTTCTGCTGGACAATGACATTTTCGCCCAGCCCCAGTTGGCGAAACCCGAACTGGTCGCGACCGGGGACACCATCGCCGAGGTCGAGGCCGAGCTCGGCCTTCCGGAAATGGCGCTCCAGCACACGGTCGCCTTTTACAACCATCATGCGGGGCGCGGCGTCGATCCGCTTTTCGGCAAGCAGGCGCAGCACCTGAAGCCGCTCAACAGCCCGCCCTTCGGTGTGTTCGATTGCAGCGTCGGCAAGGTGGGCATATACCGCGCCTTCACCTTGGGCGGATTGCATACTCAGGCAACCGGCGAAGTGCTCGATCCGGCCGGCGCCGTCATTCCCGGCCTGTACGCCGCGGGCCGAACCACGTCAGGCCTCAGCGCCCAGTCCTGCGCCGGCAGCGGTGCCCAGATCGGCGAAGGCACCTATTTCGGCCGTCTCGCCGGCCGTGCCGCGGCGCTCGAATGAAAATCATGAAGACCATTCCCGCTTCACACATGGATATCGTCGAGGCCAAGGGCCTCAGCTTCGTGACGACTGTCCGCCCCGACGGGCTCCTGTCCGTGCACCCGGTGTCGGTGATCGCCGAGGCGGGAACGCTCCGCTTCAGCACCATGAAAGACCGGGGCAAGGTCCGCAATCTGGGGCACGACAGCCGTGTCTCGGTCTGCATCCCCGATCCCGCCAATCCGCTGCGCTACATCGAGGTGCGCGGCCATGCCCGGCTCGAGGCGGATCCCGACCGCGC
This sequence comes from Alphaproteobacteria bacterium, assembly GCA_036271255.1. Classification (GTDB taxonomy): domain Bacteria; phylum Pseudomonadota; class Alphaproteobacteria; order BOG-932; family Roseiterribacteraceae; genus BOG-932. The sequence continues at coordinate 1,070 of DATBAZ010000439.1, forward strand.
CTTCATCGACCGGATCGCGCGGGAATTCATGGGGCTCGAACGCTACCCCTATGACCCTCCGGGTACTGAGCGCGTCACCATCGTGATCGAGATGGAACAGGTCTCGGTCCCGCGCGTGCACGGCAGCTGACACCGTCAGTCGCCCAGGGCGTACATCTCATAAGTCTGGACCAGAGGGTCGTAGGTGAGCATGCCGCGGCCGACCACCTGCGTACGGTTCAGCCAGGCGTATTTCTCGTTCCCGGGGTCGGTGTCGACCTGGCCGGCGAGATAACCTGGGGTCTGGCCGGCGGAGTGCGTCGGCATATGGTTACGCGCCAGGTACTCGAGGAAGAGGAAGACGCCGTCCGCATCCTTGAAGACGGTGCGCACGCTCACCTGGGCTGCATCCGGCCCTTCCCAGTACGTGCCGAATGCGTTGGTGGCCGTGAGGCTGAACCGGTCGCAGTCCCAGCTGCATTTGCCGATCAGCGATGCCGACCGCTGGGAAATCGGCCCCGGCTGGCCGCGCCACGATTCGGCCGGGTGCAGAACCAGCGTGCCCAACGGATGCAGCTTCAACTGTCCCATGACCTTCCTCCCGTCGCCATGTTATTATCGGAACTGAGAGTATCGATAATGACGATCGATGCAAGCAGTTGGACGCATATGTGATGCGGTGGAATAGTAGGAAGGTCGGGAAACGAGGAGAATCGCTGAAGTGACCAAACAAGCCGCCGTGGCGGTCAGGCTTCCGGGACCGGGACGGCCGCGCAGCGAAGAGGCGGAGCGGGTCATCCTCGACGCAACCATGCAATTGCTGGTGTCCGAGGGCTATGCCGGCTTCACCCTGGACAAGGTGGCCGCCCAGGCGCGGGTCAGCAAAGCCACCATCTATCGGCGCTGGCCCTCCAAGGAACATCTGGTGATCGCTGCATTCGACCGGACGCCGCCGCTGACCCCCGCCGACAAGGGCAGCCTCGTCGAAAACCTGGTCAATGTCGTCCTCGAATTCATCAACATCGTCCGCACGACGGCGCTGTCGGCGGCCTTGCCGGTGCTGGTCGGCGAGCGCGCGAAGAATCCCGCCTTGGCAGAGGCGTTCGATCCCTGGCTGGAACGGCGCCGCATGGCGGTGAAGCAGATCGTCGAGCGCGCCATCGAGCGCGGCGAGCTGCCCGCCGGCCTGGATCTCAACACCGCCGAGGACATGGTTATGGGGCCCGTGATCCTGCGTCTGTTCTTCTACGGCAAGGGCGACCTCAGCCGGATCGCCGTCCGCGACCTGGTCAGCCGGGCGGTGCGGGGCATGGAAGGCAGCGTCTGAGCTTTCGGGGCGGAAATTCCGCTTCAAGAACGCAGCGGCTGGTGGCAGGCTGGCCCGTGGTTAATAAACGATTGCGTGAAGCAGTGCGCACCAGTAAATAGGTACTTACAGTATCGTAATTATATGGGGAGGAAGCGCCGTGGCCTCGACCACCCTGGGGAGCCGCAGCACGGGCAAGGTCGTCCCGACGCCGACACGGTCGGGCCTGGAGGGGCGCCTGCTCGACTGCGACGCGCATCTCTATATGGAGCCGGAGGTGATGGCCGAGATCGTCGGCGATGCCGGCGGCGGCTTCGTGCTCGATTTTCTGCGGAGCTATGCCGGTTCGGATCAGGACCTGCAGGCGCGCACCCGGAACCGCGACGATGTATGGGGCGTCAAGGGTATCAGCGCGCTGGGTGCGCTCGATCCCGGCGAGCGCCTGGCGGCGATGGACATGACCGGCATCCGCGCCCAGCTGCTGTTTCCCAACACCGCGCTGATGGAGCTGCGGGGCGAGAGCCAGGCGGCGCGCGACGCCTGCCGGCGCTACAACGACTATGCGATCGACTGGACACGCCGCGCCGCCGGCCGCGCGCGGGCCGTCTGCCAGATCAACATGTCCGATGCCGATTGGGCGATCGCGGAGCTGGACCGTGTCCTGAAGATGGGCGCCCGCGGCGTGCTGATGGGCTGCGCCCAGCCTCCTGCCGGCGTGTCGACGGCCAACAGCGTATGGGATCCGTTCTGGGCGCGGCTGGAGGAGGCCGGGGTGCCGGGGCTGCTGCATATCGGCTCCGGCGGGGTGATGACCACGGAGGCATCCGACCCGATGCTGCCTTCACGCGGTTTTGCCGACGCGGAATCGCTGCGCCGTGGCTTCGAAGGCCGGCCCGGCGGCGAGGAGGCGATCGGGCCCTATTACGTCCTGGTCTGCCACATGGCGCCAGAGGTCTGGCTGATGACCATGGTGATGGGCGGCGTGTTCGAACGCTTCCCCAGGCTCGCCTTCGGCGTGATCGAATGCGGCGCCTCCTGGGTCGGACCGATGTGCGAGCGGATGGACGCCCATGCCGACCTGATGGCCAAGGTCGGTTTCACCTATTCCATCAAGCCCAGCGAGTTCATGCGCCGCAACGTGCGGGTCACGCCTTACTGGAGCGAGGATCTGATCAAGATGGTCGACCGCTATGGCGGGTCGGAAATCTATGTCTTCAACAGCGACTTCCCGCATATCGAGGGCAGCCGCGATCCGATCGCCAAGTTCCGCAAATGGACCGACCGGATGGACCCGGCCTATGAGCCGAAATTCTATGTCGAGAATGCCGGCCTGCTGTTTCCGGGCCTGCAGTGAGCGCGATCCGGGGGAGGGCCGATCGATGACAATGCCGCGCGACGTGGCCGTGATCGACACGATGCTGGACCTGCCCTACCAGTACCGCAACTGGAACCAGACCTGGTCCAAGGTTCTGATGGACCAGGAGAGCAGGAGCGGGGAGCACGTTCATCCCGCCTTCTACATGTTCAAGGAGCCGGTGCAGGTGCCGCGCGGCGAGGATCCGATCGGCGCGACGATCGCCGAGATGGACCGCTTCAATATCGGGCTCGCCGTGATCGGTCTTACCGACGAGCTTGCGGTCGAGGCGGTGACCCGCCACCCGGACCGCTTCGCCGCCCAGCTGCCGGTCGATCCCGCCCAGGGAATGGCGGCGGTTCGCGCGCTGACCGAGGCCCATGAAAAGCACGGCATCGTCGCGGCCAGCTTCTTCCCCTGCGGCGTCGGCGTGGCGATCGACGACGCCCGAGCCTATCCGATCTATGCCAAATGCGTCGAGCTCGACATTCCGATTTTCGTCAATGCCGGCGTACCGGGGCCACGCATGAAGCTGGGGCCGCAGCAGGTCGAGCGGATCGACGAGGTGTGCTGGTTCTTCCCGGAGCTGAAATTCATCATGCGCCACGGCGCCGAGCCATGGACCGCGCTGGCGGTGAAGCTGATGTTGAAATACCCGAACCTGTATTATTCGACGTCGGCCTTCGCGCCGAAATATTTCCCCAAGGACATCATCGACTACGCCAACACCCGCGGCGCGGACAAGGTGATGTATGCCGGCTATTACCCGTCCGGCCTGTCGCTGGAACGCAGCTTTTCCGAGCTGCCGGACGTGCCGCTGCGCGACCATGTCTGGCCGAAATTCCTGCGCGAGAACGCGGAGCGCGTGCTGAAGCTGGGCAACCGCAAGGCGCTGGCGTCGTGACCGAGCAGATACGTCTCGAGCGCGACGGCGGCATCGCGATCGTCACCCTCTCCAACCCAGGGCGTCGCAACGCCTTCACGCCGGAGATGCGGCGGACGATCACGGCGCATCTGGAGACGCTGGGCGCCGATGCCTCGTGTCGTGCCGTCGTGCTCACCGGCAGCGACGGCCATTTCTGCGCCGGTGCAGACCTGTCGCGGGTCGATCCGGATCAGCCGCCGATGACCGCGGAGGCGCTGCGTGAGAATACCAGGGAGGTGCATCACCTGGTGCGCGCCTTGTTCTGCGGACCGAAACCCGTGGTGGCCGCTGTCGAGGGGCTGGCCTACGGCGGCGGCCTCGCCATGGCCTTGGCGTGCGACCATGTCGTGGCGTCGCGCACGGCCCGCTTGGGGGCAGCCTTCTCCAAGCTCGGCATCATCGCCGATGTCGGTGCGCTCTACACGCTGCAGATCCGCCTCGGCGTGCCGGGCGCCAAGCGCTTCCTGGCGCTGAGCCCGCAGGTGGACGGCGCGGAGGCGGTACGCATGGGCCTTGCCGACGAGCTGGCGGACCCAGGGCAGGCCCTCCCCGCCGCGCTTGCCGTCGCACGCCGCTATGCCGAGGCCGCGCCGCTGTCGCTGGCCTATACCAAGGCCGCCTATGGCAGGGGCATCGGCAGTCTGGAGGACGCCTTCCAGGCAGAGCTCGATTACCTGCCCTTGACGGTAGCCTCGGCCGACTTCCAGGAGGCGCTGAAGGCCTTCCGGGAAAAGCGGCCGCCCGTGTTCACCGGCGCGTGAGGAAGAGGCCGATGCCGGACTTCGAAACGCTGGCCTATGAGGTAGATGACGGCATCGCCGTCATCACCCTCGATCGGCCCGAACGGCGCAATGCATTGAACTCTGTGATGGACCGCGAGCTGCCGCTGGTTTGGCGGCATTTCGAGACCGATCCGGCGGCCTTGGTCGCTATCGTCACCGGCCGCGGCAGCGCCTTCTGCGTCGGCGCCGATCTTGGCGACGTGCCACGCCAGGACGGCGAGTTCGGTATCGAAAAGATTCGCTGGAGTTCGCTGCAGAATCAAGTGTGGAAGCCGGTGATCGCCGCCGTCAACGGCGCGGCCTGCGGCGGCGGCCTGCATTTCGTGGCGGATTCCGACATCGTGGTCGCCGCCGACACCGCGACCTTCTTCGACTCCCATGTCGCGGTCGGCCTCGCCTCGGTGATGGAGCCGATCTGCCTGGCCCGGCGCATGCCGCTGGGCGCGGTGCTGCGCATGGCGCTGGTCGGCGGCGCCGAACGCATGACCGCCGCGGAGGCGTTCCGCCTCGGCATGGTGGACGAGGTCGTAACGCCCGATAGTCTAATGGGTCGCGCGCGGGAGCTTGCCGGCCTCATCAAGCGGCATTCGCCGTCGGCGCTCAAGCACACCAAGCAGGCGATCTGGGAGGCGCAGGAACTGGGCCTCACCGCGGCGCTGAGGCACGGGTTTCGCCATATCGAGGCGCACATGGAGCATCCGGACGTGCGGGAAGGCGGGCAGGCCTTCCTCGAACGCCGCGCGCCGCGCTGGCAGCCCTATCAGCCCGAGGACGCCGGATCATGACCGTGGACACCGGCGCGTACGATCCCTACTCGCACGCCGCGATGACCGATCCGCAGTCGTTCTACGAAACGTTGCGCCGGAACGGCGGCCCACATTACCTCCCGCAATACGACGCCTGGGCGTTGACGAGCTTCGACGATGTGACGCGCGCCAGCCTACAGGAGCATGCGCTCGACTTCACCAAGGGCCAGACGCCGGGGCAGATATTGCTGGGCGAGCCGGTGCCAGTCACCTTCATGACGATGAACCAGGACGCGCACCGAAGCTGGCGCGATGTGCTGGCCTCGTCCTACACGGCGGCGGCCGCGGCGGTGGAGCGGGGACGGATCGAGGCGCTGACCCGCCGGGTGCTGGCGCCGCTCCTGGCGCGCGGTGAGATGGACGTCTACACCGAATTCGCCAACCGGGTGATGGTGCTGAACGCCGGCCACAATCTGGGCTTCCCGGAAGAGGACGCCATCTGGGTGCGCGAGCGGATCGACGACATGATGCATCGCGAGCCGGCGCAGGTCGGCGCGGCGTCGCCGCGCAATCAGGAAGGCGCCGGCCAGCTCTTCGGCTATCTCGCCCAATTCGTCGCGCGGCTGAGAGCCCAGCCGGAGCTGGCGCTGCGCGACACCAAGAAGCTGATCGAGGCCGAGATCGACGGCGAACGGCTCTCCGACGAAGGACTGATCGGCAACCTGTTTTCGCTGCTGGTCACGGGCTCCGAGACGACGCCGATGGCGGTCGCCGGCACGATCTATTATCTGGCGAAGCACCCGGAGCAGAAGCAGGCCGTGCTGGCCGACCCCAAGCTGGTCATTCCGGCCTTCCGCGAGACGCTGCGTCTCGATCAGCCGACCCATATGCTGGCCCGGTCGGTACGCGCCGATTTCGAGTTGGGCGGCCGGCAGATCAAGGCCGGCCAGAAGCTGCTGATGATCTATGCCGCTGCGAACCGCGACGAAAGCCGCTTCGAGCGGGCGCATGAATACGACCTCACCCGCTATATCGGGCCGAACGCCGTCGGGCGCGACCTGTCGTTCGGCGCGGGTCCGCATTTCTGCCTGGGCGCGCATGTAGGTTTGCTCGCCGGCGCCGTCATGGTGCACGAGCTGCTGGCGGCGGTCGGTGATTACGAGCTTGTCGAATCCGGCTGCCGGCGCGCTTACGGCGAATTTCTGGCCGGGTTCACCAACGTGCCGATCAGATTTGCTCCGACGAAAGGGAGTCACGAACGATGAATATCCGCGGCCTGGGCTATGTCGGTTTTGCCTGTCCCGAACCCAAGGCATGGCTTTCCTACGGGACCGACGTGCTGGGGCTGATGCCGGCCCGCGCTGTCCCCGGCGAAGGCTGGGGGGAGCCCGGCAAGCCGGGCGCCATGCCGCCCTCAGCCCGCAGCGGCATCGCGCCGGACGGCAGCGTCTATCTGAAGCTTGACGACTGGCAATGGCGCATCGCCGTGCATCCGGGTGAGCCCGGACTGCGTTATCTCGGGCTCGAAGTCGGCAGCCGGCAGGAGCTTGAGGCGGCGCTGGCCGAACTCGCCGCCGCCGGTCATCCGGCCGAGCTTGTGTCCGCCGCCGAGGCTGCCCAACGGGCCGTGACCGGCCTCGCCCGGACCCGTGACCCTGCCGGCAACATTGTCGAGCTGTTCTACGGCCCGACTGTCGACCGCAAGTTCATGTCGCCTCATGGCGTGCGCTTCTCGACCGGTTCGATGGGGCTTGGCCATCTCATGCTGGTGGTGGACCGGCTTGCCGAGTGCCAGGAATTCTATACCGGCCTGCTCGGCTTTCGGCTGACCGACTATGTGCGCTTCGGGCCCGACATGTCGGCCAACTTCTATCACTGCAACGAGCGTCATCATTCGATCGGCCTGATCCGGGTCGGGCCGATCAACGGGCTGCATCACCTGATGCTGGAGGTCGAGGAGATCGACGAGGTCGGCAAGTGCCTGACGCGGGTCGAGGCTGCCGGCATCCCGGTCACCAGCTCGCTCGGCCGCCATGTCAACGACCGCATGTTCTCTTTCTACATGCGGTCGCCCTCGGGCTTCGATATCGAAGTCGGCTGCCATGCCATCAAGGTCGGGCCGGACTGGACGCCCAGCGAGTTCGTCGAAGGCGACGTCTGGGGCCATAAGGGCCTGGACGCCGAGGCGCTGCGCGCCGGAACGCGGTAGGGAGGGGCCAGATGCCGGCAAAATTGGCGAAGCCCGTGCTCGATGTCGGCATGGTGACCGACGACGGCCCGGCCGCGCTGGCTTTCTTTCGCGACCTTCTCGGCTTCACCGAAGCGGGCGAGGTGGCGTTCCCGGGCATGGGTATCGTGCGCCGGCTCACCTGCGGGGAGACCACGTTCCGTATCCTGGATTTGGAGAAGCCCGCGCCGGAACATGCCAGCACCGGGCCTTTCGCCGATCAGACAGGCCTGCGCTACCTCACGCTCCAGGTGACCAACCTGGACGAAGTGGTCGCCGAGGCGGTCGGCGCGGGCTATCCCAACCCGGTGCCGCCGCGTGAGCTCAGGCCCGGCGTACGCGTGGCGCAGATCAGCGACGGCAAGGGCATCTTCGTCGAGTTGATGCAGAACGGATAATCGGGGAGGGGAAAATGCGCACTGTCACCCTGGCGGACAAATATACCGAGACCAGCGGGCGCATCTATGTCACCGGCTCGCAGGCGCTGGTGCGGCTG
>DATBAZ010000440.1:0-21737 GCA_036271255.1 Alphaproteobacteria bacterium
ACGGCCGGCAGGCGCTTCCCTCCAGCCGGCCTGAACCCATATTCAGCGAGGTTCGTATCCGATAGGTAAGCGGGATGCGGGCGTCGGTTTTGACGCTTTCGTTTTCGTGGACATCTCATCCGCATGATGAACATTCAGTTCAGGACCTTGATCGCCGGGCTCGTCATCGTCGGACTGGCTGTCATTTATCTGATCGTCGGCCAAGTGACCGGAGCTCCGCACTATGATGCGCGGTTCGATACCGTCGTCCTGCCCACCGGGCCGAAGGGCCAAGCCAGCAAAGTTGCCGCCGTCACGGCGGAGATGCTGCGCGATGGCGTCGATCGCGGCTGGTGCCCGAGCGAATCCTTCCTGACCCCGGCCAGCTGGCGCACCGACACCTGCGCCTTCGAGCTCGGCCAGGAGAAGATCCTGTCGCGCACCACCTTCACCTTGCGTGAGGATGTGGCGACGCTGGGTTCGCTCAACGACATCGACAAGGACCTCGACATCGCGGTCGAGCGGATCCAGGCCGGCCCGCGCATGTGGGGCTTCATCTACAACACGGTCGGGAATTACGGCATCGCGGCCGATGCTCTCGACCGCTTCAACCAGCGCGTGGTCGAGGGCAAGGCCGGCTATTATCCGCGCATCGACAATCTGGGCGACCTGCTGAAGACCATCATCCGGGCGACCGGCGGCCAGGTGGAGGTGCTGAAGGCGGTCGACAGCCATTCCTGGTTCATGACCGGCGATACCCGCGCCGAATTCGTCCGCACGCGCGGCGAGTTCATGGCGGCTTGCGAGATATTGAAGGCGGTCCAGGTCGATTTCGACGGCGTCATCGACAAGCAATCGGTCAAGCCGTCGATGGACGCCGCGGTCGAGGCCGTCTGCGCGGTCAACGAGACCAAGACGCCGCTGATGACCTGGTATCTCGACAGTCACATCGCGTCACTGAGCGGCAACGGCGCGACCGCCGTCGCCAAGCTGCAGAACGTCTATGGCCACCTGGCGTCGATGCCGGGGAATGGCGGGCGGTAGGCCGGTCTAATTGCGGCGTCGCGCCCATCCCGGCGCCGGCGCATGCTCCAGCCGGCTTTCCGGGATCAGGTTGCGCATCCGCCGGCCGAAACTGCGCAGGCAGACCTCGGTCTCCGCCAGCGGGCCGACCGTGTAGCTGCGGGAGGCCATGCCGGCCTGCACCCGTTCGATCAGCGCCTTGTCCTCAAGGCTTACCATCCGGTTGATGCGCCAGTTGAGATAGCGTGCGGCCCGCATTTCCCGCCGCCTTTCAGGGGGCGTATAGGCCTCCGGCAGCACATAGGCGATCTCGCGGATCAGCGTCTCGGTCGGCGAAATCGGGAAGAACTGCATGAAGTCGACCTGGTCGGGATAGATGTCGAACGCCATGTTGGGCCATAGCTTGTAATAGGCCCATTTACGCTGCCGCTCCGGCGGCAGGTGCGGCGCCTCGGGCAGGAATTTCTGATACAGCCGCTCGGAGATATTGGCCGACGGCTCGGCCCGCATATCGCCCCACATCTTGTCGACCCATTCCCGCGCCTCCGCGCCGTAGGACCGGCCGAACAGGCGGGTCAGGCCGGGATGGGCGACGGTGATGTGCAGCGCGTCGGAATAATTGTCGCCCACATTCTTCCAGTTGACCGCGCGGCGGCGGAGCGTCACCCGGCCCAGCGCCTTGAGCTCAGGGAGCCGATAGGGTTCCAGCTCGGCGCGGTACGGCGCCATCATCTCGGCGACCGAGGGCCCGCCGGGTTGCTGGCGGACGAAGACGAAGCCGAGGAAGGTCTCGACCTCAAGAGGCGCCAAGCCCGTGCGGCCGAGGTCCAGGTCGGGGAATTTCTCGCGGAACGGCACGGTGTTGAGCCGCCCGTCATAGCCGTAGTTCCAGGCGTGATAGGGGCAGACGATCGAGCCCTTGCATCTGCCGCTCGTTCCGTCCAGCAGCCGCGCCGCGCGATGGCGGCAGACATTGTGGAAGGCGTTGAGCGTGCCGGCCTTGTCGCGCACGACGACGAAGCTGTCGCCCATGAAATCGAGCGTATGATAGTCGCCGGCCTCGGGGATGTCGTTCTCGTGGCAGACGATCTGCCACGAGCCGGCGAACACCGCCTCGCGCTCAGCCTCCAGGAAATCGGCGTCGCGATAGATCCAGCCGGGCATGCTCAGCCCGTCCTGGTCGGGCTGACGGCTGGGATCACGAAAGCGAGACGGCTCGGCCATGGAGAACTCGGGTATGATCACGTTCATGCGCAACCATACTGTACGACCGTTCAAGAAGGAAGTACAAGACTAACCATTGCGTCATTGCGAGCGCAGCGAAGCAATCCAGAGTCGTTAGCCCGGCACCTGTCGGTCGGGCCCTGGATGGCCGCGGCGCTCCGCTCCTCGCAATGACGGGATTGAAGAGAGGACTTTGAAAATGCGGGACGTCGTGATCGTCGGCGGCGGCCATAACGGGCTGGTCTGCGCAACCTATCTGGCCAAGGCGGGCTTGAAGGTGACGGTGCTGGAACGGCGCGGCGTGCCCGGCGGCGCGGCGGTGACCGAGCAGTTCCACCCCGGCTTCCGCAACTCGGTCGCCAGCTACACCGTCTCGCTGCTCAACCCGAAGGTGATCCGCGACCTCGACCTGCACGGCCATGGGCTCAGGATCGTCGAGCGGATGCTCTCCAACTTCCTGCCGCTCGATGACGGGCAGTATCTGAAGGTCGGCCCCGGCAAGACCTATGACGAGGTGGCCAAGTTCTCCAGGAAGGACGCCGACCGGCTGGAAGCGTATGCCAACCAGCTCGATGCGGTCGGCGACGTGCTGCGCGACGTGGTCCTGGAGACGCCGCCCAACATCGTCCGCGGCAGCATCATGGGCGCGATCCCCGAGCTGCTGAAGGGCGCCAGGCTCGGCAAGCGGATGAACAAGCTCAACCTCGAGCAGCAGCGCGTCTTCCTCGACCTGTTCGCCATGTCGGCCGGCGATTATCTCGACGGGTGGTTCGAATCGGCGCCGATCAAGGCGGCCTACGGCTTCGACGGCATCGTCGGCAATTTCGCCAGCCCCTATGCCGCCGGCTCGGCCTATGTGCTGCTGCACCACACGTTCGGCGAGGTGAACGGCAAGAAGGGCGTGTGGGGCCATGCCATCGGCGGCATGGGCGCGATCACCCAGGCGATGGCCAAGGCGGCGATGGCGGCCGGGGTCGAGATCGTGCTGAACAGCCCGGTCAAGGAAATCCTGGTCGAGAAAGGCCGGGCGGTCGGCGCGGTGACGGCGGCGGGTGAGACGGTGCGCGGTTCCGCCATCGTCTCAAACCTCAATCCCAAGCTGCTCTATCGCGACCTGATCGATCCGGCGGCGCTGCCCAAGGAATTCCTCGATCGTATCCTCAACTGGCGCTGCGGCTCGGGCACGTTCCGGATGAACGTGGCGCTCAGCGAGCTGCCCAGCTTCACCGCCCTGCCGGGCACGGCGATGGCCGAGCATCACGGTTCCGGCATCATCATGGCGCCCAGCCTGGCCTATATGGAGGACGCCTATATCGATGCCCGCCGCCACGGCTGGTCGAAGCGGCCGATTGTCGAGATGCTGATCCCGTCCACCCTGGACGATTCGCTGGCTCCGCCCGGGCAGCATGTCGCCAGCCTGTTCTGCCAGCATGTCGCGCCCGAGCTGCCGGACGGCTCGTCCTGGGACGATCACCGCGATACGGTCGCCGACCTCATCATCGATACGGTCAACGGCTTCGCGCCGAACTTCAAGGCGTCGGTGCTGGGCCGCCAGATCAACAGCCCGCTGGACCTGGAGCGTACCTTCGGCCTCATCGGCGGCGATATCTTCCACGGCGCGCTCGACCTCAACCAGATCTTCTCCGCCCGCCCGATGCTGGGCCACGCCGACCATCGCGGGCCCATCCCCGGCCTCTATATGTGCGGCTCCGGCACCCACCCCGGCGGTGGCGTCACCGGTGCGCCGGGGCACAACGCGGCGGGTGAAATCCTGGCGGACTTCAGGCGGCGGCGGTTGAAAAGAGGCTGAACCCCGTAGGATGGGTAGAGCGCAGAGAACCCATCAACCGGTGCGCTGAACGATGGGTTTCGCTGCGCTCTACCCATCCTACAAGATGCTCGCTACCCTTCCTGAAAATCATTTAAGGGGGAGGGTGGCAATGAGCGAGGCAGGACCAAGCGCCGATGTTCTCGGGGACTTGGCCGAGCACCACACCGGCCCGATCGTCATCATGAACCTGCTGAAATTCAAGGAGGATGCCGGCGACGGGCGCACCGGACGGCAGGCTTACGCCGATTACGGCGCCCTGGCCGCCGAAATCCTCCCCGTCTACGGGGCGGAGGTGGTGTGGACCGGGCGGCAGATGGCGGTTATCGCCGGCGGGGCGCAGGACGACTGGGATGTCGTCCTGCTGGTCCGCTATCCCAGCGTCGGCGCGCTCGCGCGGATGAGCGCCAGCCCGGAATACCGCGCGATCTATCACCACCGCACGGCAGCCCTGGCGCGCGAAACCGTGACCGCGCTGGCCGAGGATTTCGCGCTGGGCGACTGAGGCTCACGCTTTCTTCAGTGCCTCCGGCTTATGCACAGCGGTCTCACCCGATTTGCTGCTTTTAACCAACACTTCCGGGTGATCTTTCGTGGCCTTGGCGACGTGGCCTTTCACTTTGGTCGTCCGAGTAACGGTCTTTTCCACCGTTCCGCTCGTCTCACCTTGCGAGGTTTGCCACTTCACCTTGGCGCCGGGCTTGGGAAGGCGTGTGCTCATCATGGGCCTACTTCTTGTCCTGTGCCTGGTCTTCCTTCATCTCCTTCGACGCGCTGGGCGGGGGCGGCTGGACATTGTCGGGGAAAGCGGCGAGCAGCGCCTTGACCGAATTGGTCAGGGCGTCGTGCGTGGCCGCCAGCTTGGCGTCGTCCTTCGCTGTGGCAGCGTCCGCTATGCTCTGCGAATCCGCGTCGGCCTGCTTCAGCAGCGGGTCGACTTTGGCCTTGAAGTCGGCGGGCGCCTTGGCGATGCCTTTCTCGAGCGCTTCCGAGCCTTCCTTGAACTCGTCGTTCTCGTGCAGCAGGTGCGGGTAGTTCTTGGCCTGGATCAGGCGCGCCGTGTGGTCGACCACCCGGTTCAGTGTCGCCAGTGCCTTCTGGACCTTCGCGGGCGACTTGAAGGTGACGTCGGCCTGGGCCGCGCCGGTGGCGGCGAGCAGGGTGAGGGCGCCGATGCAGGCGATCAGCTTGGTGCGCAGAGTCATAATGGTTTCCTTCCCTTTGGTCATGCAGTGACGATGAGAACGCCGTTCATGGACTCGCCATGGCCGGCGACGGAGCAGACGAACGGATAGGCGCCGGGCGCCGGCGCGGTGAAGGTGACGGAAACCGTCCTGCCCTTGGGGCAGAGCGGCGTGGCCGCCAGCACCATGTCTTTGTCGGCGGGCGGGATGACGACGGAATCGTCGGTCTGCCGGTCGGCATCGGCCAGGAAGGCTTTCTCGGTTCCTGGCTTCAGCAGAACCCAGTCGTGCGGGTCGCTCGAAATCTCGCCGGCATGGTGGAACGACAGCCGCACTTCGGCCCCAGCCGGACAGCGCAGCCGATCCGGCTTGAACGCCATCTCGTCGCCATCGCTGGCGATCCTCAGTTTGATTGTCTTTCCGGCCGCCAGCGCATCGGCGAACGGCAGGGTGAGGAGAATGGCGATCAGGGGTCGCCGCGCGAGAGCCATCGGGTTTCCGTCAGTCGGTACTCTCTAGTACGGACGTTCGGTCCGGCGAGTTCCCCAGTCTTGCGATCAGGGCCGGCCTAAGGTTTGGCCCAGCCCGCATGCTTCGCCAGGAAATGGCCGAATTCGATCCGCATTTCCCGGTCCTCCGGTGCGCCGCCGAAGCCGCCATGGGGCATGGCCTCCCAGACGTGGAGCTCGGTCTCGATCCCGGCCTTGCGCAGCGCGCGGTGGATGCGGGCGGAGTTCGACAGGAACACGTCGCGTGTGCCGGTCTGGATGAAGGTCGGCGGGAAGCCCTTGGTGAAATCGGCGAAGATCGGCGAGAGATAGGGGTGGGCCAGGTCCGCGCCGTCGGCGTAGAGGGCGTTCATCGCCGGCAGGCCGCCGCGCAGGATCACGTCGATATCGCGGTTGGTCTGGAACGTGTCGCCGGATTCGGTGAGGTCGACCTCGGGCGTGAACAGCCCGACCGCCGCCGGCAGCGGCAGCCCCAGGTCGCGAATCTTGAGCGGCACGGCCGCCGCCAGGTTGCCGCCGCCGGACGCGCCGGAAATCGCGATCTGCGCCGGGCTCCAGGTCTTCAGCATTTCGCGATAGACGGCGACGCAATCGTCGATTGCGGCGGGATAGGGATGGTCCGGCGGGTTGCGGTAATCGACGCCATAGACCTTGCAGCGATTCTCGAACGCCTCCATCCGGGCGAACAGGTGGGTCGGCTCGCCGCCCAGGATCACAAGCCCGCCGCCATGGAAATAGAGCAGCACCTTATCCCGGTTTTCGGCCGGTATCTCGTGGGGTTCGGCGATATAGGTGGTCACGCCGGCCACGGCCGCGGTGTCCGATTTGACCGGCAGCGCCATCAGCGGGCCGCGCATCATATCGGCCATGCCGCTGTTCATCATTGCGATGCGGGCATGCCAACCGGCTTTGTCGTCAATTGGGGGAAAGGGCGGCTGGACCGGGCGCTCCATGGCGAGCGCTGCCTGCGCCTCGGGGCTGATCGACTTCGGCACCGGTATGGTGCGCTCGCTCAGATGCACGCCCTTCAACTCGCTCATCACGTCCTCCCTTGAATATTGCCGGCACCGTATCGGGAGGGCCCGGCGGCTGTCCACGGAGATTCGCCCGATGTCCTGAACGCATAGCGCACTTGCCATTTTTGCAGATGTCGCGGAAGGTCTGCCATCGATTCACCGAACGAGATAACGGACCCCGAATGCCGCAACGATCCATGTTCGCCGCCAAAACCCCTGAAGAGGTCATTGCCGGCGGGGAGGCCGGCGAACATCAGCTGAAGCGTGCGCTGGGCCCCTGGAACCTCATCGCGCTCGGCATCGGCGCGATCATCGGCGCAGGCCTGTTCTCCCTGACCGGCGTTGCGGCGGCCGACAATGCCGGCCCGGCCATCGTGCTCTCCTTCATGCTCGCCGCACTCGGCTGCGCGCTCGCCGGCATGTGCTACAGCGAGATGGCGTCGATGATCCCGGTTTCGGGCAGCGCCTATACCTATGCCCAGGCGACCCTCGGCGAGCTGGCGGCCTGGACCATCGGCTGGGCGCTGGTGCTGGAATATGCGCTGGGCGCAGCGACCGTCTCGGTCAGCTGGTCGGCCTATGTAATGGATTTGTTCAACAGCCTCGGCGTCCCGATATCGACCAAGCTCGCGCTCGGAACCGTCGGCGGCGTGCCGCTGAATCTGGATTTCGGCGCCATCTTCATCATCGTCGTGGTGTCGCTGATCCTCATGCGCGGCATCTCCGAATCCGCCCTGGTCAACAACATCATCGTCATCGTCAAGGTGTCGATCGTGCTGGCGGTGATCGCGGTCGGCGTCTTCTACATCCATCCGGCCAATTATGTGCCGTTCGTGCCGCCCAATACCGGGACGTTCGGCGAATTCGGGATCAGCGGCATCATCCGCGGCGCCGCCACGATTTTCTTCGCCTATATCGGCTTCGATGCCGTTTCCACCGCCTCGCAGGAGGCCAAGAACCCGCAGCGCGACATCCCGCTCGGCATCATGGGATCGCTCGTCGTCTGCACGATCCTCTATATCGCCTTCGCCTTGGTGCTGACCGGCATGGTCAACTACAAAGTCATGCACGGCGACGCCCATCCGGTGGCGACCGCGATCAACCTGACGCCGTTCCCGGTTCTGCAGGTCCTGGTGAAGGTCGGCATCATCGGCGGCTTCACCTCGGTGATCCTGGTGATGCTGCTCGGTCAGTCCCGCGTCTTCCGGGCGATGGCGCAGGACCGGCTGATCCCGAAGATGTTCAGCGACATTCATCCCAAATGGCAGACGCCGTGGCGGTCGAACATCACGCTGATGATCTTCGTCAGCGTCTTCTCCGGCTTCTTGCCGATCAGCTGGCTCGGCCACATGACGTCGTTCGGCACGCTGTTCGCCTTCATCCTCGTCTGCATCGGCGTGCTCGTGCTGAGGCGCACCCGGCCCGAGCTGCCGCGGCCGTATCGCACGCCCTGGGTTCCCGCCGTGCCCGTGCTTGGCGTTCTGGTGTGCTTCCTGATGATGTCGTACCTGCCGGCCAACACCTGGCTGATCGCGGTAAGCTGGCTGGTCATCGGTTACGCCGTCTATTTCGGCTATGCCCGCCGGCGGGTGGACGCCCTGCCGCAGGCGGCGGAGTAAGGCGCCCGCCGTGACAAGGCTGGCGGCGGCGCTTTTCTGCCTGGCCTGTCTCGCCGGTCCAGCCATCGCGAAGGACAGCACCGGGTTCGAGCTTCCGTCGCGGCCCTACACGGTGGATATGGCTGAGCTCAAGTTCGAGCCGCTGCCGGGCGCCAAGGCCGTTACCGGCATGACCACGCACGGTTCGGGCTACCGGCTGGAAATCCCGGCCAACTGGAACGGCGAGCTGGTCGTCTCCGTCCGTGGCGGGGCGCAATACCCGGCCGACAGGCTGTGCGATCCGCAGACCCACGCCAATTGCGTCCTGCCCAGCGCCGGCTTCCCGGCGATCCGCAAGCATCTGATCGAACGCGGCTTTGCCTGGGCTTCGCCGACCTTTCGCGAATATCTGATCACGCCCAAGACCAGAGCGCTGGACGCGCTCGACACCGTCGCCGACATCCGGAAGAACCAGCCGGGCTTCAAGGGCCGGGCCTTCATCATCGGCAATTCGCTGGGCGGCCAGACGGTGCAGCATGCGCTGGAGCTGTTTCCCGGCACGTTCGCGGGCGCCATCGCGGGGTGTACCGGAGATAGCAAAGGCTATGCCGATTTCTTCGAATTCACCCTGGCCGCGATGGCCCTGGTCGCCCCGGACTCGCCTGAGGTGGCCCAGTTCCTCAAGACCGCGAAATGGCCGCTCGATCCCGAGCGGCTGAACGCCCTGCGCGCGCCGGTCCTCGCCGGCCTCGGTCCCAATTTCCCCTATGAGCGCAATGCCAAGGGCGACGCGCTGGTGAAGATCATGGAGGGGTTGAGCGGGGGGCCGAGGCCGATGTTCGATACCGCCTTCTTCGCCGAGGTGAAGGACACGATCCCCGGCTACATCATCCGCATGTCCGGCGTCGATGCCGGCGACCGCGCCTTCATCGATAACGTTTGGGTCGACTATCGCTGGGAAAGCAAGCCCGGCCAGCCGCTGACGGTGGCCGAGGCGTCCCTCAACCTGACGATCCCGCGTTTTAGCTGCGACCCTGAGGTCTGCACCTCCGGCCGCATCGCGCCCGACCAGACGCACAATCTGGGCGGCATCTACAGGCTCACCGGCAAGATCACCGTCCCGCTGATCGAGCTGAATGCGCTGGGCGACATGATCGCCTTCTTCTCAGGCGCGCAGCGCTACGCCGCCCAGGTCGAGGCCAACGGCGCATCGAACTTGCTGGTCCAGCGCGCGATTCGCGACCGCCGCCATTGCGGCTTCAACGAGGCCGAGGTGACCGAGGCGTTCGACGACCTGATCAAATGGGTCGATACCAGCGCCCGCCCCGCCGGCGACGACACGCGCGATCCGGCGAAAGTGGCCGCGCCGAATTACGGCTGCGCCTTCACCCGCGGCGCGCACGATCTGGACTACGATTACGACCTGGTCTGCCGGAAACAGCCTTAGCCGTCGTCTTCCGGCACCGGCTCGCCGTCCAGTGCGCGGATCATCGCCGAGATTTCGCCGATCACCGTGTCCAGCGCCGCCGGGTCGGTGCCGCGCGCGACCAGGCTGACGCCGAACTGGTTGTTGCGGAACCACGGATAGCTGCCGATATCGACCTGCGGATGGGCGGCCTGGATCGCGCCCAGGGGCTCGGCGAGGATGCTCTCGCCGACCTGGCAGGCGACCGACCGCGACAGCACCACCGGGCCGCCGGGCAGGGTTGGCACGATATGGTCGATCATCGCCCGCATGATCGCCGGCACCCCGGCCATGATGTAGACGTTTTCGAGCCGGATGCCGGGTGCACCGGAAACGGCATTCTCGATCAGCTCGGCGCCCTCGGGCGTGCGCGCCATGCGCAGCCGGCCGGGTGTCACCTTGCCCTCGCCGTAATGGGCGATGAGCCGCCGCTCCGCTTCCGGATGGACGATCACCGGCCGGCCGAACGCCTTGGCGATGGCGTCGACGGTGATGTCGTCATGTGTCGGGCCGATCCCGCCGGTGGTGAAGAGGTAAGTGTAGCGGCCGGACAGCGCGCGCACCGCGGCGACGATTTCGTCCTCGATATCCGGCACCACCCGCGCCTCGGCCAGCCGGATGCCGCGCGCCGTCAGCCGGTTGGCGATCCAGTTCAGGTTCACGTCCTGGGTGCGGCCTGAGAGGATCTCGTTGCCGATGATGAGGATTGCAGCGGTGGGGGCGGAAGATTCGGTGGTCATCGGCACAATCTATTCTTGTTTATACCTGCTCTGCGATCCAAATCTTGATCCTGTGCGCCGCTTGGCCGATGGTGCAACCGTATTTCAGTCCAGAGCATTCGATGAACCGTCAGACCGCCTATCGCGAACCCGCCTACGATCCCGCCGTCGTCATCCATGGGGCCGATGCCTTCGCGGCGATGCGCGTGGCCGGGCAGCTGGCGGCGGAGACGCTCGACTTCATCACGCCCTACGTGAAGCCCGGCGTGACCACCGCCGAGATCGACCGGCTGTGCGAGCAGTTCCAGCGCGACCGTGGCGGCATTCCCGCGCCGCTCGGCTACAAGGGCTATCCCAAGTCGGTCTGCATCTCGATCAACCATGTCGTCTGTCACGGCATCCCGGGCGACCGGAAGCTGCTGGACGGCGATATCCTCAATATCGACGTCACCCCGACGGTCGACGGCTGGCACGGCGATTCCAGCCGCATGTACCTGGCCGGCGACAAGATTCCGCTGCGCGCCCGCAAGCTGGTCGACGTCACCTATGATTCGATGATGCTGGGCATCGCCCAGATCAAGCCGGGCGCGACCTTGGGCGATGTCGGGCACGCCATCCAGAAATTCGTCGAATCCCACCGCTTCTCGGTGGTCCGGGATTTCTGCGGCCACGGCACCGGCAAGATATTCCATGAGGCGCCGTCGGTGCTGCATTACGGCCGCCCCGGCGAGGGGCTGGTGCTGAAGCCCGGCATGATCTTCACGGTCGAGCCGATGGTGAATATCGGCCGCCATGAAGTGAAGATCCTCGATGACGGCTGGACCGCGGTGACCCGCGACCGGTCGCTGTCGGCCCAGTTCGAGCACACGGTCGGCGTCACCGAGACCGGGGTCGAGATCTTCACCCAGTCGCCCGCGGGCCTCAGCAAGCCGCCCTACATCTTCCCGGCCGCGTGAGCGGGGAGCAGACTACTCTTCTTCCCGACGACACCGAGCCTGGTCATGCCGGGCACCGGCAAAGGCTGCGTGACCGCTTCATGAACGGCGGCGCCGACGCGCTGCCCGATTATGAACTGCTTGAGTTGATCCTGTTCTCGGCCATTGTGCGCAAGGACACGAAGCCGCTCGCAAAGAAGCTGATCGCCCGCTTCGGCGACTTCGCCGGGGTAATCAGCGCCCTGCCGTTTCAGCTGGAGCAGGAGGGCCTCAAACCCAACATCATCGCGACCTTGAAGCTGATCCAGGCCGGCGCGGTACGGCTCAGCCGCCAGCGCGTGATGGCCCAGCCGATCCTCTCCTCCTGGGCCGCGCTCACCGAGTATCTGCACTCGGCGATGGCGCGCGAGGCCAACGAGCAGTTCCGGCTGCTGTTCCTCGACCGCAAGAACCGGCTGATCCACGACGAGGTGCAGGGCCGCGGCACGGTCGACCATACGCCTGTCTATGTCCGCGAGGTGGTGAAGCGGGCGCTGGAGCTCGGCGCGACAGCGCTGATCCTGGTCCACAACCACCCCAGCGGCGACGCCACCCCGTCGCGCGCCGACATCGAGATGACCCGCGACATCGCCCGTGCCCTCACCCCGGTCGGCGTCACCGTCCACGACCACATCATCATCGGCCGCGGCGAGCCGGCCAGCCTGAAGGCGATGGGGCTGCTGTCGTGAGGGCGCACCGCCTGCTCTGGCTGTTGCCGATCCTGCTGCCGTTCGGCGCCTCCGCGCAGACCGACAAAGCGCAGGACAAGCGCGAGGAGATCGTCATCCCCGGAAAGAAAGACAAGCCGCTCAGCGAGTGGGAACAGATGCGGGCGCACGATGCGCAATATCGCGAGCTCAAGGCGCGCTTCGATCCCGATCTTCGGCAGACCGATGTCGACCGCGATGCCGCCGACCGGGATTTCGCTGCCCCCGGCGGAGTTCACGCCCTGCAGCAGGAGCGTGAGCGGCCGGTCGCCGTCGACCAGCAGCCCCCTCCGTGATCAAGCTGCGGGGGTGTTCTGCTCCAGGAAGGCGCGGACGCGCCGGATCGATTCGTCGAGATGGTCAGGCGCCCGCCAGTCGGGCTGAACCTCGATGTTCGGCGCCAGGCCGGCGATCTCGGCGCTGACTGCTGCCGGATGCGGCTTATCGGTGCCGGGCTGGAGGAAAAGCGGCGTCGCGCAGTTCTTCACGAACTCGCGGGTGACGGAAAAAACGAAGTCGCCGGCGAACATGTTGCGGCCGAAGGATCGGATCGTCTCTTCGGTGATCCTCGGGTCGCGGGCGCGGACCGTTTCGCCATAGGTCCTGACCGCGTCGTCCCATACGTCGCGATTGTCGCCGAGGCCGATCGGGTTCTGCAGCACGGCGGCGGCCACCCGGCTCGGATCGTGCTCGATCGCTTCGAAGCAATAGCTCCCTCCGATGCAGCCCCCCATGACATGGAACTTGCCGAAGCCCAGATGGTCCATCAGGGCGAAATGGTCGGCGGCGAAGGTGTGCCAGCCATGATCGGGCTTAACGTCGGCAAGCGATTTGCCGGCGTTGCGCTGATCCATGGCGATGACGGTGAAGCGGTCGGCCAGGGCGGCGCACGGGTTCATCCAGGGCAGGCCGGGCCTGGTCCAGAACTCGATCGAGGATTTGAGTCCGCCGGGCGCGAACAGCAGGATGGGGAAGCCCGAGCCATAAACCTCGTAATGAAGCTCGCCGTCGGGGCGCTTTAAGATCGGCATGACATCGCTCCTCTCAATCGTCCAGCGCCTGATAGGTCAGCGCCCAGATATCGCCGTAGATCGGCTCGGGAACCGGGCTGCGCATCGCCCGCTGGGTCAGCAGGATACAGGTCAGGCCCTCTTTCGGATCGTTGCGAAAGCTTGTGCCCAGGCCGCCGTCCCAGCCGTAGGAGCCGACCGACAGATACCCTTCGCGCGCCGTGACCACGGCCATGCCGAAGCCCCAGCCGTGGCTGCTCCAGAAGCCGGGATATAGGGGTGAGGCGGCTTTCTGCGCGGGCAGCAGATGGTCGGCGGTCATCAGCTCCACCGTCGCGCGCGACAGGATCCGCTTGCCGCCATGACGGCCTCCGTTCAGCATCATCCGGCCGAAGGCGAGATAATCGTCCGCCGTCGAGACCAGGCCGGAGCTGCCCGATGCGAAGACGATCGGCCTGGTCCAGCGGCTGTCCTCAGGCGAATCGAAGACACTGGGTTTCCCGCTCTCACGATCGATCATGTAGGAGGTCGCCAGACGGCCTATCTTGTCCGCCGGCACATGAAAGCCGGTATCCTTCATGCCCAGCGGCGCGAAGATCCGCTCCGCCAGGAACGCATCGAAAGGCCGGCCGGCGGCGCGCGCGACGAGGACGCCCAGAATGTCCGACCCGGTATGGTAATGCCAGCGCTCGCCCGGCTGCGCCATCAGCGGCAGCGTGGCGAAGCGGGCGATCCAGTCGTCGGGCGGAAGCTGGGCCGCAGTCGGACCGGGTGCGAACCCCGCGTCGCTCACGGCCTTCTGGATAGGATAGGTCCCGGGTTTTGCCATCATCAGGCCGAAGCCGCAGCGGAAAGTCAGCAGGTCGCGCAGCGTCAGCGGCCGATGCGCCGGCACCGTGTCGTCGAGTTCGCTCTCCAGGGTGCGCAGCACGCGGCGGTCCGCCAGTTCCGGCAACAGCCGGTCGACCGGTTCGTCCAGCCGCAGCTTGCCGTCCTCGACCAGCATCATTGCCGCAACCGCGGCGATCGGCTTGGTCATCGAGGCGATGCGGAAGATCGTGTCGCGGGCCATCGGGGCGCCGCTGGCCAGATCCTGGAGGCCGGCTTTCACGACATGGACGGCGTCGCCGCGTGCAACCAGAGCGACCAGGCCGGGGACCTCGCCATGATCGGTATAGGCCTGCATCGCATCGTCGAGACGGTGCAGGCGGGGCTGGGAAAAGGCCGTCATCTGTCCATCTTTTCCTGCGCCAGGGGGATGGCGTCGTCGCTGCCCAGCGGCGGCTCGCCCTTGGGATAGAAGGCAGAGGGCTGGTTGGCGTCGATGAAGCGCCGAGCAGCGTCGCTGCCCGGTGCGGCCATGTGGAAGGCGATCCAGGCCGCTGTGGGCGCGGCGCCGAAGGCGCGGGCCGGATTCTCGGCCTGCCGCTGCTCCATCAGCGTGGCCGCGTTGCCGAGGTCGATGGCCAGCAGGCCGAACGCCGTCTCCAGCAGCTGATGCGCGCGGCCGACCGGCACGAGCCCATCGTCGGTGGCCGGCTGCGCCGCCGGCGGCGGTACGGCGATGCGCTGGGCCACCGCCCTATTCAGCATGCCTACCGCGGCGGCGAAGGCCTCGACCTCGACCTCCAGCGGGGCGGGGTCGCGATTGAGCGCGGGAATGACGAAGCCACGCTTGCCGTCATTGGTCCGGCCGCCTTTGACGTAATATTTCAGCATCCGCGGGCTGCCGAGCTCACGCGATTCGCGCTGCGACAGGCCGGGGCGGAGGACCGGCGTCTGGTCCGAGGAATTGAGCGCGACCAGCACAACATCGCGCAGATTACCCCAGGCCCGCCATGCCGCGCCCTGCCGGGTGACCGAAAGATCGAGCCCCGGCGGGTGGGGGCGCGGCGTCGGGCTGTCCTCGGTCAGCAGATAGCCGCCCTTGACCATGTCCAGCACCCGGCCGGCATCCCAATAGGTCCATTTCAGCGGCCGGTTCTCCTGCGCCGGCAGGGATAGCGGGGCGATGCCGGCATTCATGCCGTTCAGGTCCATCGCGAAGATGAGGTCGGACCATTCCAGCATCCGCCGCCCGTCGGCAACCAGCAGAGCGGTCCGGGCGGTCGTGTAGGCTTCCGTCCCGGTCAGTGCGTCATAGTCGTCATCGACCGGCGCCAGCGGCGTCAGCCCCGCCTGGGACAGCGCCTGCGCCGCCGGCATACGGATGCCGTGGTAATAGACGTCGCCCTTGCCGACCATCGCGGCGGCGATCCCCCCCAACGGGTTGGCGGCGGACACGGCGGGGGTGATCCTGTCGTTGAGTAAGCGCAGCAACAATTCGGTCACCCCCGTGCCGGCTGGCGTATAGGTCAGCGTATTGGCGCGCACGACCATCATTGCCCGGACGGTCTCTTCATCCGCGATTTCGGCTCCGGCCGCGCTGCCGCCGCTTTCGAATGCGGCAAGTGCCTTCTGCCGCAGCATCGCCGCGGTTTCCGGTGCGGTCGGGTCGCCGTCGAACAGGACGGCGGTTCCGTCCGCGGCCCGGTTGAAACCGGCGATGGGGACCCCCTCGGCGGCTGCCTCCAACAGCAGGCCGTGCGCCTCGTCCTGGTGGTCCGCCGCCTCTGGGCTGACCACCACCTTCTGGCCGTGGCGGGCGACGGCGACCAGCTGATCGACGGTGAGGTCATGGCCGGTCAGCGTGACCGGGTCGGCGGTCGCATCGGCTTGCGGGACGATCCCACGGTAAGGCGTGGCCGCGGCGGTCCCGGTTAGGATCAGGGTCAGCAGAACCGTCTTCGCGGCCGTCCGAATATGTCCATGAGACCGCTTCAGATGCCGCAAAACCGTGCCCTCACCCATGCGCCCGCGCAATTTCCATGCCGACTGCCGGTTTTCCTTGTATCGAACGTATTAGGGTCAAGCTATGGTCATTGTCCGAAACCCGCGTAAAAGCGGTAAGCCGGCAACGGGACATGGATTGCGGATTTCGCAAATCATCCCAGTTATATATAAGGTTAGGCACAAGAGTTGGCGGTTCGGTGTTGACTCATCGTATGGATGGGAGACGGTCATGCGGTTCGAGATTTTCAGCAACTCCTTGAAGGTGGCGACCGTCGCATCGCTCGCCCTGGCGTTCGGCGCCGGCGCGGCCCTGGCGCAAGCTGCGTCCGACTCCACCGAGCGCGAAGAAATCATCATCACCCATCACCCGCTGGGGCCGCTCAGCGAGTGGGCGCAGATGCAGCAGCATTCGGCCGATTACAAGCGCCTGAAGGAAAAGTACGATCCGACCCAGGGTTCGTCGCATACCGACAACTGGGCCTCGGACCGTAACCTGGCTTCGCACAGCAACAACAGCGACAGCTTCATGCAGGAAAGCGCCGAGGCGCCGACGCCGCCGGCGATCCAGGCGGTCAAGGACGCCATCGTTCCCCCGTGACCTGGGACTTCACGTTCGACTGTTGACAGCCGGCCAGCCAAGGCCGACCATGAATTTTCCCTGGGGAGCCCGGCTTACGGGCTGAGATACCGCTGGGCCTGCCGGAAGGGCGGCGCGGAAACCCATCGAACCTGATCCGGTCAGCACCGGCGTAGGGATGGGATCTGGCGCCGTTTCCGCGTTCCTTCCCCTTCGCCCGCTGACGACACCTAAGGGGTTGCGAACCATGCCCGACGATCTCTCCGCGGCGAAGAATTTCAGTGTCTCGACCGGTCCTCTGCCGGCCTCGACCAAGATCCACGTGCCGGGAACGGTCCATCCGGAAATCCGCGTGGCGATGCGCGAGATCGCGCTGTCGGGCGGCGAGCCGTCGATCCGGGTCTACGACGCGTCGGGCCCCTATAGCGATCCCAACGCCCATATCGACATCATGGCCGGCCTGCCCAGGTTGCGGCAGAGCTGGATCGAGGGGCGCGGCGATGTCGAGCGCTATGACGGCCGCCCGGTCACCGCCCTGGACGACGGGCTGAAGAAGGGTGAGCGGCCGGCCCATGCCGCCTTTCCCAACGCTCCGGCGCGCCCGCTGCGCGCCCATGCCGGCCGGAACGTCACTCAGCTGGCCTACGCCCGCGCCGGCATCGTCACGCCCGAGATGGAATATGTCGCCATTCGCGAGAATATCGGCCGCGCCCAGCGCGCCGGTACGTTACGCGACGGCGAGAGCTTCGGCGCGGAGATTCCGGATTATGTGACGCCCGAATTCGTCCGCGACGAGGTTGCCCGCGGCCGTGCCATCATCCCGGCCAACATCAATCATCCGGAAATCGAGCCGATGGCGATCGGCCGCAATTTCCTGGTCAAAATCAACGCCAATATCGGCAATTCCGCCGTGGCTTCTTCTATCGAAGAGGAAGTCGAGAAGATGGTGTGGTCGACCCGCTGGGGCGCCGACACGGTGATGGACCTGTCGACCGGCCGCAACATCCACACCACCCGCGAATGGATCGTCCGCAACGCGCCCGTGCCGATCGGCACGGTGCCGATCTACCAGGCGCTGGAGAAGGTCGGCGGCAAGGCCGAGGACCTGACCTGGGAGCTCTACCGCGATACGCTGATCGAGCAGGCCGAGCAGGGGGTGGATTACTTCACGATCCATGCCGGCGTGCGGCTCGCCTATATCCCGCTCACCGCGCGGCGCGTCACCGGCATCGTCAGCCGCGGCGGCTCGATCATGGCCAAGTGGTGCCTGGCGCATCACCGGGAGAATTTCCTCTACACGCATTTCGAGGAAATCTGCGAGATCATGAAGGCCTACGACGTCAGCTTCTCGCTGGGCGACGGCCTGCGCCCCGGCTCGATCGCCGACGCCAATGACGAGGCCCAGTTCTCCGAGCTGCGGACCCTGGGCGAGCTGACCCAGATCGCCTGGAAGCACGATGTCCAGACCATGATCGAGGGCCCCGGCCATGTGCCGATGCACAAGATCAAGGTGAACATGGAGGAGCAGCTCAAGCATTGCGGCGAGGCGCCGTTCTATACGCTGGGGCCGCTCACCACCGATATCGCCCCGGGCTACGACCACATCACCAGCGGCATCGGCGCTGCGATGATCGGCTGGTTCGGCTGCGCCATGCTCTGCTACGTCACGCCCAAGGAGCATCTGGGCCTGCCCGACCGCGACGATGTGAAGGTCGGCGTCATCACCTACAAGATCGCCGCCCATGCCGCGGACCTGGCCAAGGGGCATCCGGCCGCGCAGATCCGTGACAACGCCGTCAGTAAGGCGCGCTTCGAGTTCCGCTGGCAGGACCAGTTCAACCTGGCGCTCGACCCCGAGACCGCAGCGCATTTCCACGACGAGACCCTGCCCGCCGACGGCGCCAAGACTGCGCATTTCTGCTCCATGTGCGGTCCGAAATTCTGCTCCATGAAGATTACTCAGGAGGTTCGGGAGTACGCCCAGAAGGGCATGGACCGGATGTCCGAAGCCTTCGTCGCCGGCGGCTCGGAAGTCTATATCCCTGCGGTGGAAAGCGGGATCAGCGCAGAAGCCGCCGAGTAGGTTCACCCTTGAGGGCGCGGCATCGAAACGCTGGCAATCCAGATTGCCGGATGGTAAGGAGCCGCGCCTGCTTCAATGGTGAAGCATTTTGAGATTTCCGGAGCGAGTTTGATGGCTGAAGCCCAGGTGATGTCGGTGACCCCCGAGCAAGTCGGTGCGGTCATGCAGGAGGCCGGTTACCGGACCGAGCACCGCGCCGATAATAACGGCACCCCGATCATCGCCAGCGCCACCGCCGGCATCAGCTTCAATGTCCGCCTGGGCAACCGGGCGGTTCCGCCGGTCGAAGGCTATCTCGATTTCACCTATCTGACGGTGATCAAGATCGAGGGCGACTTCCCGCTCGACCGGATCAACGACTGGAACCGCAACAAGCGCTTCGCGCGCCTGCACAAGGTCGACGATTTCATCGTCTTCGATATGGATGTCGTCGTCGCCGGCGGCGTCACCAACAACCATATGCGCGCGACGATGGAACTGTGGGACCGTCTGCTGCAGGAGCTGATGGGCTGGCTGCGTGGCGATGCCCCGGTCGAGGCTGCCAACAACGCCTGATATTCTCCCGCAGGGCGGCGGGTTTCCGCCGGTCCGCGCGAAATCTCAGATCTTTACGAGACGGGGCGGCTCTAACCGCCCCGTTGCTGTGTTATTAGGATACCAGGCCCAGCGCCACTCCGGCGGGCCCGATCGAGGGTATCCAGAATGGCGCGGCGCCTGTTCAGCGCACGTCCGACCACTTCGGCATCCGGCAGCGGTGCCCCGGTCGAATCGCTGATCATCGTCGGCGTGGTGACGGCCGCGCTCTATCTTGGCCGCGCCATCGCCATCCCGGTCGCCATCGCCGTCCTGATCAGCTTTTCGCTCGGACCCGCGGTCAGCTGGCTGCACCGCCGCCATTTCGGCCGGATACCCGCCATCCTGGCCGTGGTGGTGCCGGTCCTGTTCGCGGTCAGCGCGATGGCCTATGTCGTCACCACCGAAGTCGGCCGGCTGGCCGGCAATATTCCGGCCTATCGCACCAATATCGAGACAAAGATCGACAACGTCGCCAATGCGCTGCCGTCGCGCGCGGCGCTGGACCGCGGAACCGCATTCCTGCGCAGCCTGCGTAACAGCACCCAGAAAGCGCCGGCGTCGCAGCGCAGCTTCCACGGACATGAAACACTTCCCCAGAACGGCGCCGACGGCAAGCCGATCGCGGTCGAGATCCAGAATCCGGAGCTGACCCCGATCGACATCGTCCGGGCGGTCGTCGGGCCGCTGGTCGAGCCGGTGTCCGACACGGCGCTGGTCCTGCTGTTCGTCATTTTCTTCCTGGCCGAGAAGGAAACGCTGCGCGACCGCATCATCCGCCTGGCCGGTGTCAGGGACCTGCACCGCACGACCCGGGCGATGGATGAGGCCGGTACCCGCGTCAGCCGCTATCTGCTGCTGCAAACCGTCGTCAACGTCGCTTACGGCTCGATGCTCGCCGTCGCATTTTACATGCTGGGCCTGCCCAATGCCGCCCTGTGGGGCGGGTTGGCGACGATGCTGCGCTTCATCCCCTACCTCGGTGTCATCGCCGCCAGCGTGCTGCCGTTGCTGCTTGCCTTCGCGGTCGATCCCGGCTGGCAGATGCTGGCCTGGACCGCCGGAGTCTTCCTGGCGCTGGAACTTGTGACCGGCAATGTGGTGGAGCCGTGGCTCTACGGCTCCTCGACCGGGCTGTCGGCCGTGGCGCTGGTGCTGTCGGCGATTTTCTGGACCTGGCTGTGGGGCGCGATCGGGCTGTTGCTCGCCACGCCGCTCACCGTCTGCATCGCCGTGGTCGGGCGCTATGTGCCGCAGCTCGCCTTCCTCGACGTCTTGCTCGGCAACCAGGCGCCTTTGCGGCCGCACGAGGCCTTCTATCAGCGCCTGCTGGCCGGCCGTCCCGACGAGGCGGTCGACCAGGCAGAGGAATATCTGCGTACCCATACACTGTCTGCCTTTCTCAGCCGCGTGGCTGGGCGCGCCCTGCTGCTGGCCGAGCGCGACCGGCTGCGCGGCGCGCTTGAGGATGAATATGTGAAGCAGGTCGCGGATGGCACCCGGACGGTTCTCGACACGCTGAACAGCCGCACCCGCGACCCGCGGGAACCGAAGCGCCTGCCGACGATCGATTCCGATGTCGTCATCTGCGCCGCCGGACGCAGCGAGCTGGATGAGGCGGCCTCGGTTCTGCTGGCCCGGGCCCTGGATGGCGAGGGGCGGACCGTCGTCGTGCTGCCCTATGCAGCGGCCATCCATATCGCCCTGCCGGACATCGACCCGGCGCGGATCAAGACCGTCTGCCTGTCCTATCTCGACCCGGAGGCAGTGCCGCATGCGCGCTATCTGGCGCGCCGTTTCCGGCGGCGCGTCGGCGCCGATATCAGCCTGATCGCCGCTTTCTGGGGCATGGAGCAGGACGCCGCCAGGCTGGAGCATGCCCAGGCCGAGACCCGCGCCGACCGGATCGTCTGCTCGCTCGACGCCGCGGTCGAAGCCGTGAGGCGGGCCGACAAGGACAAGGCCGGGCTGCCGGCCAACGACGAGCCGGATCTTGAAGAACTCGCTGCACAGATCTCGCGCGCGATCGGCGGCGCGACGTGACGGCCATATTGGTTGACGTGCATATTGGCGTCAGCCTGCCGAGCCGGTAGCATCGGGCCGTCTTTTTCAGTTCGGGTGCGACGATGCGGGATGTCTTTCGCGGCACGATGATGGCCGCCATAATTCTCATTTCCTCGGGGACCGCGCTCGCGGAGTGCAAGAAGCCGCCCAAGGGGCCGCAGATGCCGCAGGGCGCCACGGCCACCGACGAAGATATGAAGCACGGGCGCGAGCAACTGCAGATCTACGTCAATATCCTCCAGGAGTATCAGAAATGCATGGAGGCCCAGATCAAGAACGCGCCGGCGGACACGAAGCCGGAGGTCAAGCAGCAATGGGCGGCCAATGCCGACGCCGCCATCGACGCGGCGCATGAAGTCGCCGACGTCTATT
>DATBAZ010000441.1:0-2958 GCA_036271255.1 Alphaproteobacteria bacterium
CGCGTCAGGGATGGTGACGGGCCGCTTCACGCGTCCGGACGAGGTCGCCGATCTCGTGCTCTTCCTGGCAGGAGCGCGGGCGGAGAACATCACCGGCGCCGATTTCGTCATCGACGGCGGCATGGTCACGACGATCTGACCCCGCGCTATCGCTGCGAAGTCAGTTCACGGTTCCGGCCAGGGCTGCGCTCCCGGCAAGACGGCGCGCACGGCCGGCATTCAGCGGCCGCGAGGTGAAGTAGCCCTGCGCGCTGTCACACCCGAGATCACTCAATGTCTGGTACTGCTGACGATCCTCGATTCCTTCAGCCACCGTGGACAGGTGAAGATCGCGCGCCAGCCGGATGATGGTCTTGACGAAAGCGGTGACCTCGCTGCTGGGATCGGCGAGCGGGTCGACGAACGATTTGTCGATTTTGAGGACGTCGATGGGAAACTGGCGCAGGTAACTCAGCGACGAGTATCCGGTGCCGAAGTCGTCGATGGCCAGGCGAATCCCCATCGATTTCAGTGTGGTGAGGATGGCGGCGGTGTTCGTCGGATCATCCATCAACCTGCTCTCGGTGACCTCGAGAATCAGCTGCTGCGCGGGAATGGCGCTGAAAGCCAGGGCGGTTCGGACGTCATCAACCAGGCTTCGGTCGTGCAGTTGGCGGCCGGAGATATTGACCGAGACGGTGGGCGCTCGCCCCTCGTGCAGTGGCCAGGTCGCCGCCTCCGCGCATGCTGTCTCCAGAACCCAGCGGCCCAGGGGAAGGATGAGCCCGGTCTCCTCCGCGATAGGGATGAACTCGGCCGGACCGACCTCCCCCTTGGTCGGGTGGTGCCAGCGGGCGAGCGCTTCGAAGCCTTGCAGGCGGCCATCGTGCATGGAGAAATACGGCTGGTATTGAAGGTAGAACTCGGAACGCTCCATGGCGCCGCGAAGGGCGTTCGTCAACTCCAGGCGCTCGACGACACGCGCACGCATCTCCGTCTGGAATACCTCGAAACGGTTCTTCCCGCCGGACTTCGCGGCATACATCGCCGCGTCGGCCTCGCTCAGCAGCAGCTCCAGCGATTGGCCTCCGTCGGCAAAGGCGATGCCGACGCTGGCGGAGACACTGATCGATTTGCGGGCGAGCTCGACGGGTTCGCGCAGCACCGACACCACCCGCTCGGCGAGGGTCGTGGCGATGGCCGCATCGTGGACGTTGTCCATCAGGATCGCGAACTCGTCCCCGCCAAGACGGGCAACCGTGTCGCCCGACCGCACGACGGACAGCAGCCGCTTGCTGGCCGCGATCAGCAATTCGTCTCCGCACCCGTGACCCAGGCTGTCATTGACGGTTTTGAAGCCGTCCAGATCACAGAAGATCAGCGCCACCGTTCCGGGCGAGCGCCGCGAGGCCGCAAGGGCGTGCTCCACCCGGTCGCGCAGCAACTCGCGGTTGGCGAGACCGGTCAAACTGTCGTGGAAGGCCTGATGGCGGAGATCTCCCTCGAGCCCTCGCTGCGTGGCAAGCGCTTCCTGCAAGGAGTCGGCGTGCTTCTGCAGCTGACCGCTCTGATTGGCCAACCTGGTGAACAGCCATGAGACCCGGACGACCACGAGCGCAAACAGGACAATGGATGTGGCCGCCAGAATCCGCACGTCCACGCTCTCGTGCATCAGCGCGCTCACGAACATGATGACGGGTGAGACGAATCCCGCTAACGCCACCACGGGCATCCAGCGACGGCGCTGAGTGCCATCAGAAACGGGCGCGGGGCTGCTCGCCATTGACGGATGAAGGGCGGCCGCGCCGAGCAGGACGTAGCTGATCAACCAGCCCGCGTCGATGAGATTGCCCACGGCGTACGAGCCGTGCAGGATCTGGATGTCGTAGACGAAATCGGCGACGACCATGGCGCCCATGCTCGCAGCGATCAGCTTGGCGGCGACCCGCCTGTCCCTGCCGAAAACGAGTGAGTTGACGACCAGGAAGAGCAAGCCGATGTCCATGACCGGGTAGGCCATGGTGACCAATCGGCCGAGCGCGCTGAGGGTCTGATCGTGGGCGTAGCTGCCCATGAGAAAGTGCCAGGACAGGGCAAGAGCGCCGACCGAAACGATCGCTGCGTCGGCGCGGTTCTCTCGCGACCCCGAATGCCCGGCGGCATGCACGATCCCCCAGACGCCGGCGGCGAGGAAGGGGTAGCCGCTGAGGTAGAGCGCGTCGCCAATCGAAGGAAAGGGCGCCTCGCGACCGAGGAAGTCATAGATCATGGCCACGGAATCGCCGAAGACGAAGAAGAGGTTCGCTGTGGCCAGCAGTAGCCATGGCGCCCGCTGGGCCGGACGGTTGCGGCAGGTGCCGACGACGATCGCCGCGACGGAAGCCAGCCCGATGACCTCGTACCCGACGTCTTTGGGTAGGACGCCCGGCAGCGCAAAGTAGCCTGCGACCGCCGTCCCGCCGATAAGCAGCCCAGACTTCCACGCCGGTTGACCGAACGTCATGCATTCCTCTCTGCACATCGCCCTACCTGGTCTATCGGTGCAAGTTCAGCTGGCCTTTCGACCCCGCGCAGGTGACATCGCTTACGCCTGGGTCGACACTCGACGGCTCTGAGGCGGCGAACCGTCAGCGTCCCGCGATCGTCTTGGCCTCGCCCGCGGCCAGCTGGACCGAGCCGACCACGTCGCCCTTCTGGTTTCGCCAGGTAACGGTGAGGGGTGAGCCGGTCGGGTTGATGGCGGCGAGGTGCAGCGCGCCGTCGTTGCCGAAGGCGAATCCGTACGGAGAACTGGCGAAGACGTCGGCGCGGGGACGGCCCAGTTCGTTCAACGCCAGCAGCCAATAGCGGGTGAACGCTCTGGAGTTTCCCCCTTCGATGGGCACGCTGGGAGTGAACTTCGCGAGCGCCCCCGAGGGATCAGCGAGCGCCTCGTCCATCAGGTAGAGATCAGGCCATTCCTGCGGGGTTCCACCATCG
>DATBAZ010000442.1:0-30580 GCA_036271255.1 Alphaproteobacteria bacterium
GCGGCACGGCATCATAGCCGGTGGCGACGGCCTCGAGGAATTCGGCCTCAGCCATCGCCGAAACCTACGTAAAGTCGGCGGTCGGACGGTCCAGCGTCAGCGGCACCACGCGCAGCGACGCACCGGCGACCTTAGCGAGCTGATTGATCGCCGCCCCGCCACGGGCAAAGTTCGCCACCATCTGCGCCGTCACGCTAGCCGGATAGGGCGACACGCCCTGGCCGGTGACGCCATGATTCCCGGCAAAGACCAGCACGGCGACATTGTCCAGCACCGGCATCGCCCGTCCCTGCCAGCGCGCCAGCCATGCCGCCAGCTCTTCCAGCCGGCCCAGGCTGCCCGGAGGCTTCGTGAGCTCGGCCTGCCGGGCGGCAACCGCCGCCGCCGCATCATCATTGCCGGATGGCAGGTCCAGGCAGGCGGCGCGCAGGGTTTCGAGATCGGCGAAGTGGGTCATGAGACGCTGGTCCTTGGCTTCCCGCCTTTGTTACCGCCCTGGGCCCATGTATGGAAGCGGCAGCCTTGAAAGCCTATAGAAACGGCAGCACCGCAAGGAACCGCCGCCATTCCAGACCTGACCCCCAACACCTTGCCCGGCGTCACGCTGATCCTCGGCGGCGCCCGCTCCGGCAAGAGCCGGCATGCTGAGGAGATTGTCCAGGCGTTGCCCCCGCCCTGGACCTATATCGCCAGCGGCCAAGCCCTCGATGATGAGATGCGGGAAAGGATTGCCGAACACCGTCGCCGGCGCGGCGAGGGCTGGCATACCATCGAAGCCCCGCTCGATCTCACCGCCGCCCTGATGCAGGCCGGCAACACGCCGGTATTGGTCGATTGCCTGACCCTATGGCTGACCAACCTGATGTTGGGCGACCACGACCTGGCAGATGCCACCGTAACCCTGGAAAACGCGCTGGCACGGCGCACCGCACAGACTGTGCTGGTCAGCAACGAGGTCGGGCTGGGCCTCGTCCCCGAAACCCCGCTCGGCCGCGCCTTCCGCGACGAGGCGGGACGGCTGAACCAGCGGATCGCGGCCACGGCCGGCCGCGTGCTGTTCATGGTCGCAGGCTTGCCGATGACGGTGAAGTGAGGATCGTCCTGGTGCGCCACCCGGCGCCGCTGATCGACCCCGGCACCTGCTATGGCCGGCTGGATTTGCCGTTGCACCCCGATGCCGATGTCGAACGCCTGGCGCGCGACCCGCTGCTGGCCGGATCGGCGCACGTTTGGACCAGCCCGTCCCGCCGCTGCCGCGAACTCGCCGATCGAATCGCGGAGGTTCTTTCCGTTCCGCTGTCCGCCGACCCGCGCCTGATGGAGCTGGATTTCGGCGATTGGGAAGGGCGGCCGTGGGACGATATCCCCCGCACCGACCTGGACCGCTGGGCGGCCGACCCGCTGGGCTTCCGTGCGCCGGGCGGGGAATCAGGATCGGAGCTGATCGGCCGGGTAACGGATTTCCATGCTGGACTGACGCAAGACTGCATCGTGGTTTCGCATGGCGGGCCACTGCGCGTGCTTTCGGCGCTGCTGCGCGGTCAACCCGTTGATTTGTTTGCGGCGCCTCAGGCGATCGGCACAATCGTCGGCGTCATCGCAACGCCCTAAAGCCCCTGCTCCTCCGGCCGGAAGCTGAGCGGCGGGATACGGGAAATGACGCCCTTGCGGAAGCATTGCGGGCGTTCGCGCCAGTGGATAATGCCGTTGGTTGTCGCGCCATAGGCCTCGGCGGCGGCGATCACATCGTCAGCGTTGGCCTCAGGGCCGAGATCGCCGACGACATAGGTCCATTTGCCCTCGCCGGACAGCGCGACCGTGCAGGGCCGCTTGCACACCGCCAGGCAATCCACCGCCTTGACGATGGCTTTGGTCTCAGGCCGTGCGGCGAGCTTGCTCGTCACCGCCTCAAAGAGCGCGCGGCCCGGCTGCTCAGACCGTACACCCTCGACGGTGCAGGACACGCAGATGAAGATCGTCGCATCGGAAGCAGCCATCAGTCAGCGCCCATCAAACCGGGGCGCGTTTCTGGAATCGCATCCACAGGGCGCCGGCGGCGAGGCCGGAGAGAATCCACAAGGCCGCCTGGATGGTCAGCGACGCGGCAGCGAAATGGGCCGCCAGCTCGGCCGGGGCTTTGCTCTCGAATGCCACCGGCTCGGGCGCGCCGATGAGGTGCGGCAAAGCCAGAAGAATGACCGCGACGACCTTCGCGGCGATGCTTTCGTTACGCAGAAACAGCCATAGCGCGATACCGGTGGAGATCGCAGTGCCGACCCACCAGACCTGCCGCTCCAATAACGGCCCGGCTGCGCTGCCCGGCAACTCGGGAGCAAGTCCGAACGCCGGCGCCAGCCCCGTGGCGACGAAGGCCGCCAGCGACCAGCCGAACGCCTTCTTGGGGGTGATCTCATCGCCGCTCGCCAGCATGCCGGCAAGCAGGATCAGCGCGAAGCCGGCGGCGGTGGCGATGGTGGCGACGCTGGTGAAGGCAGTGCGTTGGAGACCCTCGGTGGGCTTCCATTCGTCCATCTCGGCCATGCCGTCATGCGGCTCGGCCTTCTCGTAAACCTCGCCCTGCAGGATCAACGGCGTCGTCACGAAATGTTGCAAGGTCGCCACGACCAGCCCTGCCAGCAGCCCTGCCAGCAGACCGACGATCAGAACTCGATAGATCACCAGCAGGTCAGTGGCAGGGGAAGCTCATCGCGTGGCGCGTGTCGTGCCCTGCGTTGTGGACGTTGTCGATATGCGAGAAGCCGGTGATGAAGACCAGCGTCGCGCCAACCGTGAAGGCGACGAAAGCGGCCTTGAGCGCTTCGGTCTTTCCCCGGACGACCGGAATCGCAACTGCAGTCATGTCATACTCCCTGGACCCAATGTCCGATCCTTATAGACCCTGTCGGGTTGTTGATAATAGTCGGAAACCCCAGTTTCAGACAATCTTGACCTGCCGTCCGATCTCGGTGCGCGGCTGCCAGCCGTGGCGTTCGAGCTCGGGGTCGAGATGCTCCTCTTCGGGCCAGCCGATGCAGAGATAGGCGATGAACTTCCAGGTCGGCGGCACGTCCAGCGTCTGCTTGACCCGCTCCGGATCCAGGATCGACACCCAGCCGACGCCCAGGCCCGCGGCCCGGGCGACCAGCCAGAAGGTGGCGATCATGTTGGTCGTCGAATATTCCGCCGTCTCCGGCATCGTGCGCTGGCCGAGTCCATGGCCCTGCGCCGTATCCTTGTCGCAGAAGACCGCGAGTTGCAGCGGCGCTCTGTCGAGCCCTTCGAGCTTCAGCGCGGCATAGGCGTCGGCATGCTCGTCGGGATATTCGGCCTGGGCGCGGGCGTTGCAGTCCCGGAAATTCGCCCGGATTTCGGCCCGCTTCTCCGCGCTGTCGACCCGCACCCAACGCCAGGGCTGGCTGTTGCCGACCGAGGGCGAGAGCTGGACCAGGTCGAGAAGCTCATCGATCAGCGCCTCCGGCACCGGCGTCTCGCGGAAGCGGCGCACGTCACGGCGCCAGGCGATCAGCGCGGCAAGCTTTTCGCGGAAAGCCGCATCGAATATGGGAGGGGGGCTCATGGGACCGATGCGATGACGTGGAAGAAGCTGCCCGACACCGCCCCGCGCCGGCTGCCCGTCGGCGCGGGCTCGCTGCCATAGGCATCGACGACCATCGCCAAGGGTTCGTCCCGGCCCGGGTCGGTGACGCTCGCATAATGGAACTCATGCCCACGCAGTCGAGTTCCGGCCGACCCCAGGCAGGAGACTCCGACGAGGCTCGCCTCGCGATAGCCGAGATGCAGCTTGCGCTTGGCGAAGCTCGTTGAGACATCCAACAGCCCGGCCATCGCATGGGATGTCCCCTCGGCATCGGTCAGCATGTTGCCCAGAACCATATAGCCGCCGCACTCGCCGTGAATCCGCCGCGTTTCGGCGAAGCGCCGCAGCCCATCCAGGAAACGCGACGCGCCGGCCAGCCGGCCTGCATGCAGTTCGGGATAGCCGCCCGGCAGCCAGCAGGCGTCGGCGCCGTCGTCCGGCGCCTCGTCAGCCAACGGCGAGAAGAAGCTGACCTCAGCCCCCTGCACCCGCCAGCCATTGAGGACGTGCGGATAGAGGAAGGAAAAGGCTTGGTCCCGAGCGACGGCGATCCGCTGTCCGGGTGGCGCGATAGCTTGACCTGACTCGTCCGGCGGGGCCTTGCCCTCGCCCGCCAAAAGCTGGATCGCCGCGATGTCGCAATTGTCGGCGATAAAATCCGCCATTGCATCAAGCCGGCGTTCAAGATCGCCGGTCTCGCCGGCTTGGACGAGGCCCAGGTGCCGTTCCGGCAAGGCGACGGCGTCGGAACGCGGCATGGTGCCGACGACGGGAATACCCAGCGCCGTGATCGCCTCGCCGGCAAGGCGGGCATGGCGGGGGCTTCCCAGGCGATTCAGCACAACACCGGCGATGCGGATGCGCGGGTCGTAAGTGGCGCAGCCCTTTGCCACCGCCGCGGCCGATTGCGACTGACCGCTGGCATCCAGCACCAGCAGCACCGGCCAACCGAGCGCAGCCGCGACATCGGCGGATGAGCCGGTGCGGCCCGCCGGTCCGGGTACGCCGTCGAACAGGCCCATCAGCGCCTCGGTAACAACCAGGTCAGCGCCCGCGCCGACTTCCGCCGCCAGCCCGGCCATCAAGGCCGGGGGCATCGCCCAGGAATCGAGATTGACGCTGGCCCGGCCGGTCGCGACGCGGTGGAATGCGCCGTCGATATAGTCCGGCCCGCATTTGGCGCTGCCGACCTTGAGACCGCCGCGGGTCAAGGCGCGCAGCAGGCCGAGGGTGAGCGTGGTCTTGCCGCTGCCGGAGCGCGGAGCGGCGATCATCAGGCCGGGGGTCATGTGAGCGTAATGGCGAAAGGAGACAAGGCCTCGCGAACCCGCACGATCTCACCGATGGCGATGATCGAGGGGGCGCCGAAGCCCTGGGCCGCCGCATCGACGCCGGCGCGATCGAGGGTGGTGACGAAGACGCGCTGCTGCGGCATGGTCGCGTTGTTGACGATGGCGACCGGCGTAGCCGCCGACATGCCGCCGGCGATCAGCGCCGCCGAAATCTCGGGCAGACGGCTCATGCCCATATAAAGGATGATCGGCAGCCCGGCATGGGCCGCGGCCCCCCAGTCCATGTTGCGCTCGTTGCCGGTGGCGTACTGGCCGGTGACCAGGATGACGCCGTGATTGGTATCGCGGGTCGTGGCCGGGATGTTGGCATAAGCCAAGCCCCCCAGCCCCGCGGTGACGCCGGGAATGATGCGGAACGGAATGCCGGCGGCAACGAGGCCAAGAGCCTCCTCACCGCCGCGGCCGAAGACGAAGGGATCGCCACCCTTGAGCCGCAGCACCCGCTTGCCCTCGCGCGCCAGCTCGATCAGCCGCTCGGTGATATCGCGCTGGCTGGCCGAAGGGCGGCCGCCGCGCTTGCCGGCAAATTCCCTGACCGCCCCAGGCCGGGCGAGCGCCAGTACGCCTTTGTCGACCAACGCGTCATAGAGGATGATATCGGCCTGCCCCAGCGCGTTGACCGCATGAAGGGTGAGCAAGCCGGGGTCGCCTGGTCCAGCACCGGACAACCAGACCTCGCCCGGGTTGAAAACCGGAAGGTTGAAGCCATGGATCACGTCGTGCAGCGTCATGCGTTTTTTCCACTGCGCCGTGGCCGGAACCGGCGCAGATAATCCGGATCGTAAAGCGCGCTCTCGGCGAAGTCCCGCGACGCCAGCACCGGCCCCACGAGGATCAGCGCGGTGCGTTCGATCGGCGCCTCGGCCACCTGCGGGGCAATGGTCGACAAGGTCCCGCGCAGCACCCGCTGGTCCGGCCAGGAGGCACGGTAGACGATCGCCACCGGGCAATCCGCCCCGTAATGCGGAATCAGCTCCGCCGTCACTTGGTCCAGCACATGGATCGAGAGATGGACCGCCAGGGTGGCGCCGGTGGCGGCGAAGGTCGCCAGCTTTTCCTTGTCCGGCATCGCCGAGGCACGGCCGCTGGTGCGGGTCAGGACCAGGGACTGAGCCACGCCGGGCAAGGTCAACTCCTGGCTCAGCGCTGCCGCCGCGGCCGCGAAAGAGGGCACACCAGGGGTTACGGTATAGGGAATGCCGAGTCCATCCAGCCGCCGAAGCTGCTCCCCCATCGCGCTCCACACCGACAGGTCACCGGAATGCAGGCGTGCAACGTCCTGCCCCTCCGCATGAGCCCGGGCGAATTCCGCGGCGATCTCGTCCAGCGACATCGGCGCTGTATCGACGACGCGCGCGCCCGGCGGGCAATATCCGAGCAAGGCCGACGGCACTAGCGATCCGGCGTAGAGGCAGACCGGGCAGCGCGCGATCAGGTCACGCCCGCGGACGGTGATGAGGTCGGGCGCACCGGGTCCGGCGCCGATGAAATGAACGGTCACGGCGCACCCCTGGCGACCGCGCAGGTCACCCCGTCCGCGGCAACGCGCGGCACGATCAGCACCGATCCGGGTCCGGCTCCGACGAGCGCCGCGGCTTCGGCAACGGAGGGAATGCCTAATAGCCGCTCAGCCTGAGGCGAATGAGTCTGAATATCGGCCTCTCGTCCGCGCAGGGCATCGCGCGAAAGATAGGTGAGCCCAAGCCTCAGCCGACGGGCAGCCTCGGCAAGACCGGCCTCGCCCTGCTTATCGGCGACGGTAAACAGGGCCGACGGCGCTGCATCCGCCACTTGGCCCAGCGCCTGCCGGACCAGCGCCTCTACAGCATCCGCCGGGCAATTCTTGCGGCAGCCTATCCCGACGGCGACCTTCATGGCTTGACCACCGACCATTGCGTCACCGGCAAAGCCGGACGCATGCCATGAAAACCGCCGACCGGATCGGCACGGGAAATCTGGATCGCGATCAGCTCGCCCCCCTGCGCCTTGAACCGGCGCGTCAGCTCCGCCTGGGTTTCGATGGTGACGCCATTGACGACCAGCCGGCCGCCGGAGCGCAGGGCAGCCCAGGCGGCATCGATCACTCCCTCGGCCGTCGAGCCGCCGCCGATGAAAATCGCATCCGGCATCGGCAAGTCGGCCAGCGCCTCGGGCGCGGCGCCCTGAACGATTTTCAGGTCCGGTACGCCGAGCGACGCGGCGTTGCGGGCGATCCGGCCGGCGCGGGCCTGGTCCCGTTCGATGGCGATGGCGCGATTGGCCGGATCGGCCAGCATCCATTCGATGCCGATCGAGCCCGAGCCGGCGCCGATGTCCCACAGCAGCTCGCCCCTTCGCGGTGCCAAGGCCGAGAGGGTAATGGCGCGGACATCGCGCTTGGTGAGCTGTCCGTCATGTTCGAACCAGTCGTCCGGCAGGCCCGGCGTCAGTGGGATGGCGCGGGCGCCGGGTCCATCGAGGACGTCCAGGGCGATGAGGTTCAGCGGGGCGGTGTCCGCCAAGTCGAAATCACGCGCGGCGACGCTGCGCAGCCTCTCCCGCGGCCCGCCCATCGCCTCGCAGACAGTCATCAGCGTTTCGCCAAAGCCGAAGCGGACGAGAAGCTCGGCAAGCTTGGCCGGCGTGGCGCCATCCCAGGACAAGGCCAAGATGCGGCTGCGCGGCTGAAGCGCCGGCAGGATGCGTTCCAAAGCGCGCCCATGCAGCGTGACCAGCGCACAATCCTGCAATGCCCAGCCGAGCCGGCCGGCCGCCAGGCTGAAGGCGGAGACACCCGGCAAGCAGAGCATCTCATCCGGCGGCACTTCGCGGGCGAGCACCGAGCCGATGCCGTAGAAGAAAGGATCGCCCGTGGCGATCACCGCGACCGCCTGGCCGCGCCGTTCCAGGATCGCCGGGAAACCGTCGTGGAGCGGCGACGGCCAAACCATCGCCTCACCCTTCATCGTACCGGCGACCAGATCGAGATGGCGCTGGCCGCCAACCACCAGCGCGGCCCCGCCGATCAGCGTCTTCGCCGCATCGGACAGGCCTGCCAGCCCATCCTCGCCGATGCCGATGATCGACAGCCAGCGGCCGTTGGCGTTCAATGCCCCGCTCATGCGGCGATTCCCGGCAAGGCGATGAGATGCGGCTGTTGATACTGGGCGGCACGACCGAGGCGAGCGCGCTGGCCCGCCATATCGCGGGCCGGAACGATCTCATGCCCGTGCTGTCGCTGGCCGGCCGTACGCGAAACCCGGTGACCCCGTCGATCCCCCATCGTATGGGGGGATTCGGTGGTGTTCCAGGGCTGAAAACCTATCTCACGGAAAACAAGATCAACGCGGTGGTCGACGCCACCCATCCCTTCGCCGCGCAGATGTCGTTCAACGCGGCCGACGCCTGCCGCGACCTGACGCTGCCGCTGGTCCAATTCTCCCGCGCGCCCTGGCGTCCGGCCAAGGACGACCGCTGGCTGCCGGTTCCCGACATGGCTGCGGCGGCCCAAGCGCTGGGCGCCGAGCCGCGCCGGGTGCTGCTGACAGTCGGCGGTCTGCAGCTCGCCGCCTTCGTCGCCGCGCTCCAGCATCACTATGTCATCCGCACTATCGACCCGCCGGAGGTCGCTGCCGCTTTGCCGGATCACCGCCTGATTCTGGCGCGCGGTCCTTTTGCGCTGGAGGACGAGATCGCGCTGATGCGGGACGAGCGGATCGATGTGCTGGTCACCAAGAACAGCGGCGGCAGCGCGACCGAGGCCAAGCTGGAGGCGGCGCGCACCCTTGGTATCGCGGTTGTGATGGTCGAGCGCCCCGAAACGGCCGGCGTGCCTGCGCTGGATAGCCTCGATGCCGTGATGGGCTGGATCGAGGATCATCGGCCCGCCCCGTAGGTTCGGGGGGTCAGCAGCCACGGCGTCTTGCCCGGCCGCTCGATAAAGCGGGTCTCGCTGGAGCCGATCAGCACGACCGTGCTCATGTCCGCAATGCCCGGATCCGCTTCGCTGAGCATAGTCAGCGTGATCCGTTCATCATCGCGCCCGACCGCGCGGGCAAAGGCCACCGGGGTCGTCGCAGGCTTCGCGCCGCGCAACAACGCAAAAGCATCGTGGATCCGCTCCGGCCGCGCCTTCGAGGCGGGGTTGTAGAGCGCGATGACGAAATCACCCTCGGCGGCGGCGCGCAGCCGGCGCTCGACGATCGACCAGGGTTTGAGATTGTCCGACAGCGAGATGGCGCAGAAATCATGGCCCAGCGGTGCGCCCAGACGTGCGGCAGCCCCCTGCATCGCCGAGATTCCGGGAACGACGGTCACGTCCAGCGAACGCCATTCCGGCGCGCCGTCCTCGATCGCCTCGAGCACCGCCGCGGCCATGGCGAAGATGCCGGGGTCGCCGCCCGATACGACCACCACCCTGCAACCTTCGGCGGCCATGGTCAGCGCATGCCTGGCGCGGTCGATTTCGACCCGGTTGTCGCTGGCATGGCGGCGCTGGCCCGGGCGCTCGGGCACGCGGTCGACATAGGGCTGATAGCCGACGATATCGCTTGCTGCCTCGAGCACCGCGCTCGCCTCCGGCGCCAGCCAGTAAGCCGGGCCAGGGCCGAGACCAACGACCGCCAGGCTTCCCGTCACGGCCTGCGTCCCTGGCCGGGGATCAGGATGAGCGAGAAATAAGGAGCCTTGCCGTCGATCTTCTCGGCGAGCGGCATCACCAGCTCGTCCGCCATCGTGCCGCGCTCGACATAGATCGCACGATCGAGCAGCCCCGCCTCCGCCACGGCCTCGCGCACCTTGGCGAAGTTGCGGCCCAATTTCATGATCACGGCGGCGTCGGTGGCCATGAGCCGTTCGACCAGGCCTTCGCGCGGCAGGGTCCCCGGAAGCACCGACATGGTGTCGTCGCCCCAGGTCATCGGCTCCCCCGCCACCGACCAGCAGCCGGTCATCCCGGTGACGCCCGGCACGAGGGTGACCGGATAGCGGTCGCGCAGCCGGATGTAGAGATGCATGAAGGAGCCGTAGAAGAGCGGATCGCCCTCGGCCAGCAGCGCCACGTCCCGCCCGGCATCGAGATGCGCCGAGAGTGTGGCGACCGCCTCTTCGTAGAACGCCGCCAGCACGGAGACATAGACCGGACTGTCGAAGGCATGCTCGGTCGTCATCGGGTAATGGAGCGGCACCTCCTCGGCCTTCCCGGTCATCCACTGATCGACGATGGTGCGGGCATTGCCGCGCCGCCCGGCCTTGGCGAAATAGCTCACCACCGGCGATGACTGGATAAGGCGCAGAGCCTTCAAGGTCAGCAGCTCCGGATCGCCGGGCCCGAGCCCGATGCCATAGAGACGCCCCGTCATTCTTTTTCACTCGCCAGGGCGTTGATCGCAGCGGCGGTCATGGCGCTGCCGCCCTTGCGGCCGCGTACCGCGAGATAAGGCACGCGCCCGTCGGCGATCAGCGCCTCCTTCGATTCCGCCGCGCCGACGAAACCGACCGGCATCCCGATGACGCAAGCCGGCATCGGCGCACCCTCATCGAGCATCTCCAGCAGGCGGAATAAGGCGGTGGGGGCATTGCCGATCGCAACCACCGCGCCGCCTATGCGGTCGCGCCATAACTCCATCGCCGCGGCGGTACGGGTGTTGCCGATCTGTTTGGCGAGTTCGGCAGTGCGCGGATCGTCCAGCGTGCAGATGACCGGATTGTCGGCCGGCAGGCGCGCTTTCGTGACCCCGTTCGACACCATCTTGGCATCGCACAGGATCGGTGCCCCGGCCTTCAGCGCCTCGATCCCGGCCTTCACCGCGCCCGAGGCGAAGGCGATATCGGCGGCAACGTCCACCATGCCGCAGGCGTGGATGATCCGTACCGCCACGCGCTCCTCCTCCGGTGTGAAGCGCTGCAAATCCGCCTCCGCCCGGATGATGGAAAAGGAGCGGCGGTAAATCTCCGCGCCGTCGCGGATATAGTCGAGTGATGCGGTCAACTGGCGGGGCCCTGGGTCTGCGTTGCCGCCATCTCTCGCAGATAGGCCGCGGCTTCGTCCAGCGTCAGACCTGTTCGGATCGGCGAATCCGATGGCGCGCCGTCGCGGATCAGGTCGTAACGGCCATTATTGCCGACCAGCGTCACCGGTGCCCGGCGCGGATGGGCGCAGCCCTTGGCGCAGCCCGAGAGGTGGAGGAATTGGTTCTCGGCGACCAGCGGGGCGAGGCGGCCCGCATCCGCGCGGATGTCGGTGGTCGCGCGTTGGCAGGCCGGGGCGCCGACGCAAGCGGCGACGCGGCGGCGCGGGTCGGTTGGGTCGAGGATGAAAGCGTCGGACGGCAAAGACTGAGCGCGTTTGTCGGCGCGCTCTTGCGATGGACAAGGACTGAGGATGGCGCGCCAAGGGGTCAGGCGCAGTTCGGTTGCATCGGCTTTAGCGGCTTGTTCAGCCAAACGCCGAAAGTTGTCCGCCGAAAAGCGGCCGAAGGGCAAGCCGACGCCAATTATTCCCAGCGCCATTCCGGCGAAGGCGGGACCCCATCCATCCATTTGCGCGGTGGCCTGAGATGGATTCCCGCCTTCCCGGGAATGACGGCGGAGAGGGAGAGATGTTCCCCCCGCGATCGCCT
Source organism: Alphaproteobacteria bacterium (assembly GCA_036271255.1). GTDB lineage: Bacteria > Pseudomonadota > Alphaproteobacteria > BOG-932 > Roseiterribacteraceae > BOG-932. Next base: position 11,550 of record DATBAZ010000442.1, read on the forward strand.
CCGCTCCGGTCCGTGTCACCAGATTCCGCATTCGGCGAGCATCACGCCGCAGCGTGAGGAAAACCCTGGCCAGACTAGCAGCGACATCAGCGACCTCGTCCGGGCGGCACGGCCCCAGCGCCATCTCCGGCGCACCATCCAACCGAATAGCAAAAGCCGGCCCCGCCACGGCCTCGAACCGCACATCCGCCCGCACGTCTCCGAGGTCAAACCGTCCACCATCATCCACCGCGAAGCAGAACTTCGCCGGCAGCGCATAGAGTTCTACATCGCCGGCAAGCCTTGCCTCCAGCGCCGCCACAGTCGGGCGGATATCGAGCAGAGCATCGGGATCGAGTCCGGCCAGCGGGCTGGCGATCACATTACGGATCGCCTCCCCATCGGGATCGTCATCGAGCAGGCCCGCTTCGGCGATAGCGTCCTGCAAATCCGGCAGGGAGGTGTCGGTGACACCACGTATTTGAAGACTGGCGCGCGCCGTGAGGTCAATCTCGCCATTGCCGAAGCGATTTGCCCAACCGGCGATCCGCCGCGCCAGGTCGAGCGGGACGATCCCGCAAGTCAGCTTCAGCCTGACGATCAGCCCGTCGCCGCTCTCCATCGGGCGGAGCGCGCCGGGGCACCAGCCCCTGATCGTCGCAACGTCTGCGGCCGGCGCCGTCATTCGGCGGCCTCACGCAAGGCGGCCAGGATAGCGGAGGTGGAGTTGCGGCGAGTGGTCCAGAAGCCGCGGCGGACGGCTTGGTCGAATTTGTCGGCCATGCCGCGCGCGGCGGCCAAATTGGCATCCAGCAGAAAGGCGCGGACCTGTTCGTCACCAAGGGTGGCGTCGAACAGCAGGTCGAATTGCCGGCTTTCGGTGACATCGGTCAGCGCGGCGTAGGCGAAGAAGTTGTCGACCGATTCGGCGATCTCAGCCGCGCCGCGATAGCCATGGCGCATCTGCCCGGCGATCCAGCGCGGGTTGGTGGCGCGGCCGCGCAAAGCACGGGCGACCTCCTCACGCAGGGTGCGGATCTTCGATGTGTCGGGTGTCGTGGTGTCCGCGTGATAGAGGGCCGGTTTGTTGCCGAGCGACGCGGCCGCGGCGGCGAAGCCGCCCTCATGCTTGGCAAAGGCATCTGCCCCCAGCACATCCTGGTCGGCAAGATCCTGGACATGGACGAAGGCGTCGGCCTCAGCCACACGGGCTCGGAAATCGGGCGCGGCCGGCACGCCCTCGGCATCGGCACCATAGGCATGCGACGTGGCGTCGAGATAGGCATCGCCCAACGCCTGCCGTTCCTGCCAGTCTCCGGAATTCAGTAGGCGGGAGACGCCGACGCCATATTGGCCGGGCGCCGCGCCAAAGACGCGTAGACCAGCATCGCCCTCGCGCACACTAGCCCCCAGTGGATTGTCCTCCGGCGCCTCATCCTGCTCGGCCACTGCCTGAGCAGCCGCGTCGAACAGCGTGATCTGGCCGGGAAAGACGTCACGGAACAGGCCGGAGATGCGCAAGGTCACATCCACACGGGGACGCCCGACGGCGGCCAGCGGCAATATGTCGAAGCCCGACACGCGGTTCGAGCCGGCATCCCAGCGCGGCTGCACGCCCATCAGGGCGAAGGCCTGGGCCAGGTCGTCGCCGCCGGTGCGCATGCTGGCGCTGCCCCAGATGTCGAGCACCACGCTGCGCGGCCACTCGCCATGATCCTGAACATGGCGGGTCAGCAGCTCCTCAGCAGTGCGCCGGCCGATCTCCCAGGCGGTGCGGGTCGGCACCGCGCGCGGGTCGATGCCGTAGAGGTTGCGGCCGGTCGGCAGCACGTCGGTCCGCCCCCGCGCCGGGGCACCGGCTGGGCCGGCCGCGACGAATTTTCCGTCCAGCGCGGCGATGAGGCCGCACATCTCGGCCTCGCCGCATTGGTCCAGCAGGGATTCGATCGTCATCGTATCCGCACCGCTCAACGCCGCGAGCGACGTGGCTGTCTGGGCACGCCGCAGGGGCTCGGGCGCTTGGCCGAAGACATGCAGCCCGTCGCCGACCCGCATATCCTTGAGGTCGCACAGCCAGGCGTCGAGCTTCATCAGCGCCTCAGCCGAATCGGCGCCGGGAACGACGCCGGATTCGGCAGCCAGGCCGGTGTCGGCGGCGCGAGCCATGATGATATCGGCCAACCGCGCGGCCCGGCGCGGGTCGAGCGACTGCGCCTCGGCATATTCGTCGAACAACCCTTCCAGTTCGGCCGCCGCGCCATGGACGCCAGCGGCGACCAGCGGCGGCGTCAGGTGGCCGACCGTGACCGCCGAGGTCCGCCGCTTGGCCTGCGCCGCCTCGCCGGGATTATTGACGATGAACGGATAGATCAGCGGCATCGGCCCCAGCAAAGCGCGTGGCGCGCAGGCGTCCGACAAGGCGACGGCCTTGCCCGGCAGCCATTCCAAGGTGCCGTGCGTGCCACATTGGATAACGGCATGAACCCGCTCGACATGGCGCAGCCAGAGATAGAAGGCGACATAGCCATGGCGCGGCGGCACTAGCGGGCTGTGATAATCGGTCTTGCGCGACGGCGCGTTGCCGCGATCCGGCTGAACCGCGACCAGCAGATTGCCGGCGCGGACGGTGCGGATATGGAAAATGCCGTCCCTGACCGCCGCATCGTCGCTCGGATCGCCCCAAGCGGTACGGATTTCTTCTGCGAGAGATGCCGGCAGACCGGCCAGCATCCGTTCATAATCGGGGACCGTCAGGATGGCGGTGGTCTCGCCCGTGGAAAGCGCCGCAACCAGGGCTGCCTGATCCTGGAGCAGGCAGCTATCGTAACCTTCCCGCGCCAGCCGCCCAGCGATGGCGATGACGCTGCGTGGCGTATCCAGTCCGACGGCATAGCCGGTGCGACCGCCCTTTGCCGGATAGTCGGAAAGCACGCAAGCCAGGCGCCGTTCACTGCGTCGCGTCCGCCGCAGCCGGGCCCAAGCGGCAGCCAGGTCGGCGGCATGGGCAATGCCTGCGGGTTCGGGATCGTGCGCAAGCCGGGTGAATTCCAACGCCTCGCTGCGTTCGGTCTCGCCCTTGAAAGAGATCGCGCCGGCCAGGATGCGGCCGTCGAGTTCCGGCAGGACGACATTCATCGCCAGATCGGCCGGCCCCAACCCACGCTGCGATTCCGCCCATTGCGCCCGCCCGCCGCCGGAGAGGACCAGTTGAAACACCGGCGCATCGGCGCGATCCAGCACCGAGCCGCCGCCATCGACGCTGGCCGAGAAGGCGGTGAGGTTCAGGATGACGTCGGGTGCCTCAGCGGCGATCAGGTCGCGCAGCGGCCCGACGACCGCCTCGTCCTTCAGGCTGGTCACGTAGACTGCTGTCACGGCGAAGCCGCGCTCGGAGAGAGCATCGGCCAAGGCCGTAACCGGCGCAGTATCGGCGGCCAACATCCAGGCGCGGTAGAAGAGGATGAGCGCGCGCTGAGATGTCACCGGCGCGCCAGGACTCGCGAACATGCCGAAAGCCGGCACGGCGGCAGGCTCGGGCGCTATCGGCTGCCCAGAGAGAGAGCCCGCGGCAAACCGCAGGCACGCCGCAATGTTCTCCGGCCCGCCGGCGGAGAAATACGCCCCGATCCGCCGCAGCTCTGCTGCCGGCAAGGTCGAGGCTTCGTCCAGCCGTGCATCCTCGCGGTGATCGCCGGGAACGATGGCGAGACGGACGCCGCGTTCGCGGGCGAGCATCGCCAGCTCATCGACACCGTAGCGCCAGTAATCCTTGCCGCCGAGCAGCCGGACCAGGACGAACTTGGCTTTTGCGACCACCTTTTCGAGATAAAGATCGACCGAGAAGGGATGGCGCAACGCGCTAAGGTTGGCGAGGCGGAGGCTGGGAAGCGTATCGCGGTTCGCCTCCCAGGCAGCGGCCAGGACGGATAGGTCGGTGTCGGTAAACGAGAGCGCGACGATGTCGGCCGGGGTCTGGTCGAGGTCGACGGCCTCGGCCGTGCCGTCGATCGACCGCGTCTCGACGCGCAGCATATGCATGGGCTGCGCCTAGCCCCCGAGCGCAGCCGTGATCGCGGCGCGGTCGAGCCCCTTCTCACCGATCACCACCAAGCGGCTGCGGCGCGCCTCGCCCGGCGCCCAGGCGCGGTCGAATTGCTGGCGGAAGCGCTGGCCGACGCCCTGGACCAGGAGGCGCATCGGCTTGCCGACGACCTCTATGAAGCCCTTCATGCGCAGCACGTCATGCCGCTCGGCAACGCCGGCCAGATGTGTCAGCAGGCCGGCTGGGTCCGATGTGGCGGGGATGTCGACGACGAAGCTTTCGAAATCGTCGTGATCGTGCCCTTCCTCGGCATCGTGGTGCGAGGGGCGGTTGGCGAGGTCGTCTTCCGCCGCGGCGCCGAGGCCCAGCAGAATAGCGGGGTCGATGCGGCCCTCGCGCGTCTCGACGATCTTGACCGCGCGCGGCACGGTGGCCTGGATTTCGGAGGTGACGCGGGACGCCGTGTCGGCCGTCATCAGGTCGGCCTTGTTGAGCACGATCAGGTCGGCGCAGAGAAGCTGGTCCTCGTAGACCTCCTCAAGCGGATTATCGTGGTCGATCGAGCTGTCGGCGGCACGCTGGGCCGCGAGCTTTTCCGGGTCATCGGCGAAGCGCCCGTCGGCAACGGCGGCGCCGTCCACCACCGCGATCACCCCGTCGACGGTCACGCGGGTGCGGATGCCGGGCCAGTCGAATGCCTTCACCAGCGGCTTCGGCAGCGCCAGACCCGATGTCTCGATGACGATCTGCTCGGGCTGCGGCGTGCGCGCCAACAGCGCCTCGATCGCGGGAATGAAATCGTCGGCCACGGTGCAGCAGAGGCAGCCATTGGCCAGCTCGACGATGTTCTCCTCGGGGCAATCCTCGATGCCGCAGGATTTGAGGATCGAGCCATCGACGCCGACATCGCCGAATTCGTTGATGATCAGCGCCAGCCGCCGCCCATTGGCATTCTCGATCACGTGGCGGATCAAGGTCGTCTTGCCCGACCCGAGGAAGCCGGTGACGATGGTGACAGGGATCTTTGCCATTGGCTGCATGTGGAATCCTGAACTCCGGGTGCGCATGGCCGGGAAGCCGTTCGCACGGCGCCGCGGAACCGCGCCGGGGCACCCCGCCCGCCGCGTCAGGTCTGGTCCATCGGCCGGTTTCCTGGCTTCGTGGATCGCCGCAGCGCGCCGCCTTCCCGGTTGCCCAGTGGCATCGTTGCGCGCCGCTCACCACGCACAGTTGCGGGGGCAGCTGCGGCCTCGGCTGGGGTTGCCCCCGAACCGCCCGCATTCCCGTTTCACCCTCGTCTTAAGAGGGACCGTCGGACCAGGGTCTTGTTTGCGGCGGGCGGGGGCATGCTGTCAACTTTTGCCCGCTTCGCTTGCCCGTCGACCCGATTGCATGCTCTCTGGCGCCTCCGAAAGAAACGGACACGCGATGACCGAAACTGACGATGCCGAACGCCGCCATGCGGAGAAGATGGCCAAGCGCAAGCAGGTGCAGGATGCCGAGGTGGCGTCGAAGACGATCACGTCGAAAGGCCTGCTGATGGTCAATACCGGCCCTGGCAAGGGCAAGTCGACCGCGGCCTTCGGGCTGGTGCTGCGCGCGCTCGGACATGGCTGGCCGGTGGGGGTTGTGCAGTTCGTGAAGGGCGCCTGGGATACCGGCGAGAAGCACGCGCTGGAGCGGTTTTCAGACCTGATCCAGTGGCACACGATGGGCGAGGGCTTCACCTGGGAGACGCAGGATAAGCAGCGGGACATCGCTGCCGCCACCCGGGCCTGGGGCAAGGCGCGAGAACTGATGGCCGATCCCGCCATCCGCCTGCTGGTGCTGGACGAGCTCAATATCGCCCTGCGCTATGACTACCTGCCGCTGGACGAGGTGCTGGCGGCGCTGAAGGGGCGGCGGGACGATCTCAACATCATGATCACCGGCCGCAATGCCAAGCCGGAACTGGTGGAGATCGCCGATCTGGTGACCGAGATGACTCTGGTGAAGCACCATTTCGCCGCCGGGGTGAAGGCGCAGCTCGGGATCGAGTTCTAGATGGCGAAAGCCCTCATGTTCCAGGGGACCGGATCCGATGTCGGTAAGTCGCTGATCGTCGCCGGGCTTTGCCGGGCGCTGACCAACCGGGGCATGAAGGTGCGGCCATTCAAGCCGCAGAACATGTCGAACAATGCCGCCGTCACCGCCGACGGCGGCGAGATCGGCCGGGCGCAGGCGCTGCAGGCGCGGGCCTGCCGGGTGCCGGCGTCGGTCAGGATGAACCCTGTACTGCTGAAGCCGCAAAGCGAGGTCGGTTCCCAGGTCGTGGTGCTGGGCCGGGTGGTCGGCAATGCCGCCGCGCGTGAATTCCAGGGGATGAAGGCGGCGCTCATGCCCCGGATCGTCGAGGCGTTCGAAAGCCTGAAGGCTGAGGCGGATATCGTGCTGGTCGAGGGCGCGGGCAGCGCCGCCGAGGTCAATCTGCGCGCCGACGACATCGCCAATATGGGCTTCGCCCGCGCGGCAGGCGTTCCGGTGGTTCTGATCGGCGATATCGACCGCGGCGGGGTGATCGCTCAGATCGTCGGCACCAAAACAGTAATCGATCCGGAGGACGCGGCGACGGTCGCCGGTTTCCTGGTCAACAAGTTCCGGGGCGATCCGACGCTGTTCCAACCCGGTATGGAGATCATCGAAGCCCATACCGGCTGGCCGGCACTGGGGCTGATCCCACATTTCCCGAAAGCCGCGCGCCTGCCGGCAGAGGATGCGGTAGCGCTCGACAAACGCGCCGAGGCCGGCGATGGCGAAATCGTCATCGCCGTGCCAAAGCTGGCCCATATCGCCAATTTCGATGATCTCGACCCACTGAAACTGGAACCGTCGGTCAGGCTGGTGATGGTGCGGTCGGGAGAGCCGCTGCCCGGCAACGCCGATCTGGTGATCCTGCCGGGGTCGAAGGCGACCTTGGCCGATTTACACGATTTCCGCCGCAACGGCTGGGACATCGACCTCCAGGGCCACGTCCGGCGGGGCGGCAGGGTGCTGGGGCTCTGTGGCGGCTATCAGATGCTGGGGCGAACCGTCGCCGATCCGGATGGGATCGAGGGGCCGCCAGGCAGCGAGCCGGGACTGGGGCTGCTCGATGTCGAAACCGTTCTGACCGACGACAAAACGCTTACCGAGGTTACCGGCACGTCGGCCGGCGGCGTGCCGTTCCATGGCTATGAGATGCATGTCGGCCGGACCACCGGGCCGGATTGCGCCCGCCCCTTGCTCACCTATGCCGATGGCAGGCGCGACGGCGCGATATCCGCAGACGGGCGAATCTGCGCAACCTATGTCCACGGGCTGTTTGCCGACGACCGACAACGCGCGGCATGGTTGGGTGGGGAGGCCATCGGCTTTCAATATGAGACCGACGTGGAACGCGTGCTGGATGCGTTGGCCGAGCATCTAGCCCGCCATATAGATCTGGACCGGCTGCTCAGTCTCACCAGGTGAGGAGCACGAGGCCGGCCAGCACCAGCCATTGAACGACGCAGGCGGCGATGAACACGCCTAGCGCCTTGCGGATATCCGCTGCCGTCGCCTCCCGCCTGCCGTCGCCCATGAAGGCGTCGACGACCAGTTCATCGCCATAGACGCGCGGGCCGGCAAGCTGGAGGCCAAGCGCGCCCGCCATCGCCGCCTCGGGCCAGCCGGCATTGGGCGAGCGGTGGCGCGAAGCATCGCGCGCGACCGCGCGAACCGCATGGACCAGCGAACCGCCGGTGAAGAAGGCAGCCACGGCGATGAACAAGGCCGACAGGCGTGAAGCCGGCAGGTTCAGGAGATCGTCCAGCCGCGCCGCCGCCCAGCCAAACGCCTCGAAGCGCGGCGTGCGGTGGCCGATCATCGAATCGCCGGTATTGACTGCCTTGTAGGCGACAGCGCCGGGCAGGCCGGCAACGGCCATCCAGAAGACCGGGGCGACGATGCCGTCGGAGAAATTCTCAGCCAGGCTTTCGATCGCCGCCCGCGCAACGCCGGCTTCGTCGAGCTGGTCCGGGTTCCTGCCGACGATCATCGAGACCGCTTTCCGCCCGGCCGCCAGCCCCTCGCGCTCCAGCGCATCGGCAACGGCGCGGACATGGTCGTACAGGCTGCGCTGGGCGATCATGCTGGTGGAGACGAGCACTGTGACAGCCAGGCCAAACCAGGCGGTGGAAATGAACCACCGGAGGAAAAAGGTGACCCCCAGGCAGACCGTGAGCAGGATCGCCAGCGCGACGACGCCCAGCCGCCGCCGGGTGAAGAACGACTCGATGCCGCTGTTCATCCGGTTTTCGAGCACGCTGAGCAGTTGGCCCATCCAGGTGACAGGATGACCGATCGCGCGGTACAGAAAGGGCGGGTAGCCGACCGCAGCCTCCACCAGCACGGCGGCGGCGGCGAGTTCGACGGTGGACATGGACGGCATGGATAGCGGAATGGCGGAAAGCAGGGTTGCGGACGCGCCAGGATATCACGGGGGCAACCTGGATGCTGCCCGCCGCCTGTTCCCGGGCGCGCCGGAACCCTGGCTCGACCTGTCGACCGGAATCAACCCCATTCCATATCCGACCGGTGAAATCCCGCCCGAGGCCTGGACTCGCCTGCCGCAGGCGGAGGACCTGGCCGCGCTGGAAGATGCCGCGCGTGAGGCCTATGGCGCCGGCCCGGCGGCGGGCATCGTCGCCGCGCCGGGCACCCAGGCGATCATCCAATGGCTGCCGCGCATCTTCCCCGCGCGTCGGGTCGGCATATTGGGCCACACCTATGGCGAGCATGCGGAGTGCTGGCGCGCGGTAGGGGCCGAAGTTGTGGCGGCGCAAACCCTGGCCGATCTCGCCGGTTGCGATGGCGGCGTCGTCGTCAATCCCAACAACCCGGATGGAAGACTCATCGGGAGGGATGAATTGGCCTCTGTCGCGCGGACTTTCGCGGCGCGCGGCGGGCTGCTGGTGGTGGACGAAGCCTTCATGGACGTGATGCCGCCCGGAACGAGCCTGATTCCAGCCCTGCCCGGTGGCGCGGTCGTCTTGCGGTCCTTCGGTAAGGCCTATGGGCTCGCCGGACTGCGCCTCGGCTTTGCCGTGGCGACAGGCGGTTTGGGCGAAAAACTGCGCGCCGCGATGGGGCCTTGGGCCGTGTCCGGTCCGGCCATCGCGATCGGGCGGCGGGCGCTGACTGGCCAGGGCTGGCTGACGGCGGCAACAGCCCGGCTGGTCGAAGAATCACGCCGCCTGGATCATTTGCTGACCAAGGCGGGTTTCACTGTCGTAGGCGGCACGCCGCTTTTCAGGCTTGCCGAACGCGAGGATGCAGCTATGTGGTTTCGGAAGCTCGGGCTTGCAGGAATATTGACACGCCCGTTCCCCGCCAGGCCTAGCGTTCTCAGGTTCGGAGTCCCATCTGACAATCGTGGATGGGCACGCCTGGAAACGGCGTTGGGGCCCACACCTGCGCTATTTTAGCGCCCCTGCATTGCGGCAAATAATGATCCCGAGTGGTCCGGGGGACTTCCTGTCCGGATTATCTAGGATTATTTATATCGCCGCTGGACCACTGACACGTAGCCGATGCACATCGAGAAGACGAAGATCAGCGAGACCGAAGCGAGAGACATTGCCGCCCGCTGGGGTCAGGTAGCCGCTTCCGAGCCGTTGATCGATTTTGGCAAGACCGGACTGGTCGAAGACCGCAAGCGCATGCTGGAGGCCATCGATTACGTCCGCTTGTTCCTGAAGCACCCGGAGGAGATGGATCGCCTGCGCGATTACATCACCCATCCCTGCGTCTTCGAGAAGGCCGCGCGCGACGAAGGCTGGGAAGTTCAGGACGACCAGATCATCCATACGCACGACTATGACAAGTCCGTCAGCTATACGAGCTGGCAGGATTGCTGCCATTCCGAGGACATTGTCCTGCGTGACGAGGAACAGGAAGACCCGGCGCCGAAGCGCCGCCTTCTCCGGCGTTCCCGCGGTTAAGCCGCCTTATCGCGAAGCCGCGCGATCTCCTTTTCCAGCGCGGCGATCTTGGCATCCCGTTCCTTGAGCGCCGCCGCGACGTCGGCGGCATCGAAGCGTTGCGGGATATGCTGCGGGCAGTTCATGTCCCAGGCGGCCACGGTGAACAGGATCGTCTGCTCGGGCTTCGCCCGGTAATCCGGCGGCATCAGCTTCGCCGTCAGCGCCGGATCGTTCTCCACAACCCGCGCCTCGCCCCAGATCTTGATCCGGCGGCGATGGGCATAATCGATCAGGAACAGGAAAGCCTTCGGATTCTCAGACAAGTTGCCCTGGGTGATGAACTGCCGGTTACCGGCAAAATCCGCGAAAGCGATGGTCTGGGGATCCACGATATGCAGAAAGCCCGCCGGGCCGCCGCGATGCTGGATATATGGCTGGCCGTCGCCGCTGGCGGTGCCCAGGAAAACGCTGGTCTGGGCGGCGATGAAATCCGCCAGGTCCGGCGTGATCGTGGTGCGCCAGCCCCCGCCCTCCTCCATCCGCGCATAAGCCTCACGCGAGCCCTTGCGGGTCTGGATCGCCTTGATCGTCGGGGTAAAGGCGATATCGCTGGAATATTCGCGAGGCGGTTTCATTGCATGCCTCCTAGAGGCCGAGGTCGCTCAGGCCCGGGTGATCATCCGGACGGCGGCCCAGCGGCCAGTGGTATTTGCGCGTGCTCTCGGCGATCGGCGCATCGTTGATGCTGGCGATCCGCCGGCGCATCAACCCCTCTCCATCGAACTCCCAATTCTCGTTACCGTAGGAACGGAACCAGTTGCCGCTGTCGTCGCGCCATTCATAAGCAAAGCGCACGGCGATGCGGTTATCGGTGAAGGCCCAGAGCTCCTTGATCAGGCGGTAGTCGAGCTCGCGAATCCATTTGCGGGTGAGGAAGGCCTCGATCGCGACACGGCCGGTAATGAACTCGGACCGGTTGCGCCAGATACTGTCCGGCGTGTAGGCGAGCGCGACCTTCGCCGGGTCGCGGCTGTTCCAGCCATCTTCAGCCAAGCGTACCTTCTCGGCAGCGGTCTCGGCAGTGAAGGGCGGGAGTGGCGGACGCGTCATCGCAAATTCTCCATCTGTCGGAGTTAATATAAACACTTCCGGTAACCGGGATCAGTCGGTAAATTCGGCAGCCTGATCGCCAAATTCCGGAAGGATCATGGATCGCCTCGAATCGATGTCCATGCTGATCGCGGTGGCCGATGCGGGCAGCCTGTCGGCGGCCGGGCGGCGGCTGAACATTCCACTGACGACCGTCTCCCGGAAAGTTTCGGAGCTCGAGGCGCATCTGGGCACGCAGCTGATCCAGCGCTCGAGCCGGCGGATCGCTCTGACCGATGCCGGCTCGGCCTATATCGAGGCTTGCCGCCGCATCTTGGACGATATCGACGAGGCTGAGCGGGCAGCATCGGGCGAATACCAGGCGCCGCGGGGCGAGTTGGTGATCACCGCGCCCATCGTCTTCGGCCGGCTGCATGTCCTGCCCGTGATCTGCGAATTCCTGAAGGCCTATCCCGAGATCGACATCCGACTGGTTCAGGCCGACCGCAACATCAATCTGGCGGACGAGCATATCCATCTGGCCGTGCGGATCGGCGCCCTGCCCGACAGCACCATGATGGCGACACGGGTGGGCGAGGTCCGCCGCGTGACCTGCGGCAGCCCCGGCTATTTCGCACTGCGTGGCATCCCCCAACGGCCGGACGACCTGATGCAACACGACTGCATCACGTCGGATATCTTGGATGCGCCGGATACCTGGCGCTTCGGAAGCGGCCGATCCGAGACGGCCATCGCCATTCACCCGCGCATGTACCTGACCACCGCCGAGGCGTCGATCGACGCCGCCATCGCCGGGATCGGGGTGGCGCGGCTGTTGTCCTATCAGGTTGCCCCCGCGCTCGGCGAAGGGAGCCTGACCCTCGTACTCGAAGATTTCGAGCCGCCGCCCAGGCCGGTCAATCTCCTCCATGCCGGCGGAAAGAAGGTTCCTTTGAAGCTGCGCGCCTTTCTCGACTTCGCCGCGCCGCGGCTGCGGGCACGGCTCAGCGGAATCGGGTAAAAGCTGTCGGCTGACCCGGCACGTCTGCGCGGCCGCGATAGATAGTGCCGGTCTTGTCGGTCAGATTGTTCGGATTGGCGAAGCTGCTGCCGGTGACGATGTAGAGGTCCTTGAGGTCGGGTCCGGCGAGCGACACGCTCTGGGCTTCGCGCACCGGGACCTCGTAATGCCGGTCGACGCTGCCGTCAGGCCGGAAACGGGTGACGCCGAAGCTGTCAAACCGTGCGACCAGGACTCCGCCCTCGGCGTCGACGGTGAGGCCGTCAGCATCCTGGATATCGGCGAAGACCCGCCGATTGCTCATGGTGCCGTCGGATGCGACGTCATAGACCCAGAGCGTCTTATAGCTCTCCGACTGATAGAGCCGCTTGCCGTCGGGGCTGAAGCCGATGCCATTGGAGATGGTGATGCCGTCCCACAAGCGGATCGCCTGGCCCGAGGGGCTGACGCGGATCAATGGGCGGCCTTCGGGCGCCCGGGCGGCGGCGACGCTCTCGGCATCGATCACCCCGGCAATCACCCCGCCAGCCCCGTCCGGGCAGAAATCGTTGATCGCGCCCAACGCCGAAAATACCGGCTTCACCGTGCCGGTCTTTTCATAAAAGCAGACCAGCCCGTCCTTGCCTGAACAAATTATCCCGCCATCGTCATTGAAGGCGATGCCGCCGATCCAGGTGCGGCCCGGAAGGAAGCTCTCAACCTTTCCATTCGGCAGAAGCTTGTGCAGCCCACCCAACGTCACGTCGCTGAAATAGAGATTGCCGGCCACGTCCAGCCGCGGCGCCTCAAGGAATTCCCAACCGGAGGCTAGCGTTTCGAATTCCATGGTCTTCCCCGTGCGTGCCTTCAGTGGAACACGCCTAGATACGCCGGTTCGCGAAACGGCGCCATCGGAAGGTGGGGGGACGCAGCGCGCAACACTGTAACAAATTGCCCGCTGTAAACCGTGATATATAAACCCCCGGAGCGTTGGCGTCAATCGAAAATCCGTATCTTACATAATTCTTTAAAATTACATGGGTTATTCTTCAACATTTTTGCAACACCCTCTCGGATAATGATGATTTTGTCACCTGAAAATCCCCTCATGAAGGATTTTTCATATTCCCTTCATAAAGGTTCGCCATTATTGGGTGGCGCCGGGAAAGCCGACGCGCGTGACCCGCGTCCAGGCATGCCCGTAACCCAAAAGGGAAACCAAGATGCAGATAAAGTCATTGTTGCTGACCGGCACGATCGCCGGCATCGCGTTTGCCGGACCGGCATTCGCGGCCAAGAATCAGGCGGCCCAGACCGCGCCCGCCGTTAGCGCGGATCAAGTCGAAGCGATGCAGCAGCAGATTGCCGCGATGCAGGCCCAGGTGGCCTACATGAAGCGCCAGCTCGAGCTCATGCAGGAGAAAAATCCGCCGAACGCCGCGCCCGCACCGAAGGTTGTGCAGAGCGGCTCCAACAAGTTCTCGATCGAGAGCGCCGACGGCCAGTATTCCGCCGCGCTGACCGGCCGCATCCATCTCGATGTCGGTGACTATGCCAGTTACGATCCGAAGTCCAAGGCCACCTCCCCGGCGGACCTGAACAGCGGCTTCAATGCTCGCCGCGCCCGTATCGGCGTGGTCGGCAAGGCGGCCGGCGACTTCACCTACGGCTTCATCTATGACGCCGGCGGCACCACCGACGCGACCCCGACCGGCATCCAGACCGCTCAGGTCGGCTATACCGGCATCAAGAACATGATCTTCGAGATCGGCTATTCGGACACGTTCTTCACGCTGGACGAAGCCACCTCCTCGAACGACACGCTGTTCATGGAGCGCGCCTCGCCGGCCAACGTCGCGACCGGCGTCAACGCCGGCGATTTCCGCTCGAATGTGGGCGGCCGCTGGTTCAACGACCGGCTGTGGGTCGGCGCATACGTCACCGGACCGGCGAACCTGCAGGTCCATAACCAGGGTGAGAGCGTCGGCGCCTTCCAGCGCATCGCCTATCAGGTCCTGTCGGAGCCGGAATACACGCTGCATATCGGCGGCGCGATCGACGAAATCATCAAAGCCCCGGCCAACGGCGGCTCGGCTGCGTCGACCACCACCAAGATCGATACGTCAACGGGCGTTCCCGTGCTCGTCACCAGCACCTCGCCGAACGTCGCGACGTTCGCTCTGAGCGATCGTCCGGAGTTGCGCATCGACACGACCTCGCTGCTCAATACCGGACAGCTCGGCGTCCTTGGCCACCCGGTTTCGGGCGGCTATATCGCCGACGTCGAACTGGCCGGCAATTACGGCCCGCTGTACTGGCAGGGCGAGTACATGCATTACAGCATCGACCGTGACGGGCTCGACACCGCCGACTTCGATGGCGGCTATGGCGAGGCGTCCTATACGCTGACCGGTGAGGCCCACAAGTACAACAAGGCCACCGGTGCCTATAACGGCATCGTTCCGGCGCATGCCTTCGATCCGTCCCAGGGCTTCTGGGGCGCGTGGGAGGTCGCAGGCCGGGTTTCGTATGTCGACCTGACCAGCAACCTCAATCGGAACCTGGCGCTGACGTCTCAGCCGAACGCGGTCAACGGCGGCAAGCAGACCGTCTATACCGCCGGGCTCAACTGGTATCCGAACAGCTATATGCGGTTCATGCTGAACTACATCCATGCCGACTACGACAAGGCGAACACCGGCTCCTCCGGAATCCTGGGTTCGAACATCGGCGCGTCGTTGGATGCCATCGCCCTGCGCACGCAGGTCGCCTGGTAACCGACCGAACCTTCCGGTTCATCGACGGGCGGGGGCAACCCCGCCCGTTTTTTTATGCCTGAAATCAAGCTCTAAGCGTCTCAAGCAGAGGCCGGCGGCGACCTCCGCTCCTATTTTACAGACGATGAGTAAATTTTAATCTTGTTGACTCTAAGATTTGTGTAATTTAACCTTGATATACGTTAGAAATATGTACTAACGGGCGCACGGCCACCGGCGCCTTCGGAACCTGAGTTGAGAGAGGGTAAAAATGTCAGTCAGATCGCTGCTTGCCGCCGGGACCATTGCCGGTACCGCGCTCGGGGTTCTCCACCCCGCCACGGCAGCCACGTCGCAGGCCACGCAAGACGCCATCAAGGCGCAGCAGGCACAGATCGATTATCTGAAGCAGCAGCTGGAATCGATGTCTGAGAAGTTGCAGCAGATGCAGGTGAAACAGGCCACGGAGGCCAAGGCCGTCGAGGCCAAGCCGGCGGCCCCCAGGGTCACGCAGAGCGCCACCAACAGATTCGCGCTCGAAAGCGCCGACGGGCAGTATTCGATCGGCCTGACCGGCGGCTTCCAAGGCGATGTCGGCTACTATCCCGGGTTCGATGCGAAGAATAAGAGCATCGGGCCGCAGAATCTGAACAGCGGCTTCAACGACCGCCGCGCCCGTATCGGCGTGACCGGCAAGGCCGCGGGCGACTTCTCCTATACCTTCATCTACGACGCGGGTAACAGCTCCGACGCAACGCCGAAGGGAATCGAGACCGCGCAGATCAGCTATCTCGGCCTCAAGAATTTCCAGTTCGATATCGGTTATAGCAACCAGCTGTTCACGCTGGATCAATCCACCAGCTCGTACGACACGCTCTTCATGGAGCGGGCGACCCCCTCGAATATCGCCACCAATCTGAATACGGGCGATAACCGCGCCAGCGTCGGCGGCCGCTATTACACCGATCGACTGTGGGTCGGCGCCTATGTCACCGGCCCGGCGGTGGGCGATGCCCATGCGCAAGGCGAACGCATCGGCGCCTTCGAGCGCATTGCCTACCAGGTCCTGGCAGATCCGGAATACTCTCTGCATGTGGGCGCCGGTATCGATGAGCTCATAAAGGCGCCGCTCAATAATGGCGCGGCGGCAGCGACCACCACCACGATCGACAATTCCGATCCCACCAACCCCAAGCTCGTCACCAGCACCGTTCCCAGCCCTTATTCCATCTCGCTTAGCGACCAGCCGGAGCTTCGGGTCGACACGACCACTTTCGCCAGCACCGGCACACTGGGCTCTCTCACGAACCCGGTGACGGGGGCGCAGGTCTATGACCTGGAACTGGCCGGCAACTGGCGTAACTTCTATGCCCAGGGCGAGTATTACCACTACAATATCAACCGCCGGAACCTGGACACCACCAGCTTCGACGGTGGCTACGGCGAGGTTGCCTGGACGCTGACCGGTGAAAGCCATAAGTACAATCCGGCAAGCGGGTCCTATGGCAGGATCATCCCCGCGCACGCCTTCGATCCGTCGCAGGGTTATTGGGGCGCGTGGGAAGTGGCGGGCCGGGTCTCCTATATCGACCTGACTTCGAACTTCACCGCCGGCAAGTCGATCTCGTCGACTTCCCAGCCGAGCGCCGTCAATGGCGGCAAGCAGACCAGTTTCACCGCCGGCCTCAATTGGTACCCGAACAACTACATGCGCCTGGAGCTCAACTACATCCACACCGACTTCGACAAGGCAAACTCCGGATCGTCGGGCACCCTGGGGGCGCCGATCGGCGCGACCATCGACGCGCTGGGTCTGCGCACCCAGGTCACCTGGTAACCGCGATCCTTACTCGAAAGCAAAGAGGGATAGATGACACTTCATACTAAAGCACGGGCGGCGTTCATCGCCGCCGGCCTGACCCTGGCGGCCTTCACGGGTGTGCGCGCCGACACGACCCTGCTCAACGTGTCCTACGACCCGACGCGCGAGCTGTATGTCGCCTTCAACAATGCGTTCGCGACCTATTGGAAAAAGCAGGGCGGTGAGGATGTTACCATCCAGCAGTCGCATGGCGGCTCGGGCAAGCAGGCCCGCGCCGTGATCGACGGGCTGGAGGCCGATGTCGTGACCCTGGCGCTGGCCGGCGATATCGACGCCATCGCCAAGACCGGACAGATCAAGGAAGGCTGGATCGACCGGCTTCCCGATCACAGCACGCCCTACACCTCGACGATCGTCTTCCTGGTGCGCAAGGGCAATCCCAAGGGCATCAAGGACTGGGACGACCTGGTGAAACCGGGCGTCTCGGTGGTGACGCCGAACCCGAAGACCTCCGGCGGTGCGCGCTGGAACTATCTGGCAGCGTGGGGCTATGCCTTGGACAAGTTCAAGGGCGATGAGGGCAAGGCGAAGGAATTCGTCGCCGCCTTCTATAAAAATGTCCCGGTGCTGGACAGCGGCGCGCGTGGTTCCACCGTCACCTTCACCCAGCGCGGCGTGGGAGATGTGCTTGTCGCCTGGGAGAACGAGGCCTTCCTGGCGGTGAAGGAAGCCGGCAGCGCGTACGAGATCGTCACTCCGTCGGAGAGCATCCTGGCGGAACCGCCGGTCGCGGTGGTCGATGCCAATGTCGACCGCAAGGGCACGCGCAAGGTCACGGAGGCCTATCTCAAGTATCTCTATAGCGACGAGGGCCAGAACATCGCCGCCAATTGGTACTATCGCCCGCGCAATCCGGAGATCGCCGCCAAATATGCGGCGCAGTTTCCCAAACTGAAACTGTTCACTATCGACGACAAGTTCGGCGGCTGGGCCAAGACGCAATCTGCCCATTTCGGCGACGGCGGCGTGTTCGATCAGATCTATCAGCCCGGCGCGAAATAATCGCCGGCCTTTAATCGGGCGGACCTGCGTGGCAGTGTCCGCCCGAACCGTATTTATCCGGGCCCTCTTTATCCGGGAGTGAAAATGCCGCGCCTCGGGATAGCCGCCGCAATGGCGGCCGCCGCGCTCATCCTGTCGTCCCCTGCCTTGCGGGCCGACACCACGCTTCTCAACGTTTCCTACGACCCGACACGTGAGTTCTACGTCGCCTTCAACAAGAGCTTCGCGGACTATTGGAAGGCTCAGACCGGCGAAACCGTGAAGATCGATCAATCGCACGGCGGATCGGGCAAGCAGGCGCGCGCCGTGATCGATGGGCTGGAGGCCGACGTCGTCACGCTCTCGGTGGCGCAGGATATCGACGCCATCGCCGCGGCCGGGCTGACCGCCAAGGACTGGGCGAAACGGCTGCCCAACGACAGTTCCCCCTATACCTCGACGATCGTCTTCCTGGTCCGTAAGGGCAATCCGAAGGGGATCAAGGATTGGGGCGATCTGGTGAAGCCGGGCGTCCAGCTGGTTGCGCCCAATCCCAAGACCGGTGGCGGGTCGCGCTGGAATTATCTCGCTGCCTGGGGCTGGGCGCTCGACCAATGGGGCGGCGACGAAGCCAAGGCGCGGGATTTCGTGACCAAGGTCTATCGCAATGTCGTCTCGCTCGACAGCGGTTCGCGCGGCTCGATGACGACCTTTTCCCAGCGCGGCGTCGGCGATGCGCTGATCGCGTGGGAAAACGAAGCCTATCTTGCATTGAAGGAGCCGGGGGGCGACCAGTATGAGATCGTTATCCCATCGGAGAGCATCCTGGCGGAACCACCGGTCGCCATCGTAGACGCGAATGTCGACCGCAAAGGCACGCGCAAGGCGGCCGAGGCCTATCTCAAATATCTGTATGGCGATGAGGGACAGGCACTGGCGGCGACCTGGTTCTATCGGCCCCGCTCGCCGCAGGTGGCTGCCCGCTTCGCCGGCCAGTTTCCCAAGCTGAAGCTGTTCACCATCGACGAGAAGTTCGGCGGCTGGGCCAAAGCTCAGGCGACCCACTTCGCGGACGGCGCGATCTTCGACCAAATCTACCAGCCGGGCGCAAAGTAACCGCCCCCAATTCCACACGGAATCTCTAGAAATCGTCTGTTACAAAACGTCGTCGGAAAGCTTTACAGAACGCTACCGCCCGTTGCGTTGTTTTGCTGAATAACGGCTTGTTTCAGCGGTTTAGTGAACACTGGCACAGCGTTTGCTTGATTTCAGCGCGGTGGCGTTGCTGTCATAATTAGGCCATGTCATCATGGTCTCTGGG
>DATBAZ010000443.1:0-6402 GCA_036271255.1 Alphaproteobacteria bacterium
TACCAAAAACAATAATTGACAGACAATCTGCAGGTGGAGGCTAACGATGTCCGATTTACTGAAAGCGGAAGAGCTCGATTCCAACCTGATTTTCAACTGGCGCTGGTTCACCGACCCGATCAGCCCCTGGGTGCTGAAAGAGCTTGGTGACGTCAATCGCGGCGCGCTCGTCGCGGTTGAGCTGGAGCTCCAGAAAAGCATCTACCAGGCGAAAATCGCCGCTGTGGATAAAGTCCTGGGAACGCTGAAGCAACGGACCTGACAGGAATATTGGCCGGTGCCTCGCGCGTGAATGCCGCGGAGCACCGGCGCAATTTCTAGAAATCGATCGCTGCACCCATAGGGGGAGTGCGCCATGAATACCGCTACAAGCGGCCGTCCGCAGACGGAGCCGCATATGATGTCCCATGTCCGCGGCGCCGGCCGTGTCGTGCTGGTCGGGTTCCTGGAACAGGAAAATCTCGGCCTCGGCTATCTTGCCGCCACGCTGCGGCGCGAGGGGCGCCATGTGACGATCGTCGACTTCCAGGAGGACCACCGGACTATCCTGGAGACCATCCGGCGGGAGCAGCCGATCGTCGTCGGTTTCTCGCTGATCTTCCAGTTCTACGTCCACCGCTTCGGCGCGTTGATCCGCTATCTGCGGGAAAACGGTGTCGGCTGCCATTTCACCATCGGCGGGCATTTCCCGAGCCTGTCCTACCAGCATGCGCTGGAGCTGATTCCCGAGCTGGACAGCGTCGTCCGCTTCGAGGGCGAGCAGACCCTGGTCGAGCTGGTCGACACGGTCGAGGCCGGGGGCGACTGGCGTTTCCTGCTGGGTATCGCCTTCAAGTCCGGCGGCGAGGTGATGGCTAACGCGCTTCGTCCCCTGGTGCGGGACCTGGACGACCTGCCGTACCCTGAGCGCGGCCAACAGCCGATGGCGGTGCTGGGGCGTAAGGCTCTGCCGATCCTGGCCAGCCGGGGCTGCGTGCGCACCTGCTCGTTCTGCTCGATCCACGTCTTCTACCGCGCCGCCCCGGGTAAGGTGGTGCGCACCCGCAAGCCGGTCGAGATCGTGCGCGAGATGCGGATGCTTCATGACGAGCGCGGCATCACCGTCTTCCTGTTCCAGGACGACGACTTCCCGCTGTTCGGCCCGGTGTGGCAGCGCTGGACCCGCGAGTTCATCGCCGAGCTCTACCGCGCCCAGTTGGCCGGCAAGGTGATCTGGAAGATCAATTGCCGCGCCGACGCGGTCGACCCGGTGCTGTTCGCCGAGATGAAGGAGGCCGGGCTCTATTATGTCTATATGGGCCTGGAATCCGGCAGCGAGGACGGGCTGGAGACGCTGAACAAGGACATCACCGTCGCCGAGAATATCCGCGCGGTGGAGATACTGAAGTCGCTGGGCCTGGTCTACGAGTTCGGCTTCATGCTGTTCGACCCGTCGACCACCTTCGATTCAGTCCGCGACAATGTCGCCTTCCTGCGCCAGATCGCCGGCGACGGCTCAGCCTCGGCCGCCTTCTGCCGGATGCTTCCCTATGACGGCACCCCGATCAAGGACGTGCTGGCCAAGGAGGGGAGGTTGAAGGGCGATGTCTGCGACCCCGATTACGACTATCTGGACCCACGGGTGGACGCGTATTTCCAGGCGCTGACCGGCCTGCTCCGCCTCACCGGCTGGATCCACGGCAATCCCGGCCTATCGCCCCAGCTCAAATTCGCCTGGAACGAATACGGCATTATGGAGCGGCTGTTCCCGGACTTGCCCGACATCCAGGACTACAAGAAGGCACTGAAATCGGTGACCGCCGCCAGCAACGCGATGCTGTTCAAGGTTATCGAGGATATCTCATACGCCATCACCGAGGGCCGCCCGCATGAGTGGACCTCGGAACGGCTGCGGACCGAGGGCGCCCGCTTCATTGCCCAGTTCCGCGAGGCGCGGGATGGGTTCGTGCTGCACAATCAGGACGTCTTCCGCGCCGCCCTGGGGGAACGGGAGATGGTCAGCGCCTGATTAAACGAACCGCTTCTTCAGCCGCGTGATCGCCTCGTCCAGCATCGGGTCGGGCTTGGCGAAGCAGAAGCGCACGGTGCTCGTGTCCGGCTCAGTCGCATAGAACGCGCTCATCGGGATGGCGGCGACGCCGGCCTTTTCGATGATGTCGCGGCAGAAATCGGCGTCACCGCCCTGGAAGCCGACCGAGCCGATATCGGCATTGATGAAATAGGTGCCGTGGCAGGGCGCGACGGCGAACCCCGCGGCTTCCAGCCCGCCCCGCAGCCGGTCGCGCTTGGCCTGCATGGTTGCAGTGAAATCGGTGAAGAAGGCGCGCTCCTTGCCCAGGCCGTAGGCGACGGCATGCTGCAGGTTGGGCGGGGTGGTGAAGATCATGAACTGGTGCGCCTTGACCACCCGCTGGATCAGCGCCGGCGCGGCCACGACATAGCCGACCTTCCAGCCGGTCAGCGAAAAGGTCTTGCCGGCCGAGCCGATGCGGATGGTGCGCTCACGCATGTCGGGCAGGGTGATCAGCGGCACATGCGCTTCGCCGTCGAACACCAGATGCTCATAGACCTCGTCGCAGATCGCGTACGTGTCCCATTTGGCGACCAGCGTCGCGATGGCGTTGAGTTCGATCGCGGTGAACACCTTGGCGGTCGGGTTCATCGGGGAGTTGAAGAGGATCAGCTTGGTCTTCGGCCCGAAGGCGGCGGCCAGCTCGTCCAGCGGCAGCTTCCACTCCGGCGGCTTCAGCCGGACGATTTTAGGAATGCCCCCGGCCAGTTCGATCATCGGGAGATAGGTGTCGTAGATCGGCTCGATCACCACCACCTCGTCGCCTGGATCGATCAGCGCCAAAAGCGATACCGCCAGCGCCTCGGTGCCGCCGGAAACGATCAAGGTCTCGGTCTGCCAGTCCAACTCCAGCCCATAGAAATCCCGGTCATGCGCCGCCACCGCCTGGCGCAACTGCGGAATGCCCATCATCGAGGGGTACTGGTTGCTTTCTTCCAACGTCGCCTTGGCAGCCTGCTCGATGATCTCGCGCGGCTCGCACCCTTCCGGAAACCCCTGGCCCAGATTGATCGCATCATGCTGGCGCGCCAGCATCGACATCGTCTCGAAGATCGTCGCGCCGTAACGGGACAGGACGGTATTGGCGGGTTTCATGCGGGTGCCCTGGTAGAGGAGAGTATTTCTTCTCAACCGTCATTCCCGCGAAGGCGGGAATCCATCTATCCACGAGCACGGCTGCCGAGAAATGGATTCCCGCCTTCGCGGGAATGACGCGGTGGAGATTGATACACCGCGTCATGTAGGCCCGGAAGCCTACTCCATGCTCCAGCCGTGACTCACGATCATCGACTGGCCGGTCAGCGCGTTGGTGGGGAAGGCAGCGAGGAAGACGGCGGCTTCGGCAACGTCTTCGACGGTGGTGAATTCGCCGTCGACCGTATCCTTCAGCATGATCTTCTTGACCACCTCATCCTCTGAGATGCCGAACTGCTCGGCCTGCTCCGGGATCTGCTTGGCGACCAGCGGGGTGTAGACGAAGCCGGGGCAGATGACGTTGGTCCGCACGTTATGAGCAGCACCTTCCTTGGCCACCACCTTGGCGAGGCCCAGAAGGCCGTGCTTGGCGGTGACGTAGGGGGCCTTCAGCATCGAGGCCTGCTTGGAATGGACCGAGCCCATATAGATGATGCTGCCGCCCGAGGGCTGCTGCGCGTACATCTGGCGCAGCGCCGCGCGGGTGGTCAGGAACGCGCCGTCCAGGTGGATTGCCAGCATCTGCTTCCACTTGGCGAACTCGAACTGCTCGACCGGGGCGACAATCTGGATGCCGGCATTGCTGACCAGTATGTCCAGCCGGCCGAAGGCGGCGATAACCTTCGCCGTGCCGGCATCGACCTGCTCCTCGCTGGTGACGTCCATGGCGACGCCGATAGCGTGCTCAGCGCCTCCCAGCTCGATGGCGACCGCGTCGGCCGCCGCCTGGTTCAGGTCGGCAATGGCGACCTTGGCGCCCTCGCGGACATAAAACGCGGCGATCTCCTTGCCGATGCCGCTCGCGGCCCCGGTGACGATGGCGACTTTACCCTTGAGGCGCATGGCGAGGCTCTCCGCATTTTGCGATGCAGCATATCTAGCGCAGCCGGCGGATATGAAAAAGCCCCGGAAGCAGGTTGCTCCCGGGGCTGAGTGACGTTATCGGCTTGAGCTTACTTGGCGGCGAACAAATCCTTCATCACCGCTGTGTTCGTGTCGCAAGCGTGGTTGAGGCACGGCAGACCGAAACCGGCCTCGACCGACTTCAGCAGCGAGAAGTGGGTATAGCGGACGTTGCTCTTCACGCCGCCGGCGCCGTAATTGGTGTCGACGGTCAGCACGACGTTGTTCTTGATGCCGGGAAAGTAGTCGTTCTCGTCCCACACCATGATGATCGCGGACTTGCCGGTCTTCCAGACCGGCGAGGCGTGGATCGCGTCGACCAGACGGTTGACGGCGATGTCGCCCAACTGCATCAGCACCGGGTTCAAGCCGGACAGCTTGCCGTTATCGTCCGGGTCCTCGTTGCAATAGGGGCCGTTATTGTCGCGGCCATGCTGGTCGTTGCACTGGTTGGGGACGATCAGGGAATAGTTCGGCACCTTGCCGGTCGCGAGGTCGCTGTAAAGCGTGCCGAAATCGACCGTCTTCTCCAAGCCGGCCTTGGTCTGGCCGCTTTTGAAATAGGCGAACGGGTTGTGCTTGACGGCATAGAGGTTGACCAGGCTGCCGCCAGTGACCGCCGGCTTCTGCGCCGGCTTGAACTTGCTGAAATCGGTCAGGTTGCTGAAGGCGCCGTCGGCATTGTCGACCTTGTCCGCGCCGGTGGGCGGCAGGCTTTCCTGATAAGACTTCCAGCTCAGGTTCTTGGCGTCCAGCTGGTCGGCGATCGTCTTGCCGCTGGTGTTCTTGGCGGCGTCGATGGCCTCCTTGCCGTCGATGTTGAAATCGCCGGGCGGGCCCATGGTCTCATTGGTCTTATCGATGGCCACGGTCGGCGAGTCCGTGCCGGTGCCGGCGATCGGGCAGATCGCGTCGGACGTGCTCTCATCGTTGACCTTGCCGGTCGCCAGGTTGGTCTTGCATTTGGCGTTGTGCCAGTCGGGCGAATTGTCCGACAGCACGCCGAAATTGGAGCCGCCGGCGATCTCCAGATAGTTGGTCAGGCTGGGATGCGCCACGGCGAAGTAGTTGGTCGCGAGATTGACGCTCTTGGCGTACTTGTTGATGAACGGCGTGTTCGGGTCGCCGATGATTTCGGCATAGCCGTGATTTTCCATCATGATGATGAAAACGTGGTTCAGCTTCGGAACGCCGGCCGGGACTGGGCCCTCGGCGGCCAGGACGGGCGCAGTCAAGGTCGCGGCCATAAGGCCCAACGCTATCGCAGATGTCTTCACGGTCAGGTCCATTCGTTGGTTGAGATGGACCGCCTGATTACACCGCGCAACACTGTCAAATGATGACGGAATTATTTTAGATTTGTTTCAATACAACGTGAGGCGGTGTCGGTCTGTTATATTATACTGTTCCGATCGAGAGGTTCAGCGCCCCTCTATCACCGTGTTACGGATCGAGCCGATGCCCTCCAGGCTGGCCTCGACGACATCGCCCGGCTTCATGAAGCGGCCGCTGGCCCAGGCCACGCCCTCTGGCGTGCCGGTGAAGACGACGTCGCCGGGGATCACCGCCGCGCGCTGGTCGACATAGGGCAGGATGACGTCCAGCTTCCAGGTCATTTCGCCGGTGCGGGCATTCTGGCGGACCTCGCCGTTGACCGTCAGCTTCATGCCGATATCGGGCGTACCGTCGCCGAACTCGTCGCGGGTCACGATCCAAGGGCCGAGACCGGTCGTCTTGTCCAGGCTCTTGGCCGAGAACAGGTCGAAGCCGATACCGCTGCGCTGCAGATCCCGGGCCGAGACATCGTTGCCGACGGTATAGCCGAGCACGCTCGGGATCGGGTTGCTGCGATCGGCGATGGGCAGGCCGATGACGGCCACCAGCTCTACTTCATAATCCAGCTGCTGGGTCAGCGGCGAATGATGCATGTCGTCATGGGCGCCGATCAGCGCCCGGCCGGACTTCAGGAAGGCGATGGGCGCCTTGGGCGGCTCCATCTTCAGCTCCAGCAGGTGCTTCAGGTAATTGGCGCCGACGACGAAGACCTGGTTGGTCGGCTCGATCGGCGGCAGCAGATGGACATCGCCCAGCGCGACGCTGTCGCCGGTGAAATGCAGCGCGCCTTCGCCGGCGCCGCCGGTCAGCGCCGGGGCCCAGTCGGCCGGGGCGCCGGAAATCCGCCGCACCGAGGTTCCGGCCTCGTCGACGACACCCCAGAAGATCGCGCCGTTCCG
>DATBAZ010000444.1:0-14777 GCA_036271255.1 Alphaproteobacteria bacterium
ACTGATTGTTCAGATTTTGAAATAACGTCGCTTACAAATCATGGGCTCGCGCCGCAAGTCGTTGAATTATTGCAGCAACCCCTAACCTTCCCTTTTGGATTCTACGACTTGGCCCTCACGCCCGCTGTTTTGCGCAGGCAGACTGCTCATTCGCGGCAACGACCTAAAGCCGAACTAACCGGGTAATATCACCGGCCGGGAGAGTAGATACGCCGGCGTGAAAAGGGTTCTTTTGAAGCCGGCCCTAACCGGCTCTAATAAGACCGCGGCATCCCCAGCACGTGCTCAGCAACAAAGGCCAGGATGAGGTTGGTCGAGATCGGGGCGATCTGCATCAGGCGGGTCTCGCGCCATTTGCGTTCGACGTCATAATCGCGGGCGAAGCCGAAGCCGCCATGGGTCTGGAGGCAGGCCTCGGCCGCGTGCCAGGAGGCCTCCGACGACAGCAGCTTGGCGATATTGGCATCCTCGCCGCAAGGCTTGCCGCCGTCGAACAGGGCGCAGGCGCGCCTCAGCACCATGTCGGCGCCGACCAGCTCGGCATAGGCCCGGGCGATCGGGAACTGCACCCCCTGGTTCTGACCGATGGGGCGGCCGAACACCTCACGCTCCTTGGCATAGGCGGTGGCGGTCTTGGTGAACCAGCGCCCGTCACCCAGGGTCTCCGACGCGATCAGGATGCGCTCGGCGTTCATGCCGTCGAGGATATAGCGGAAACCCTTCCCCTCCTCCCCGATCAGGTTGGCCGCAGGGACGCGCAGGTTGTCGAAGAAGACCTCGGTCGTGTTGTGGTTGATCATGGCCTTCAGCGGCCGGATCTCCAGCCCGTTGCCGCGCGCGGCCTTCATGTCGACCAGGAACA
Organism: Alphaproteobacteria bacterium; assembly: GCA_036271255.1. GTDB lineage: Bacteria > Pseudomonadota > Alphaproteobacteria > BOG-932 > Roseiterribacteraceae > BOG-932. Next base: position 863 of record DATBAZ010000444.1, read on the forward strand.
CCGACAGCCCCTCGGTCTTCTTCTTGACCTGGTCCTGCGGCGTGGTGCGGGCGAGCAGCAGCATCAAATCCGAATAGAAGGCGCGCGAGGTCCACACCTTCTGGCCGTTGACCACATAGCCGTCGCCGTCGCGCACCGCGCGGGTCTTGAGCTGGGTCGTGTCCGATCCCGTAGTGGGCTCGGTGACGCCGAAGGCCTGGAGGCGCAACTCGCCGGAGGCGATCTTCGGCAGATACTTGCCCTTCTGCTCGGCGCTGCCGTGCCTGAGCAAGGTGCCCATGATGTACATCTGGGCATGGCAGGCCCCGGCGTTGCAGCCGGCGGCATGGATTTCCTCCAGGATCGCCGAGGCCGCGCGCAACGGCAGGCCCGAGCCGCCATATTCCTCAGGGATCAGCACTGATAGATAGCCGGCATCGGTCAGCGCCTGGACGAACTCGGACGGATAGGCCTCCTGGGCCTCCAGATCGCGCCAATAGCTGCCCGGGAAGTTGGCGCAGATGCGGCGGACCGCATCGCGGATCTCGGGATAATCCTCACCGATCTCCAGCATCACCGGGTCGTCCGCCATCTTCCCTACTTTCCGAAAACGTCAGCGTTGTGGGCGCCGAGATCGGGCACCGGCTCGTTGCGGCCCGGGCGCACGCCGTCGAAGGACAGCGGCAGGCCGAAGAAGGTCAGCGCTCCGTCGGCGCTGTTGCGAATGATATCCAGCGCCTGGGTCTGCGGATGGGCGACCACTTGCCCCATCGCCTGGATCGGTGCGCAGGGCACCCCTGCCGCCTCGATCAGGGGAATCCATTCCGCCGTGGTGCGAGCCGACAATGCCTGCATGAACAGCGCGTCGAACGCCGCACGATTGCGCACCCGGTCGCCGTTGGTGGCAAAACGCGGATCGGCGAGCCATTCCGGATGGCCGACGACCGCCAGCAGCTTTTCCAGCAGCGCATTGTTGCCGGCCGTGACGATCAGCATCGAATCGGCCGTGCTATAGGCGCCGTAAGGGACGATATAGGGCGAGCCCGAACCTTGCGGCGTCGGGTCCTGGCCGGTCGCCGACTGCGCGGTGGCGTGATAGACCATCCAGCCCAGCGCGGTCTCGAACAGCGAGGCGCCGACCACACCGCCCTTGCCGGTCTGCGCACGGCGGAACAGCGCCGAGAGCACGCCGATCACCACCCACATGCCGGAGCCCATATCGACCAGCGAGGTGCCGACGCGCACCGGCGGCCTGCCCTCCGTCGCCTCCCCCGTTACCGACATGATGCCGCCGAAGGCCTGCATCAGCGGGTCATAGCCCGGGCGCTCGGACAGCGGCCCCGTCTTGCCGAAGGCGCCGATCGAGGCATGGATCAGGCGCGGATTCTCGGCCAGCAGCGCATCCGCCCCCAGGCCGAGCTTCTCGACCTGCCCCGGGCGCATGTTCTGGATCAGCACATCGGTCTCTTCGACCAGCAGTCGGCGCAGCCCAGCCAGTTCCTCCGCATTGCCGAGATCGACCGCGACCGAGCGCTTGTTGCGGTTCAGCGCGCGGAAGATGGTGCCGACGCCCTCATGGAAGGGCGGGCCCCAGCCGCGGGCATCGTCGCCCTTGCCGGCCCGCTCGACCTTGATGACGTCGGCGCCGAGCTCGGCCAGCACCAGGCCGGCATAGGGCGCGGCGACGTTGCTGCCGAGCTCGACGACGCGGATGCCTGAAAGCGGAAGAGGATCAGCCATTGATGCCGGTCGCGGCGCGAAGCCCGGTGCGGAATTCCGGCACGGTTGGTCCATGATTGGAGCGGCGGCGATAGATGCCGATGCAATCCTCGATCTTCGCCTCCATCTCCTCCGGCGTGGCCGGGCGGCGGGGCGAGCCGGGATAGGGATCGATCTCGACAAACGCGATCTCCTTGCCCTGGCTTTCGACCGACAGCTTCACCGTGCCATGGTCGAGCCCGACCAGCACGCCGTCATCGGTACGCGGCTCTTCCGACAGGTCGATCCGGCCCATCACCGCGCGGATATCGCCGCGCGACACTGCCTTATCTTCGAAGTCGCGCAGCGTGACCGCGCCCTGGGAGATTGCGGCGGCGATGTTGTAGGGGCCGCAGAACTTGGCCTCCAGCCCGTCGGTCGGGTTGTCGACGCGCAGCGGCACCAGAGAGCCGTGCGGCGCCTTGACGGTGATCTTCGCATCGGCAGGCAGGGCATTGCCCGGCAGCTGCTCTCGCGCGGCGAAACCGGCGGAGATCAGCCGGTGGTTCATGTAGCAGCAGGGGTAGAGCTTGCGTGACAGGGTATTGAGGTCGATCTCGATCGCCACCGTCGCCGGATCCTCGCCGGGTTCCGCCCCCGCATAGAGATGAAGGTAGCCGCGCGGCCCGAAGATGTCGGCATCGCCCGTCAGCCCCGCCTCGGCCAGCAGCGTCGAGCGCACGCCGGCGGCCGCGGCCAGCCCGGCCTGCAGCGGCTTCGCCATGGCGCCGAAATTGCGCTGCATGCCGCCGGCCTGGGCCGCGGCGATGGCGAGCGCGTGGCGGATCTTCTCACGCGGCAGGGACAGCAGATGCGCGACGGCCGCGGCGGTCGCCAAAGGACCCAAGGTCGAGGTGGCGTGCCAACCCTTGTCGTAATGGGCAAAGCCGAGCACCCGGCCCAGCGCGATATTGACGGCGATGCCGATGGCGAAGGCCTGCGGCATCCGCTCGGTCAGGCCCGGGCGCGCATTGTTGAGCGCCAGCAGCGCCGGCACGACCGGCACGCTGGGATGGCTGACCGTCTCCAACTGCACGTCGTCATAGTCCAGCGCGTGGCCGGCGGTGGCATGGATCAGCGCCGCATGTTCGACCGAGGAGGCCTTGGTGCCGTCGATCAGCGGCGCGACATCGCCGCGATAGACCGCCAAGGTCGCCTGCACCACCGGGTCGTGCCAGCCGGCATAGGCGACGGCCATCGTGTCCTCGAACGCGGTCAGGACCTCGGACCGTTCCCACGCCGTCAGTTCCCGCGGCGCCTCGACGAGGTCGCATATCCGATCCATGAAGCTTTTGGCCATTTCCGCCCCGTCAGACTATGATTTGAATGTACGGACAATATGACTGGTCAAGTGTCCAGAGGTCAAGCATACTGTCGTTCGAATCAATTTGTCCGGTCATTGAGGCAGAGGGTACCCGGTCCGTTGACCCGCTATATGGAACTGCGCCAGACGCTCGCCGCCGAGATCGCTGCCGGAGCCTTCGCCGTGGGCGCGAAATTCCCGACGGAATATGAGCTGTGCGACCGCTTCGGCGTCAGCCGCCACACGGTGCGCGAGGCGTTGCGTGCGCTGGAGGACCAGGGGCTGCTGGCGCGGCAGGCAGGGCTCGGCACCACCGTGCTCGCCCACACCCCGGCCACGCACTACACCTCCACCCTGGATTCACTGGGCGGACTGCACGACTACGCGACCGAGACGGCGTTCGAGAAACAGAACGAAGGCTTCGTCACCATCCGCGGCGGGCTGGCCGAGATACTGGGGCGGGAGCCGGGCGAGCGTTGGCTGCGCTTTGCCGGGCTGCGCCGGATGGTCAGCGACGGCAGCGCCATCTGCTGGACGGAGATATTCGTCGCCGAGCCCTATTCCGCCGACCGCGGGAAGCTGGTCAGGGCCGAGGCCCCGGTCTACGAGACCATCGCGCGGGAATTCGGCCTGGACATCCAGGAGGTCGAGCAGCGCGTGTCGGCGCTTGCCATGCCGCGCGAGATCGCCAAGGCGCTGGAGGTCGAGCCGGACAAACCAGCACTGATGACCCGGCGGCGCTATTTCGCCGGCGGCGGCACGCCGTTCGAGATTTCGCTCTCCATCCATCCCGGCGACCGCTACGCCTATACACAGCGCCTGCATCGCAAATAGAGGCCGCAATGGATCTGCCCCGGTACCAGACGCTGAAGACCGAGCTCAGCGACCGCATCCTGACCGTGACCTTGAACCGGCCCGAAGCGATGAACGCGCTGAACAGCCAGATGGGCCTCGACCTCATCGATGTGTGGAAACGGCTCTCGGCACAGCACGACGATGTCCGCGCCGTCATCCTGACGGGGTCGGGCGAACGCGCCTTCTGCGCCGGCGGCGACTTCAAGGAGCGCGACGGCATGACCGACGACGCCTGGCGGGCGCAGCACGAGATTTTTGAGCATGCCTTTCAGGCGATCATCGATTCCGCCGTGCCGGTGATCGCCGCGGCCAACGGTCATGCCTATGGCGGCGGGCTGGAATTCGTGCTGGCGGCCGATTTCGCCTATGGCGTCTCAACCGCCCGCTTCGCGTTGACCGAAGTCACGATCGGCATCATGCCGGGCGGCGGCGGCACCCAGACCCTGCCCCGCGCCGTCGGCCCCAGACGCGCCAAGGAGCTGATCCTCACCGGCCAACCCTTCAGCGCGGAACAGGCGCTGGAGTGGGGCGTTCTGAACCGGGTTTGCGAACCCGGCACGCTGATGGACGCCGTCATGGCGACTGCGAAGACCATTGCCGGCAATGCGCCGCTGTCGGTGCGGCAGGCCAAGAAATCGATCCAGGCTGGACTTCAGACCGACCTGCATAGCGGCCTGAAGATCGAAATCGAAGCCTATAATCATCTTGTCCCGACCGAGGACAGACGCGAGGGAATCCGCGCCTTCGTCGAGAAGCGCAAGCCGGCATTTCACGGGCGCTGACAGTTTTTCAGTCAGTACAGGCGGATTGCCGATTTGAGGACTGGACTTTTTCGCAGATTGTCATAGATTTGCAATATTGATTGTCGCTTGCTCTTGCCGTGAAAGTCCTGGCCCATGCCCAACCCCGGTTTCCGTATTGCCAAATACGACCATGATCTTGGTCAGTTGAACGACTTGGTCTGCCAGTTGCTGCGCGCTACACGCGATGCGATGACCTTGGCCTGCGAAGCATTGAACGAGAGAAACCTCGAGAAGGCCGATTTTGTTGTCCACAATGACGATACTATCGATCATCTTGAGCTTATGGTGCACAAGACTGCGTCTGATCTGATCATGCGCTATCAGCCTATTTCGAGCGACTTGCGCCAGATCCTGTCTTCCATGCGCGTTGCTTCGGATCTGGAGCGGATCGGCGACACGGCGGAAAGCATCGCGCGGCGGGTCTCCGGGCTGGGCGACAAGCCGCTTATTGCGGTCCGCCGCATCGGCGCGCTGGCCACCCTGGTCATGGAGCGGTTCAACCGCCTGGTCGAGGCCTATGAGACGCGCAGCGTCATCAATGCCGACGACATCCGCGAGCACGACGAGGATGTGGACAAAGCCTATATGGAGGCGTCGGGCGACATACTCTCGATGATGGAGAACGACCCGGCCTTCGTGCGCGCCGGGGCTCAGCTCCTGTCGATGGCCAAGTCGTTCGAACGCGTCGGCGACCGGCTGACCAACGTCGCCGAGCAGATCCTGTTCGAGGTCGACGGCAAGACCGAATTCGCCCACCGGCCCCGGGTCGGGCAGACGGGGTGATGCAAACTAGGGCGGGCTGAGCAACGCGGAGCCCACCGCCCAGACACGCGGGATTGGTGGACTTTACTGCGCTCAGCCCACCCTACGTTTCCTAAATCGACCTTACCTTCTTCCCGAAGGCCAGCACGTCCTTGGAGAATAGTTCCGGCTGCTCCATCGCGGCGAAGTGGCCGCCATGGGGCATATCGGTCCACTGGACCAGCTTGAATTGCCGCTCGGCATAGCTCTTCGGCCAGAATACCAGCTCGCCCGGGAAATGGGCGATGCCGGTCGGCTTGGTGATCGGGGCGGATGGCACGGGCGGGGCCGGCGTGGCGCCGCCGGTATACATCCAGGACGCGGTGCCGAATGTGTTGGTCACCAGATAGACCATGATGTTGTCCAGCACTTCGTCGCGCGTGAACGCCGTCCACGGATCGCCCTTGTTGTCGGACCATGTCTTCATCTTCTCGAAGATCCAGGCGGCAACGCCGAGCGGGCTGTCGGTCATCGCGTAGGACAAGGTCAGCGGCTTCGTCGACTGGATGTGGATATAGCCGCCTTCCTTCATATAGACCTCGCCCCAGCGGGCCATCGCAGCCTTATCCTCGTCGGTGACCACCGGACCGCCGACGCCGAGCAGGAAATTGAGGTGCACGGCTTTGCAGCCTTTGCCTTCGGCGCCCAGCCAGACCGAGATGGTGCTGCCATAGTCGCCGCCCTGGGTGACGTATGACGCGTGGCCCAGATTCTGGGTCATCATCTTGTCCCACAGAACCGCGACGTCGCGCGAGCTGATCGGCTTCTTCGGCTTGGACGAGAAGCCGAAGCCCGGGATCGACGGGCAGATGACGGTGAAGGCGTCCTCGGCATTGCCGCCGAATTTCTCGGGATGCGCGATCATATCGATCGCCTTCAGGAACTCGACATACGAGCCCGGCCAGCCGTGGGTCATGATCAGCGGCTGCGGGTTCGAGCCCGAGCCTTTCTCATACATGAAGTGGATCTCGTAATCGTCGACCTTGGCCTTGAAGTGCTGATGCTTGTTCATCGCCGCTTCGCGGGCGCGCCAGTCGTATTTGGTGACGAGATAATTGACGAGGTCCTTCAGTGCCGCGTCGCTGGTGCCGTAGCGCCAGGCATCATCCGCCCCGGGCACGTCCGGCCACTGCGCGTCCTTCATCCGGCTCATGATGTAATCGAGGCGCGCCTGCGGCACGGCGATCTTGAACTCGGTGACGTCTTTCATCGGCGGCTCCCCCTTCGCGGCATTGGCATTCAAGACAGGCGACAGACTTGCGGCCGCCACAGCGCCGGCGCCCGTCGCCAGCACGTCGCGCCGCGACAATGTCCGTTCATCCATGGACTGAGACTCCCCCAGGAATTTGTTTTCTTTCGTGAACGAATGTGGCCGAGCGTGCTTAACCCGTCCAGTAATAAGTTGCCACCAACTCTAACCTCTCACAGACCGTCATGACCGGACTTGACCCGGTCATCCACGCGGTTCCACTTGCGCGGAACTCCAGAATTTGCACGAACGGCATCCCGTGGATGCCCGGGTCAAGCCCGGGCATGACGTCAGTAGCTGGTCGACGAGATAATCGTTACCGCGGCGCGATCTTGTCGATCTCCGCCAGCTCCTCCGGCGTCATCACCCAGTCTGCCGCCTTCACATTGGCCGCGACCTGCTCGGCCTTGGTCGCGCCGGCGATAACCGAGGGCACGACCTGCTGGGCGAGCAGCCAGGAGAACGCAAGCTCCAGGATCGTGTGGCCGCGCGATTCGGCGAAATCGCTGAGCTTGGCGACCACGTCGAACTTCTCGTCGGTCATGAAGTGATCGAAGTAGCCGGCGCCCTTGGCGGCACCGAGGCGGGTGTCCTTCGACATCTCCTCGCCCTTCTTGAATTTGCCGGTCAGAAGGCCGCTCGCCAGCGGGAAATAGGGCAGGATGCCGATGCCGAAATGCTCGCACATCGGCTTCAGCTCGGATTCGAGCTTGCGCACCAGCACGCTCCATTCATCCTGGGCCGAGATGAAGCCGTTGAAGCCCCGCGTCTCGGCGATCCAGGCGGCGTCGGCGACACCCCAGGCCGGCACGTTGGAGCAGCCGACATAGCGGACCTTGCCCGAGCTGACGAGGTCGTCGAGCGCGCGCAGCGTCTCCTCCATCGGGGTCATCGGGTCGGGCGCGTGGAGCTGGTAGAGGTCGATCCAGTCGGTCTGCAGCCGGCGCAGGCTGTCCTCGACCGCGGCCATGATATAGCGGCGGGAGCCGCCTTTCTTGACGCCTTCCTTGTCCATCTGCATGCCGAACTTGGTCGCCAGCACGATGTCCTTGCGGCGGTCGCCCAACACCTGCCCCATCATCGTCTCGGAGCCGCCCTGCCCGCCATAGATGTCGGCGGTATCGAACAGGGTGATGCCTGCGTCGAGCGCGGCGTGGATGACGGAACGGGCGCCCTCCAGGTCGGTCCGCATGCCGAAATTGTTGCAGCCCAGCCCGACGACCGAAACCTGCAGACCCGACTTCCCAATGCGGCGATAGTTCATCGATCAAATTCCCCTGTTTCTCGGCAATTGCGCGTAAGCTATTGAGACGGGGTTGCTCTGTCGACTCCTAAGCCAAGAAAAACCGCCGGTCCGGTGGGGAAAAATCTGAATGGGAAGAGTGCCAAAACGACCGGCTTTAGCCCTGGCCGCCGCTTTACTGTTGGCGGCCCTGCCCGCATATGCCGACAAGATCACGCTGCGCCTCGCCGACGGCATGCCGTCCGGCCATATCATCGACCGGACGATCATCGAGCCCTTCATCCAACAGGTCGCCGAGGCAACTCACGGCCAGGTCGAAATCCGCCATTTTCCCGCCGAGCAGCTCGGCAAGTCGCGCGACATGCTGATGGTGACCCAGGCCGGCGTCGCCGATATCGGCTTCATCGTCCCGTCCTATCAGTCCGACCGCATGCCGCTGGCGACCGTCACCGAACTGCCCGGCATCTTCCAGACCTCCTGCCAGGGCGACGCGGCGCTCCGGGCGCTGACCGCCGACGGGGCGATCCTCGACGAGCGGGAGTTCAAGCCGAATGGCGTGAAGCCGCTGATCATCTTCCTGATGCCGGCCTACCAGCTGATCCTGTCCTCCGGGCGCCCGCTGGGCGCGCTCAAGGACGCCGCGGGGCTGAAGATCCGCACGCCGGGCGGGGCGATGGATCTGACTGTCATGGGGCTGGGCGCGGTGCCGATCCGGATGGGACCGGCGGAAATCTATGAATCGATGTCGCGCGGCACCCTGGACGGCGCCCTGCTCGCCTATCAGAGCGTGATGTCCTACCACCTCGCACCGCTCGTGAAGTCCGGCACCTTGGGCCAGGATTTCGGCACGGTGGCGGTGACCTTCTCGATCCGGCTCAAGACCTGGAACGCGCTGCCGCCCGATGTGCGGGACACGCTCGGCCGCGTCGGCCAGTCGCTGAGCCTCCAGGCCTGCGAGAAGTTCGACAAGGCAGAACAGGATTCGATCGCCAAGGTCCGCGCTGGCGGGGTCCATCTGATCACGCCGGGCGCGGGCGACCATGCCGATCTGGAGGCTGCCTTCGCCCGGGTGCGGGAAGATTGGGCCAGGCGTCTGGACGCGCGCGGCAAGGCCGGAACCGAGATCGTGAAAGCCTTCATGGACGCGGCCGACGTCGCGAAGCCGCAATGAGCGGCGTCATCGCCGCCATCGGCAAAGCCGAGGCCCTGCTGGCGGCCATCGCCTCCATCGTGCTGTTCGCGGTGATGGCGATCGTCGCCAGCGATGTGGCCATGCGCTACGTCTTCAACCACCCGTTCGGCTGGTCCTATGACCTGGTGTCGCTCTATTTCACCCTGGTCCTGTTCTATTTCTGCCTGTCGCGGGCTTTTTCCGGCCATGCCCATGTCGGGGTCGATATCCTGCACTATTACGTCTCGGCGCGGACACGGCGCGTCTTCGCGCTGCTGACCTGCATCATCTCCACGCCGCTGTTCGCGACCATCGCCGCGGTGACGTTGGAGCGCGCGGTGGATGCCTACGCCCGGCACGACATCATCGAGGGCGCGATCGAGTGGCCGACCTGGGCCTACATCGCGCTCGCGCCGCTGGGCGCCGGGCTGCTGACGTTGCGGCTGCTCACCGACGCCGTCGCGCATGCGATCGCGCTCGGCGGCGGGCCTGAATTGATACCGCTGCCGCCGCTGGCGCGCTCCGACGAAGGTCTCGAAGGAGCGTCGTTCGAATGATCGTGCTGCTGGTGATCGCGGCGCTGTTCGCGCTGCTGGCGATCGGCATGCCGGTCGGGTTCGCAATGGGCGTGTCGGGCGCGCTGGGCCTGCTGATCGGGTTCGGACCGGATGTGCTGGTCGGCGTGCTGGAGACGGCGCCGGTCTCAGCCCTCAATTCCTACGAGCTGATCACCATCCCGATGTTCCTGCTGATGGCCGAGATGGTGCTGCTGTCGGGCATCGCCGACGATCTGTTCAAGACCGCGGCGGCTTGGTTCGGGCGGATTCCGGGCGGGCTCGGCATCGCCACGACCTTGGCCGGCGCCGGCTTCGGCGCGATCTGCGGCACCTCGACAGCCTCGGCCGCGACCCTGTCCGCGACCAGCCTGCCTGCGATGATCAAGCAGGGATATGAGCCGAGGATGGCCGCCGGCGTGGTCGCGATTTCCGGCACCTTGGCGATGCTGCTGCCGACCAGCGTGGCGCTGATCATCTTCGCCCTGCTGGCCGAGGTGAACGTCGCCAAGCTGCTGATGAGCGGCATCATCCCAGCCTTCATCGTGACGCTCACCATCATCGCGACCATCCTGTTCCTGGTCTGGCAGGACCCGTCGCGCGCGCCGGCGGCGCCCGCCGTACCGTTCCGTGAGAAGCTGCTGCTGCTGAAGGGGGTCGGCCCGATGCTGCTGCTGTTCGCCATCGTCACCGGGGCGATCTTCACCGGGCTGGCCACCCCGACCGAGGCATCCGCCGTCGGAGCCTTCGGCGGCTTCCTGATGGCAGTATTGCGCGCCCGCCCGTCGCTTAGGCAGCTTCAGCATAGCTTCGAGCGCGCCGCCATCGGCAGCTGCATGATCGCGATGATTCTGATGGGGGCCAGCGTCTTCGGCTATTTCTTCACCCTATCGCATGTCACGCAGGATCTGGTCGCCTATGTCGGCGGCCTCAATGTCTCGCGCTGGGTGGTGATCGTGCTGATCCTGGCGATGTATATCGTGCTGGGGTCGTTCATGGATCAGGTCGCGATCCTGGTGTTGACCGTGCCGATCGTGCTGCCGCTGATCAAGTCGCTCGGCTTCGACCCGATCTGGTTCGGCGTGGTGAAGATCGTGACGGCGGAGGTCGGGATGATCACCCCGCCGATCGGGCTCAACTGCTTTATCGTCGCCCGTTATTCCAACCGTCCGGTAACGGAGGTCTTCCACGGGACCATGCCGCATTTCGCGGCGCATCTGATCGCCATCGCGATCATGGTCGCGTTCCCGGCAATCGTGCTTTGGCTGCCGTCGCAGATGTGACGGCAGCCAAAGGTACTCAACGCAAGAAAAGGCGTGCTCTACTCAGATAAGGCGTGCGTTACCGGCGCCAGTGGCCGCCGATCCACACCCATTGCCCGTCACGGGCCACCCAGCGTCCCGGCTCCCAAACGAGGCCAACCGGGCGCTGCATGTAATGACCGCCGATCCAGACATACTGGACGCCGTTCCACTCATAGTGGCCGCGCATCCAATAGCCGCGTTCCGGCGCCGCCACGGGAGGCGGACCATAATCCTCCGTCACCGCGGGCGGCGGAGCCGGCTGCGGCGGCAGGGACTGGGGACCGTAATATTCCTGGGCGGACGCCGCCTGCGCCAAACCGATGGCAGCGCAGGCGGCAAAGGTGATAGCGATTATTCGTTTCATGGCATGTCTCCACGAAAACCGATATTATCGGTAGTAATAGTAGTGGTACGGATGATACGGACGGTCGTAAACCACGCAACCGCCCAATTGTGTCGCAACTATGGCAAGAGCGAACAAGGCGAGAATGTTCTTACGCATGATGGGAGCCTCCTTCACGCTCCGATATTCATGATACGTATTGCAGAACACCTGCCTGCGCCGTTTTGTTGCATTTGCGATGAACGGCGGATTACAGTTGTGTAATCTTGGAGGACTTAGAGAAGAAGCTGCCAGCTATTTGCCGCGGAATTTCGCGGCCTTGCGCCAGACCAGTTCAGCCGTGCCGGTGGCGCCCGCGCGGGTCAGCGGCGGCGTGGTCAGCACCAGATCGTCGCCGTCGACCCGGAAATAGCGGACCTGCGTCGACCCCAGCAGGTTCGGGCACAGGCACATCTCGACCTTATGCTCGACCCGGTCCTCCTTGAGCGTGTAGCGGCCGGCATAGGTGTGATAGGTCCGCATTGCCGACAGGCATTCATAGGCGGTGCCGGCCAGCGGGTCGGACCCCATGAAATCGTGCCGGTCCGCCGCCATCAGCGATGCGGACATATAGCCATCCGGCGCGTAGACGATCAGGCCCTTGGCGTCCGGCCCCAGCGGATGGCGCCAGCCGCCCTCGTCGGTGGAGATGCGCCACGACAACAGCTTCCAGGTGCCGACAAAAAGTTCATCCGACATGGTTATCCCCTCCCTGGGGCGTGCTTCAGCAGGATTTCGGCCAGCGCCTCAGGCGCTGTCACCATCGCATCGTGACCGGTTGCGATATCGACCAGGGTCCATCCGTCCTCTGCCTTGATCCGGTCATAGCTCGGCACCACCGCCGGATAGACCGGATCGGTGCAGCGAATATAGACGCGCGGCAGGCCGTTACCGACCGGATGGTCCAGACGGATCGGGTCGGTATAGGCGGCGAGCGGATGCGGTGTGATCCGCCGCGCAACCCAATCCCAGTCTGGCCCAGGCGGCAGGTCGAACATCGTCTCGGTCGGCAGCGGAATGGTCCGTCCGCCCGTCGCCTGGGCGGTGCGCAGCCGGATCGCCTGGGTCTCCTCCGGCAGGCAGTTCAGCGCCGACCTGCCGTTTTGCGGCACTACGGCGTCGAGATAGACCAGTTGGGCGATCCGCTCCGGTATCCGGTCCGCGACCCCGGTAATTACCGCGCCGCCGAAGCTGTGGCCGACCAGAACGATATCGGTCAGCTCCTCAGCCTCGATCACACCGATCGCGTCACGGAAGAACGTCTCGATGCCGACCATGTCGTTCAGCAGGTGGGCCCGCTCGCCCAGCCCGGTCATGGTCGGGGCAAACACGCGGACGCCGGCCGCGGCGAGCAGGTCGCCCACCCGGCGCCAGCACCAGCCGCCGTGGAATGCGCCATGGATCAGCACGAAAGTCGGCGAACTCGCTAAAATGCTTGGCATTTTTACGTCTTCCTCCCTAACGTGACGAAGCTATGGTGTAATCCCGTTGGGAAGACGGGACGAATCCAGGCCTCCCGGGCTGCCGTGAAGATTTACAGCAGGAAAGCCGTGATTAAGGAAGTCGAATTGCCGACAGGTCACGAAAAGCTTCATGGAAGATAAAACCACTCTGATCATTGCCATCGTCGCGGTCGTCATCCTGGTCCCGGTCATAGTGGTCGCAGGCTATCTTGTACGCGACTCGTTGCGGGCTCGGCAGAATCGCACCTATAAAACCCTGGCCGAGCACGAGGCATTGAACAATGCCGGCAATCGCGAAGCCTGGATGACCGGCGTGTTGCCGCAAGAGGAAGGGGACGAAGACTTGGACCGCTCAAGCAGCCGCATCCTAGCCATCGCGCAAATGGTCATACTGCTTATCCTGGCCGCCGTGGTGCTGCTCTGGAACCAGTCGCTGGCATCGCAGAACAAACAGCAGGCCGAGCGCCTGGAGCAGATCGAGTTGCAGCTTCACGCACTGACCTTCGCCACTCCGGTGGCGAGCGGCCTGGTGCAGCGCGAGGTCGACGGGCCGCCGGGCGCCCCTGCCCCGCCGCAAGGCCAGCCGCCGACGGTCAACCCCATGCAGCAGGCCTGCGCCAACCTGATCGGCCGCGTCGCCGATGCCTATGAGAAGGGGGAGAATTCGAAAATCGCCGTGTCGCTCGAGGCCCTGGTCAACAAGCTGGGGTGCAAGAACAACCCGGTGCCATAGATATAAGCGATGAGCGACTCTCCCCTTCTCAGGCGCGCCCGCGAGCGGATGGCGAAACAGCGCCAATTGGAACAGGAGCGCTGGCAACAGGCGCCGGCGGCGCTGCAGAAAACGATGTTCCGGTGGATATTGAGGATCATCGGGTTCCTCATTCTGGCCGGGCTGATCCTGTATCGATTGAAGGGCGGCAATATTTTCGGCTGAGCCTATTTCCCTATCTTTCGAATAATTTGCGCTTCACCGTGTCATTGGAATCTGCGAAGATTCCCTGGGCTTAGGACAGGGGACCTTGCCGGATCGCATCCGGCGATACCGAG
>DATBAZ010000445.1:0-2970 GCA_036271255.1 Alphaproteobacteria bacterium
CGACAGTGCCACGGCGGCATCGTGGGTGATGCCGGCGTAAAGATGCGCTTCCACAATGGTCCCTGCCGCGCAGGCATCCTTTGCGAGCGCAAGCTGCAAACGCGCCGGTGCGTCGGCGTCCATTTCGCCGATCCCCATAAAAACCGGCTTTGCCAGTTTGACGGACGGGTATTCCAGCCAGGGCAGGATCTTGTCCAACGCCGCCGCGTAGCCCGGCTTGAGGCTTTCGTTGCGCGTCAGGCCGGAGCTGAGCGCGTCGATCACAAGCTGTCCGATGCAGGCATGTCGGGTCGCCTCGAACAGCGGCAACGCCTTGTCGCTGAACATGTCGGTCGCTTTCAGCGCGGGATCGAATTGCTGCGCCACCAAGGCCATGTAGAGCGGATAGATCAGCGTGTAGCTGGCCTGATTGGCGGTGGCAGCGCGCATGGATGCGACCGTTTCCGGCGTCGTGTTCGATATGCCCGTTGTGATGACGCCGCGAATGTCGAGGTCGGGCGCGTAGGATGGTTGCACCGCGGCTGCGCCGAAGGCCGCGCCCGCGCCTTGCGAGTAACCGGCGAGCAGGATTTTCCTGCCGATCGCCGGGAAGGATTTTTGCACGGCGCGCACGCTGTCGAGCATGCCATAGGCGCCGGACCGCACCGCCATGTAGGGATGCGGCCCGACGGTGCCGAGGCCCTGGTAATCGGTCGCGACCACCGCGATGCCGCGCGCCAGCCACGCGTTTAAGACGCCCTCGATCCGCGGCGAATAGCCGACCCATGACGGCGCGCAGATGTCCGCCATCCCGGCGGTCTCATGGCCCCACGCCAGCAGCGGCCAACCACCGGCAGGCGGCTCGCCCGGCGGCATGAACAGCAGGCCCGAGACCACATTCGCTGATTTGCCGTCGATGCCATCCGTCGAGCTATAGAGGATGCGATATTGCGCGCCCGCTTTCGCCAGTCCGAGCGTCGGCTCCAGTTTCTCCTGACGCAGCAATTGACCTGAAGCGGGAATCGCCGCGTCCCAGTTGTAGAAGGCTGAGACGCGACCGTCGCCCTGCAGAACATCAGGTGTGCGGTCTGCGGCGCGAACACCGGTCGCGCACAACATCGCCGCCAGCAGCACCAGGACTGCCCGCAGCATTACGCCGTGGCCGGCCGGTGCGCGCGCAGGAAGGAATGGATCTGGCGCACCGCCAACGGAATCCGTTCCGGCGGATGCTTCCATGGGAACATGCTGACCTCTGCCTTCGGGGCCAGCATCGCGGCTTCCATGGCGACCGCGTATGGATGCGCCGGGATGTCGTCCGGCAGGATCAAGACTGGCGTCTGGCAATTGCGCACGAAATCGCGGCTCACCGTGAATACGAAATCGGGATCGGTGCGGTACATCCGGGTCAGGAATTTGTCGACCTGCTCCATCGTGATCTCGGGCCGGCGTTTTATGAGTTCGGGACCCCAGTTCTTCATGTTGCCTTCGTAGAAAAAGTCGCGCGCCTCGGGGCGCGAGCCGCTGGGTTGCGCCAGCACGGCGGCAACCACGCGGTCGGGCGCCCGCTTCAACAGATTCCAGATGAAGGGGCCGCCGATGCAAAAGCCCATCACCATGAACTTGCCGATGCCGAGATGATCCATCAGGCCAAGATGATCGTCGGTGTAGGAATCCCAGGGCCGGTCAGCCTCGAGCGGCCCCGACGAGCCGCCGCCATTGGCGTTGCGCAAATCGGAGGCGATGCAGCGGTACTCGCCCTTGAATTCCGCGACCGGGTCGAACGGCGACATGGTGCTGGTGAAGCCAGCCATGGTCGAGTTCAATCCGCCGCCCGCGATCAACAGCAGCGGGAAGCCGGCGCCGGCCTCCTCGAAACGGATGTGAACGTCGCCTTTTTCGTACATGCTCATGGCGGATCCTCCCTGCCCGGTCTGTTGGGCAAACGCGCGCGGCGCGGCAGCCATCGCCGTTGCCGCGACACCTGTCGTCAGTATGGTGCGTCTGACTGGATCCATCATCGGCGCCTCCCGAGACCTTTTTATCGTCGTTTTTTCTTGTCGTTGCCTGGCCGGTGTGCGGCTCGAAGCGCCAACGGCTCACTCGTGAATGACCGTCGTTGGTGGACCTTTTTAGCGCGGGATAGCGCGGCGATGAAGCTCCAACGACGGGCTCGCGGCGGCCTTTCCGGGGCCTGACATCGAACCTTATGCCTCACTGAGGGCACCCATATGCGAGCCGCGCGCCGATCGGGGCACCACGGGGGAGAAGCCATCCTTGGTCGACACCACAGCCACCGCGAACCTGCCGGGCTGGACCCCTGCTCTCGTCGTTCGCAACCTGCTCGCATTCGCCGGCAACATGCTCCAGGTTTATGGCGTGCTGTATTGGGGCTGGGACATGTTCCAGATCCTGATGCTGTACTGGATGGAAACCGCGGTGATCGCTTTCTGGGGGCTGCTGCGGCTGGCGGTCTTGCCGGAGGGCCTGCTCGGCGAAATGACGGTCAATGGCCGCGTGGTGGCCGCAACCAACAAACTGTTGCTGCTGATGTTCGTGCCCTTTGTCGTGATCAGCATGGCCGCGCATCTGTTGATCCTGTGGGCGGTGTTCGCAGGCACCAGCGCCGCCGGTGTTCACAGCGCGGTCAGTTTCGTCGACAAATTCATCGTTGCGTCCGGGGCCTGGAAACCGTTGCTGTTCACCTGGCTTGCGGGCGCGGTCGGCTTCTATCAAAGCCCGAAACGCGCCTTTTTGGCGCGGCGTCAAATCCCTGACGTCGCGAACCAGCATGGCGACGGCGTGGGACCTGCGATCGGCGGCACGCTCGGCCGCATCGTGATGCTGCAGGTGGCAACCATCATCGGCGCGATGTTGGCGAGAAGCTACGGCACCATTGCGCCCTGGCTGATCCTGATCGGGTTGAAAACGTTGACCGACTATCAACGGCCGGATCGCAAGGTCATTGCGCCCTGAGGGCTGCTCACTCTTCCG
>DATBAZ010000446.1:0-9654 GCA_036271255.1 Alphaproteobacteria bacterium
CCGGGCGGACGAAGGCATGTGGACCTTCAATAACTTCCCCTCGGCCAAGGTCAGCCAGGCCTACGGCTTCTCGCCGGACCAGAAGTGGCTGGACCATGTGCGCCTGTCGTCGATCCGGCTGGCGCAAGGCTGTTCGGCCAGCCTGGTGTCGAAGAGCGGGCTGGTGATGACCAACCATCACTGCGCCCACAGCTGCATCGAGCAGCTTTCGACCTCCGAACGCGACTTCGTCCAGACCGGCTTCTACGCCAAGGAGGAAAAGGACGAGGTCAAGTGCCCGGATCTGGAGGCCAACCAGTTGGTCCAGATCACCGACGTGACCGATCGCGTGAAGGCCGCCCTGGCGGGCAAGGACGGCAAGGCGTTCTCAGACGCGCAGAAGGCAATCGATGCCGACATCGCCAAGGAGTGCAGCGGGGGAGACGACAATCTGCGATGCGATGTCGTCGAGCTTTATCATGGCGGCGTCTACAACCTGTACAAATACCGCCGCTACCAGGATCTGCGCCTGGTCTTCGCGCCGGAATTCGCCATCGCCTTCTTCGGCGGCGACCCGGACAATTTCGAGTTCCCGCGCTATGACCTGGATGTCAGCTTCGTGCGCATCTACGACAACGGCAAGCCGCTCGATTCCACCGCCAACTACCTGCCCTTCGCCAAGGAAGACGCCAAGGACGGCGACCTGACCTTCGTCTCCGGCCATCCCGGCGGGACCAGCCGCGAGGATACGGTCGCGCAGCTGGAATTCACCCGTGACGTCGCGCTGCCCAGCATCCTGCTTTATTACGCCGAACAGCGCGGCATCCTGGAGCAGTTCAGCGATCAGGGACCGGAACAGCGCCGCGAAGCGGACACGAAGCTTTTCGGCGTCCAGAACTCCTACAAGGCTTTCAAGGGCCAGTTCGAGGCGCTGATCGATCCCGCACTGCTCAAGTCGAAGCATGATGAAGAGGCCGTGCTGAAGGCCAAGATCGATGCCGATCCGCAAATGAAGGCCGATTTCGGCGGCGCCTTCGACAATATCAAGGCGGCGACCGACCATCTGAGACTGATCCGCGACCGCTATCTGCTGCTGGAGGGCCGGCGCGGCTTCGATTCCCAGATGTTCAGGATGGCGCGCGCGCTGGTCCGGCACGCCGAAGAAATGAGCAAGCCCGATGGGCAGCGGCTGAGCGAATATACCGACGCGAATTTCCCGGCGATGCGGGCCAGCATCCTGTCCCCCGCCCCGGTCTATCCGGAATTCGAAAAGACGACCCTGCGGTTCTCGCTTACCATGCTGCAACGCCTGCTGGGGCCGGACGATGCCACCGTCAAAATGGTGCTCGGCAACAAGTCGCCCGCGGATCTGGCAGCCGACCTGGTCGATAAGTCGACGCTGAAGGACAAGGACGTCCGCAAGAAGCTGCTGGAAGGCGGCGCCGCGGCGATCGACGCGTCGAAGGATCCGATGATCCTGTTCGCCAAGCTGGTCGATGCCGAGGCCCGCGCGGTGCGCAAGGATTACGAGGAGAATGTCGACGCACCGCTGGTGAAGAATTCCGGCCTGCTGGCCCAGGCGCGCTTCAAGATTTATGGCCCTGCAGTCGACCCCGACGCGACCTTCACCCTGCGCCTCTCCTATGGCGCGGTGAAGGGCTATGACCAGAAAAGCGGTCATGTCGCGCCCTTCACGCTGATGACCGGCGCCTTCGACCGGGCGACCGGCGCCACGCCGTTCAAGCTGCCGGAAAGCTGGCTGGCGGCGAAATCCAAGATCAGCCCGACGCAGAAGTTCGACTTCTGCACCACCAACGATATCATCGGCGGCAATTCCGGCTCGCCGGTGATCAACAAGAACGCCGAGGTGGTCGGCCTGATCTTCGACGGCAACATCCAGTCGCTGGGCGGCGATTTCGGCTATGACGGGTCGGTCAACCGGGCGGTGGCGGTGAACAGCGGCGCGCTGAAAGAGGCGCTGGCCAAGATCTATCACGCCGACCGGGTGGTGACGGAGTTGTCGCGATGAAGGGGCTGTCGCGATAGACGAGCAGCCGCTGAGCTCGCTGGCGCAGATCGGCGTCTTCTTCACGCCCTATGCCTGGGCCGGCCATATCCTTATTGCCGCCGCCATGCAGGCGCTGATCGCGCTCGGCCTCACGGTCGCCCGGGTGCGGCAAGCCTGGTGGCTCGGCGCGGCGGCCGCCATCGGTTATGCCTGGTCTCGGGAGAAGACGGAGTACGAGTTCGCGCTCAAATATGCCGCGCACGGACGCAGCGTCGGCCCCTACTGGCATCGCGGCTTCCTGCCGCTCGAGTGGGATGCCGCCAGCCAATGGCAATTCTACGCCCCCGCGATCGCCGTGATTCTGATCGCCTGGGCGGCGGAAAGGAGGCAGCGTGTCAAAAGACCATGAAGGCGGATGCCTGTGCGGCAGGGTTCGGTTCCGGGTCACCGCGCCGGCGATGGAGAGCGGCTATTGCCATTGCCGGATGTGCCAGAAGAATTCCGGCGCACCGGTCGTCGCCTGGACAACCTTCCCCGCCGACAGCTTCGCCTGGATCGGCGAACCGCCTGCAACCTACCAGTCATCGTCCCAGTCGCGCCGGCAGTTCTGCCCGCATTGCGGCAGCTACATGGTGTTTGCCAGCGATCGCTTCCCCGATGAAGCCATCGTCAACACCGCCTCGTTCGACGATCCCGAAGCGTTCCCGCCCGACATGCACATTTTCGTGTCGACACGGATTTCCTGGCTGCACATGGACGATGGGCTGCCGGAATATCAGGAATACCGGACCAAGTAGGCCTACATCGACCGGCCGTCGACCTTCTTGACTGGGATCGTGTCGATATCGATGTCGAGCAACCGCGCATTTACGCCCATGCGGTCATAGGCCGGGTCGTCGATGGCTTCCCAGTGGGTGACGCAGCCACAGGTAGCGCAGCGGCGAAAGGCGATGGCGCGTTCGCCATAGCTATAGGCGTCGCTTGCGCCCGGGACATGGGTCAGCGTGACCTCGGAAGGCCTGTAATAGGCCCAAAGCGTGCCGAGCCGCCGGCAGATCGAACAGTTACAGGAAGACACGGTTGCCGGCGCTTCGGCGACCGTGATCTGGACCGCGCCGCAATGGCAGGAGCCGGCGATCATGCCGGCCCCTTCACCATTATTCGGACGCGCAGTCCTTGCACAGGCCCCTGAGCTCGATCGTCTGCTGCTGGAGCACGAAGCCGTGCGCCGACGCCTTGTCGCGCAGCAGGTGCGAGACCGACTCGTCGGCCAGCTCCTCGGTCTTGCCGCAGTCGGAGCAGATCAGGAACTGCCCCTCATGCTCATGCTCGTGCTGGGTGCAGGCGACGAAGGCGTTGAGCGACTCGATGCGGTGCACGAGACCCTTGCCCTGGAGGAAGTTCAGCGCGCGATAGACGGTCGGCGGCATCACCCGCGTTCCCTTGTCCTGCATCGCTTCCAGCAGGCGATAGGCCCCGACCGGCTGGCCGGCCTTGATCACCAGCTCGAACACCTTTCGGCGGGTTTCGGTCAGACCGCCGACATGCTCCGTGTCGACGTGCCCCATCTTGCCGGGCATGGTGGTGGACCGATTTCTCATGGATGTCTCCTTTGCATGGTTAGCTTAACTCCAGCTTGAACGAAGTTAAAAGCTTTTACTGACGCCGGCGTAGAAAGCCCTACGCGGGCCGAATTGCGGGGCACCGACGCCAACGCCGGTGCCGTCGCGGATCTCGTAGCTTTCATCGAACAGGTTGACGATATCGAAGCGCACCGTGGTGCCTGCGAAGGCGCCGTTCGTCTCGATATCCTGTGCCAGGCCGATATTGACCTGGGTATAGCTGGGCAGTTTTTCACCATTCGGCTCAACCGCGTTGTCGGGGCTGGCGCGCAACCCGCTGCCGAAGATCAGGTCGAAGCTGGTGCGCATCTGGCCGATTGCGTCGCTGAATGTAAACGAGCCGCCCCCCGAGATCGTCCAAGGCTGGTCGTGGTCGGTGTAGATCGCGTGGTTGTGGATATAGGCCAGCTCGTCCGCGGCAAAGAAGAATTGGCTGGAGACGATGTCCTTCCCCTTTTCCTCGCCATAGGCAACGTTGGCATAAAGGCTGAGCGGCCCGTTACGGTATGAAGCGGTCGCCTCGACGCCATAGGCGCGGCCGAAGGCGTAGTTGAACGGCGACTCTACCAGCGACTCGCCGAACTGCCCTTCATCCAGCAGGTTGCGCTTGATCTTGTAATAGGTGTCCAGCCCCAGATCGAGACCGGGCAGTACCGTGCGCAAGAAGCCGGCGTCGAAATAATGCTCGCGCTCGGCCTTCACCTGACCGTTCAGCAGCACCTCCGGTTGCTTGGTCGTGCCGACGAACCTGTCGACCGACTGGGAGGCGACAAGCTCCTGCGGCGGCGGCGTGAAGTCGCGGGAATAGCCGATATGGACAGTGGTGTCTTCGTCCGGCTTCCATACCAGGTTGATCCGGGGGCTGATCTGATTCTCGTTGGTGTAGGCGTTCACGATGTCGAACCGCCCGCCGAAATTGAGCGTCACCGTATCGTTGAGCGCCCATTCGTCCTGAAGGTAGAGGCCGTAGAGATAACCGGTCTTGCTGCTCTGGTCCGAGATGCGGAACGGAATGTCGCTCGCCTGATTGCCGAGCGGATCGATCGGGAAAACGTCCGACGCCACCTGCGAGATGCTCCGTTCCACCGAGAAGAACGTGCCGAAGCGCAACGTATGATTGTCGGTCAGCTTATAGCTGGCGTCCGACTGGATGCCGGACGACCAGCTGGACAACTGCGAACGGTCGGCGAAGCCGTTGAACACCAGGTCGCCCACCGGATCGGGCGAGAACTTGGTCTCCGAATAGCGGGTGAAGGGGGCGATCTGGTAGTCGAGCCTGTCGCCCGAAATCTGCAGCGCGACAATCGCGTAATGATTGATCTCGCGCTGGTTCTCGTTGAGGTCGGCCGAGTTGAAGGTCGAGACGCCGCGGTCGGTGAAATTGGGCGTCTGGTTCGGGTTGTTGGGGATCTGGAAGAAACCGATCGAGGTACCCAGCATCGCCGACACGCGGGCATCGCTGGTCGGGATGTAGGACAGATAGGCGAAGCCGTGGAACTGGGTCGTGTGGTCATGGATCGGGTTATGGCTGGCGGTCGGGTTCTCGACACCGAGATCGTCCTCCAGATAGCTGCCCGACACATAATAATTGAAGGCGCCCGACGACCCGCTGGCGGTGAAGGACGGCTGGAATTCGCCGTGGCTGCCGCCATAGAGGCTGACCTCGCCACCCTGATCGAAGGCGCCGCTCTTGGTCTGGATATCGACGATGCCGGCAGTGCGATAGCCGTACTGCGCCGGCAGGGTGCCGGTCATCAGGTCGATCGACTCCGCAAAACGCGGGTCGAGCGCCTGACCGAAACCTGAGATGCCTTCAGGCAGGATGATGCCGTTGATGCGGTACTGCAGATTGGCGTGTTCGTTACGGATATGGAGCTGGCCATAGCTGTCCTGGCTTACGCCCGGCGCCTGCAGCAGCACCTGGTTGAAGCTGGCATTGACGCCCTGCGGCGTATTCTGAATGGCCTTGCTGTCGATGACGTAGTCGCTGGCCCCGAGGCTGGGTGAAATGGCGTCGCGCGCCGCGTCCAGGCGCTTGGCGGTGACGACGACTTCCTCAAGCTGGTTGCCCGCGGGAACGTCGGTGGGAGGCGCCGTTTGCGCCAGGGCGGCGCCTGCATAGACGCCGAGGCCCATCGCGAGCGACAGGCGGAATAGGGGTACTGACATGAAAAAGACTCCAGGCTTATGCCGATCATAGGGAGATTCCGGGCTTAACGCCCGGGCGGTCTCGAATGTGCGAGGCAGAGGTCCGGAATCAGACAGGTGGGGCGTGCGCCCTGAAGCCCAGGCGAATGCCCGGCTGTTCGGTGACGCTGTCGCGCAGCGTCCAGAAGCTGAGGAAGAAGGCGACGAAGAAGAGCGGCGGCAGGAACGGAACCGGTGCATCCGGCCCCGGCGTCGGCGCGAAGGCATCGCACTGATCCTGGCCGCACTCCATGTGCTCGGGCGCCAGGTAGTGCTCGATCCGGTGCGCCACCATACCGAGCTGGGCGATCAGCACCAGAGCCGCGACGGCGCGGAAGATCGCCGTGAAGCTCAGCCTGCCAGATGCGCGCCAGTTTGCCATGGAACGCTTTGCCTAGCCGGGAAGAATCGGCGAGTCAATCGCCGCTCGACGAACGTCGTCGGGGTTCATGGAAGGACCGCGGAGGCGGTGAAGGGATTGAAATGCTTCTCGGCCAGCGCTACCCAGGCCGCGGCGGCAAGATGGGGCAAGTGGAAGTAATAGCGCTGCATCCCGGGATTGGCGGAATCGGCAAATCCGGTTTTCAACCGAAGCTGCGGCGTGGCGAAATAGCCCCCGCGCGGTGCCCGCTGTCCCTCGACCGCACGATCGGCCTGATCCGCCTTGTCCGGGTGCCCGAGCAGCGCCCACACCAGCGCCGCCTGAGCCGTTCCCTCGGTCCACACCGCGCTGCCGGCGTCGCTGTAGGTGTATCCGTCGCCGATGGCGAGCCGGCTGTCGACGGTGTCGAGATCGGGGCCGGCATGGGATGCCATCGCCGGGATCGCCAGCAGCGGCCACAGCTCCGCGTCCAGCGCCAGCACAGGGTTCGGCGTCACCCCATCATCGCCGGTGCCGACGGCGAAGCAGGCGCAGCCGTCATCCCACATCGCGCCGACGAAGGCAGCGGCCTGCCGTGCGCGGTCGGCCCATGCCTCGTCACCTGTCGCCTTGGCCAACAGGGCGAAGGCGCCGGCAAGGTCGGTATTGTGCTCGGTCGATTTCCACCGGACCGGCACCGGCGAGGGTTCCCAACCCAAGAAACCGCCGGTGAAGCCGCCGGCGCCGCGGGTATCGCCAAGGCCGGCGACCCAGCCGGCGATCTTGATCGCGCCATCGCGGTAGCGCGCATCGCGCAGCGCCCGGTCCAAGGTCAGCAGCGCCAGCATCGCCCAGGCCATGTTGCCCGTGTCGCTCGACACCTGATAGCGGTCCTCGACCCAGCGGCCCTGCGCCTGGTCCCACCAGCCGCCGAGCTTGACCGGATTGTCGACCGGACCCGCCGCGTAGGCATTGCGCAGCCGCCCGTCATGCCACGCGCGGTCATGATCGAGGGCGGCCAGCATCGCGTCGCCGATCCGCCGCGCCTTCCCCGCCTCGCCGCAGCCGATGAGCGCGATTGCCGTCACAGCGTCGTCGTAAAGAAAGGCGACGCCGCGCAACGGCCCCTCCTCAGCGGTCGGGTAGGACGGCAGGAACAGCGGCCCGCCCTCGATCGGGATCAGGCTGGACAGATAGGCGCAAGCATCCGCCTGTTGAGCTTGGGCGGGGACGGCGAAGAGCAGGAACAGCGCGGCGAGCAGCAGTCTCACGATGCGCCCAGCGGGGCGGCGGCGCGCGCGATGCGGTCGGCGTCGACGCTGGCCAGCAATGTCCCGAAGGCGCCGCCATGGTCGCCGCCGAGGCGTGAGTCGCAGAAGGCATCGGCCACTGCGGGCTGGGCATGCTTCAGCAGCAGCGCGCCTTGCAGCGCCAGCACCAGCCGCTCGACGATCCGGCGGGCCTCGCCCTCGTGCGGCGCCTGGCCGGCGAAATCGTCGGCCAGGCGGGTGCAGAACGCGTCGAAGCGATGGTCGGCGCCGGCAGCGGACTTGAGCTCGGCCATCGCCGCGTCGAGGCTGTCCGGCGAGCGGCCGGCGGCGCGGAGCACGTCCAGGCACATGATATTGCCCGATCCCTCCCAGATCGAATTGACCGGCATCTCGCGATAGAGGCGCGGCATTGGCCCTTCCTCGACATAGCCGTTGCCGCCCAGCACCTCCATCGCCTCCGCCGCCAGCATCGGGCCGCGCTTGCAGATCCAATACTTTGCCGCCGGCGTCACCAGCCGGGCGAAGGCGGCTTCCGACGGGTCGTCGGGCCGGTCGTAGGCGCGGGCGAGGCGCAGCGCCAGCCGCATCGCCGCCTCGGCCTCGATCGCCAGATCGGCGACGACGTTCCGCATCAAGGGCTGGTCGATCAACTTCTTCTGGAAGGCCGTGCGGTATGACGCATGGTGCGCCGCCTGGGCCACCGCCTGGCGCATCAGGCCGGAGGTGCCCAGCGCGCAGTCCAGCCGCGTATAGTTCGCCATCTCGATGATCGTCGGGATGCCGCGCCCCTCGTCACCGACCGCCCAGCCGAGCGCGCTGTCGAATTCGACCTCGCTGGAAGCGTTGGAGCGGTTGCCGAGCTTGTCCTTCAGCCGCTGGATGCGGATCGCGTTGCGTTCCCCGTCCGGGGTCCAGCGCGGCAGGAAAAAGCAGGTCGGACCGGCCTCCGCCTGAGCCAGCACCAGGAAGGCATCGCACATCGGGGCGGAGAGGAACCATTTATGCCCGGTCAGGCGATAAGGCTGGGCTGCGCCGCGGGCGGCGACTGGCTCTGCCCGTGTCTGATTGGCGCGCAGGTCGCTGCCGCCCTGCTTCTCGGTCATGCCCATGCCGATCAGCGCGCCGGCCTTGTCCGGCCCCGGGCAGAAGCGGCGGTCGTAGGCGCGGGAATAGATTCGCGGCAGCCACTCCGTCGCGATCTCGGGCTGGCGCTTCAGCGCCGGGACCGCGCCGTAGGTCATGGTGACCGGGCACTGCACTCCGGCCTCGACTTGGCACATCAGATAGACCCCGGCCGCACGGGCCACATGGGCGCCGGGCTTGGGCTCGGCCCAAGGCGCGCTGTGCAGCCCCTGCCCGACCGCCAGGGTAAGGAGCTCATGCCAGGCCGGATGGAATTCGACCTCATCGATGCGATGGCCGAACCGGTCGAAAGTATGGAGGATCGGCGAATTGCGATTGGCGAGTTCGCCCAGCGCCAGAGTTCCAGCCTCACCCAGCCGCGCGCCGAAGGCCTTGAGACCGTCCGCCGCCCAGCCGCCCCCCTCCGCCGCGACCGCGCCGGTCAGCGCGGGATCGGTCGAGAACAGGTCATAGTCCGCCAGGGGCGGCGGCTGGTTGGTTACGCTGTGCGTCTCACCCATGGGTAGGGGCCATATCGGTTAGTGAGGTCTTCCGGTAACATAGGGCCGAGAGAATCTTCCGTCACGGCAAACGCTGAAATGAAGCCCCGTACAATGTTGGTAAATTTTTATCGTTCAGCGTCGGATTCTTTTACATGCCGGATAAATATGGCTCGGTCGTGCCTCATAATATATTGAAAAATAAGGGTTCTGAAATTTGGCACGAGATTTGCTGTGATAGACACATACCAACGCGCCGCCCAGGTGGCAGGGAGTTAATTGGATGTTCAAGCTTCTGAAGATGACCGCGATTTTCGGTGCGGGCCTCCTCCTTGCCTGTGGCGCGGCCCAAGCGACACCGGTGCCGGCCGGCACGCTGACCTTGAACCTGAATTATAATCCCACGGTCGATCCGATTAACGGAACTGTGATGCTCGGCACGAGCAACGGCCGGCAAGGCGTCAACTTCTTCGGTGGGACCGGGCAGTTCACCAATGTTTTCTCTCCGCCGCTCGGAGGCTTTACGCTCTCCACCGTCAGCTTCTCCACGTTGCCGGGAGCTATCACGGACTATTCCGTAAACACGATCAGCAATTTCCTGACC
>DATBAZ010000447.1:0-6231 GCA_036271255.1 Alphaproteobacteria bacterium
GACGAGATGTGCAATTCGCCGGTCGCCTTCGGTTCGACCAGCGACATGGCCTCCTCCAGGGTGGGCAGGCGCCAGTCGGTGAAGCCGCCGTATTTCTGGGCGTTCAGCGCCGCGATATAGGCGTCGGCGTCCTGCAGGCCCATGGCGTCGTCGGACTGGCCTTTCTGCCACATCAGACCGGTCGCGCGGTCGACGACCACCACCGCGTCACCGATGACCTGGGGCTGGTATCGGTGGGATATGCCGGCGCCGGAGGGGTTGCGGTCGGCCTCGTAGAGATTGAGCCTGGTCAGCATGGCGTCGACCTGTCCGTCGGACAGCGCCGTGGCGGTGCCGCGCAGTGCGGGCGCCGAGCCGTGGCCGCCGAAGATCAGGAACGCCACGACCGCGATGGCCAGCAGGCCGAGAGCGGCCATGCCGGCGATGAGCCGCCGCCGCGTGGCCGGCGGCTTCGCCATGACGGGACCGGCCGGCGGGACGTCGGCCGCCTGGCCCTGGCCGGCGATCTCACCCAGCCGCTGCGCCAGCCGCGCGAGGCCTTCCTGACGGTCGCCGAACAGGTCGATCCATTGCCGGGTGATGAGCTCATATTCCAGCGCCCCGGTGGGCATGGCATCCTCGGCGCGCACGGGAACGACGGTGACGTTGCGCGTGCTGGCCAGCGCCAGCTCCTTCTTGATTTCCGGCGACAGGTTGGCCCTGGCGGAGAAGACGAGGATCATCGCCGCGGCCGAGCGGATCGCCCGGTCGATCGAATCCTGATAACCGTCGCCGCCCTGGATATCGCGGGACGAGATCCAGCAGTGGAAGCCGCGACTTTCCAGATCGCGGCAGATGCTCATCGCGATCTCGTGGTCTTTGGATGAGTGGCTGATGAAGATCATGGCAAGATGCCCCGCCCCGTCCGCTGCCGCCGGTGGCAGTGTCGCAGCGAATTCAATTCCGCACCACAATTTTGAAAGTGGCCGACTAGGTAGAATCCACGCTATCCGCCGGCTGAGCGGCTCTATAGATGTTGGCCTTTCGTCACCGACAAGAAAGATTTTTCAATGCGTTCGACACTTCCGCTTGCAGTGGTTTTTGCAGTTGCTTCGGCGATCGGCGCGCATGCCGCCGGCGATCATATCGGCCGCACGGCGCTGGTGGTCGGCGACGACGGCACCGAGGTGCAGCAGCAATTTGCCGCCGACACGCCGAAGATCGTCCTGCATGTCGAGCTGAAGGGCGCCGAGCCCGGGGCGAAGATCGAGGGCGCCTGGATCGCGGTCAAGACCGACGTCGCCCCGCCGAACTATAAGATCGACGCCGCCACGGTGACGGCCGATAACGGGCAGGACGAGGCTACCTTCGCGCTCAGCAAGCCGGATGCCGGCTGGCCGGTCGGCTCGTACCAGGTGCAGCTGACCTATGACGGCGCGGTCGAAAAAACTGTCCCCTTTACCGTGAAGTAGGCTGGAGCGGGTTCGCCCGGTCCGTCCTACCGTTCCCCGATCAGACCGGTTTCGCGGCGCCGTCCGCCCAGCGCGCCATCAGCGTATTGCTGGGCAGGCCGTTATCGAGAACCTTGCGCGCGGTCTCGGCGCCGGCGACCGGCAGGCCTTTCGGGTCGAGCAGCCCGACCTGGACCAGGACGGACGCCTGATCCCAATAGATATGCTCATGGGCGACCTTTCCGCCGACGAACCTCACGATCGCGACCAGCGGGACCTCGACGCGTCTGCCCGTCGGGGCGACGCCCGGAAGCATCCAGTCGACCTCCCGCGTAGGTGAAGCTGAAGATCATCTCATCGACGATCTGATCGGCGCCGACCGTGCGGCTGACCGGGCGCAGCGCCGTGTCGGGCGGGTTCTCGCCGATGAAGTGATATTTGTAGAAGCGTTTGAGCTCAGCCTGTCCCACGCCGCCGGTCATGGTCGGGATGTGATTGACGTAAGGGGCGGCAACCATGGTCGCCATCGTCGCATCGACATCGCGCGTCTCGAACTCATAGCGGCAATGCGCCTCCCAGACGGCTGACAGATCGTCGTTCGACATTTATTCCCCCTTATTTGCCGAGTTTGCCTGCAGCTTGATCCGACCGAGGCACGATTGCCATCGCTTTTTACCCGGCACGCCTCGTCGCCGACTATCCCCTCGGCTTCGCCGCACCCAGCACGGCACGCCACTCCCTGGTCGCGGCATAGGTGTTCCACGCCTTAGTCGCATAAGTGGCCTTGTAGGTCCCGTCCGGATAGCGGTTGAGATGATAAGGCGGGAGGCCGGCGACGCGCCAGATCGTCTCGAACTCGTCACGCGCGGAGCGGGCCGGCGTCGATGTTCCGGCCGGGCCTTCGATGTGGTCGATTTCGCCTTGTGTCGCGGCGGTGGTTTCGAGCATGGCGCGAATCCAGCTGGTGAAGTTACGTCGTGCGGCCATCGATGCAAAAGGCAGGCCAGCGCCGGCAGCACAGTAATTCCAAGACGATAGCGGCAGCGCCGCGATCCGCGGCAGCCGATTGTAAGGTTTCCTGACGAACTCTTTGTATCAATCATGTAGTGCAATCTGCGCGGCGCGCCAGGGATTCCGGTGATTGTGCGCTTGCCGCCGACAGCCGCCCCGGCCACACTCCCCCCAAGATCAGGGGGAGGAAACATGCCGCGCATCCCATACGCCAAGCCGGACGAGATGGCGCCGGAGGTCCGCGCCGCGGTCGAGAAGGCGCCGATCAATGTCATGCGGATGCTGGCGGGCACCTCGCCGGCGGTGTTCGAGGCTTACGGCAAATACGCCGCCGCTTTCTTCGCGCCGGGCGGGCTGCCGCCGGACCTGCGCGAGCTGGCGATCCTGCGGGTGGGGTATCTGTCGCATGCGGCCTATGAGACGAACGGGCATGAGACGTTCGCGCGCAAGGTGGGGCTGGACGAAGGCCATATCGCCGCGATCCAGCATGGCGGACAGCATCCCGATACGCTGTCCCCGGTTCAGCAGGCGGTGCTCGATTTCACCGAGGAGGTCACGCTCAAGGTCCGCGCCTCGGACGCGTCGCTGGAGGCGGTGCGCAAGCATCTCGGCGACCGGCAGGTGCTGGACCTGATCATGCTGATCGGCCTCTACATGACCGTCTGCCGCCTGCTGGAAACCACGGGCGTGGAGGCCGATGCGGTTTCGCCGGAGAAGATGGGGATTACCTTACCGGGGCAGAGCAAGTAGACCGCCGCATCTGGCGGAAGGCCAGTCCGGCCAGGAGGCAGGCGAAGGACAGGATGCCGCCGCCCGTCACCGGCGCCGGTCCCGCCTCGACGTCCAGCTCCGTCACGAGCATGGCGCCGCTGTCGGCGGTGAATGTCAGATCGGTCGCCGTTGCCGTCGCCTTTCCCGTGAAGGAATAGGTGGCAAGTCCGTCGGGCTCGACCGTCGGGTTCAGGGAAAAGCTGCCGGTGCCGAAGGAGGCCAGCAGGGAATCGGTGATGCCCGGATCGAAATTGATCGCGAAGGTGACGAGATAGACGGCGTTGGGCACCGTCGCGATGGATTGCGTGACCATCGCAGGGACGTCGCCGCCCCCGCCCGGGCCATAGAGAACCGCCACATTGGGATTGCTGTCGCTGTAACCGCCGGGCGGCTGCGGCGCGTAGGGCAGGTCGAATGCCTGAACATCGCCGACGGTCTGGTAGTCGGCCAGCCCGTTGAAGAAGTTGGGGTCCTGAACCAGATTTTGCGCAAGCGCCGGTCGCGGGACGGCAAGCCCGGCACAGGAAACGGCAATAGCAAATCCGGCCCCGGCGCGCTGAAACCGGACGTTCGCTAATGCCGCTATGGGATTTCCAATGCCCATAAGTATCCCGCTGATATATTGCCGCGCTATGATGTACGTGCCGGATACCGAATTCCTTCGGAGTCTCGATACGTAATCATACAACCGCTATGTGTTGTGCTTTATATTCCACCGATCCTTTGTGGATATTGTATATGTTCTTGAATTGGCATCCCGCCGATAGGGATCGCGCTGCCCAGGCAAAGGAAACAGGCATTGAGCGCCTCATTTCAGACTATAACCGAAGACCTGCCCCCCGACGAGCGTTTCGGCCGGCAACAACCAGCATGGGGATAAAACAATGACCGAGGCCGAGCTTTTGGAGCTGAAGCGGGATGTGCAGGTCCTGAAGGATATCGAGGCGATCGAACGGGTGAGGCACGTCTATTTCCGCTGCAACGACACGGCCAATATCGACGAGCTGCGGCAGGTGCTGCATCCCGGCCTGCACGCGAAATTCGTCGGCGGCAGCTATTCGATCGAGTTCCATAATCGCGACGATTACCTGGAGATGGTGGCGAACTCGTTTCATTCGGAATTCGTCGGGCTGCATACCGGCCATCATCCCGAGATCGACGTCATGTCGGAGACCGAGGCCACCGGCCGCTGGTATCTGGCCGACATCGCGATGGACCTGAAGCGCGGCGACCGCACCACCGGCTCGGCCCTCTATACCGAGCGCTATCTGAAGACGGACGGCAGGTGGCAGATCGCCGATACGGAATATTTCCGGCTCTATGAGATCGTCGAGCCTGTCACCGAGCGGCCGAATCTGACCGCGCATTACCTGAAGGACCACGGCCGGAAGGAGATCGCCTATAATGTGACGGAACTCTACAAAAAGGGCTGACGGCCGGCCGGCGTGCTATTACCCGTGCGAATGACGAGCCCAGCCAACGACTTCACAACCCAGGACCGCCTCATGCCCTCCCCTACCCGAAACGAGAAACTGGCCGTCGTCACCGGCGCGACCGCCGGGGTCGGGAAATATACCGCGCTGGGCCTGGCGCGGCTGGGATATGCCGTCATCGTCACCGGGCGGGACGCCGCGCGGCTCGCCGCCGCCAAGACGTGGATCGAGGCCGAAGCGCCCGGCGCCAGGATCATGACCGAGCAGGCCGATTTCGCCGTGCTGGCTGAGGTACGGGCGATGGGGGAGCGGATCGCGGCGAACCATTCCGCGCTGGACCTGCTGGTCAACAATGCCGGGCTGATCATGCTGCGGCACAAGACGACCGGGGACGGGTTCGAGATGACGTGGCAGGTGAACCACCTGGCGCCGTTCCTGCTCACCAACCTGCTGCTGCCGGCGCTGAAAGCGGGCGCGCCGTCGCGGATCGTCAATGTGGCGTCGGGCGCGGCGCGGGCCGGCCGGATCCATTTCGACGACGTCAACCGGACAGGGCATCTGATCGGCACGCCCTATCCCCAGTCGAAGCTCGCCAATGTCATGTTCACCCAAGGGCTGGCGCGCCGGCTGGACGGCTCGGGCGTTACCGCGTCGGCGGTGCATCCCGGCTTCGTCGCCAGCAATTTCGGCAACAAGGGCGCGATCACCAATCTGATCTGGGTTCTGCTCCGCCCGCTGCAGATCAGCGCGGAAAAAGGCGCGGAACAGCCATTGTTCGCAGCGACGGCGCCAGACGCCGCCGCGATATCGGGCCGCTATCTGGAGAACAAAAAGCCCGCCAAGCTGCGCGGGCAGGCCAACGATCCGGAGGCGGTCGAGCGGCTGTGGCGGGTCAGCACGGAGATGGTCGGGCTGCCCGCTTTGTAAAAACCCGCCTCGCCGATTCATCCGGCCGCTGCCGAATTTCGGTGCGCCCGCAATGGGATCGCGCCGAACACGGTACTGAGGCGTTCCGTCGCTGCTGTTTCTGCTGCCAATATACCGAATTTTAAGTAGCCTCGATCCTTCACGGAGCGGCCGGGGGAACTTCAGCGATCATGCAGCACCGAATACGGATTGGTTCTCACTTCTATTCGGTGACGGTGGTCGGGGAGGAGGAGAATAGCTGGGTGGCCATGGCGGAAGTCGCGGGCGGCTGGCTCGTCCGCACCGGAACGACCCAGAAAAGCGCGCTGGACCAGTGGCAGGCGGCCGCGCACGCGATGCAGCGGCCGGCTGAAAGGCCCAGCGCATCGCGCCCTCGGGCCGGTTCGCCCCGAGGGGCGAAGGCCGGCCCGCGGTAAGGGCGTCTAGCCTGCGAACTTCGACCCGGCGGCGCCGCTGAAATACCCCGCCTCCATATCCGCGATCAGCGTCGGCCCGGTCGGCTGCCAGCCCAGCAATTCCCGCGTGCGGGCGCTGGAGGTCGGGACGTCCATGCCGGCGAACATGGCGAACCAGCCGAAATGCGCCTGCGCCTCCTCGGGCGATACGGAGACGAGGGGCACGTCGAGGCCACGGGCGATGGTGGCGGCGATCTCCTTGAA
>DATBAZ010000448.1:0-2170 GCA_036271255.1 Alphaproteobacteria bacterium
TCCCAGAAAATCGAAGACTATGCACTGATCGGTGACTGCGAGACCGCGGCGCTGGTCGGACGCAATGGCTCGATCGACTGGCTGTGCTGGCCGGCTTTCGATTCCGACGCTTGCTTTGCCGCGCTGCTCGGCACTTCCAAAGAGGGCCGCTGGCTGATCGCGCCGGCGGACAAGGTGACAAAAACCTCGCGGCGCTATTGGGGCGACTCGCTGATCCTGGAGACCCGTTTCGAAACCGCCGGCGGCACGGTCGCCGTGATCGATTTCATGCCGCCACGCGGAACGGCGTCCGACATCGTCCGGCTGGTGCGCGGCGTCAGCGGCCGCGTCAAACTGCGGATGGAGCTGGTGATACGTTTCGGCTTCGGCACCGACATTCCCTGGGTCAAGAAAACCGAGGACGGCAAGGGGCTGCTGGCGATTTGCGGGCCCGACATGACGGTGCTGCGGACGCCGGTCGAAACCCGCGGCGAGGATATGACCACGGTCGCGGACTTCGAGGTCGGCGAGGGCGAAACTGTGCCGTTCGTTCTGACATACGGTCCCTCGCATCTCGATGTGCCCAAGGCGATCGATCCCGAGCATGCGCTCAAGGAAACCGAAGACTTCTGGACGGAGTGGAGCAGCCGCTGCACCTACAAAGGTGAAGCCCGCGACCTTGTGATGCGCTCGCTGATCACGCTGAAGGCACTGACCTATGGGCCGACCGGCGGAATTGTCGCCGCCCCCACCACCTCGCTGCCGGAAATCCTCGGCGGCGCCAAGAACTGGGACTATCGTTTCTGCTGGCTGCGCGATGCCACCTTCACGCTGCTGGCGCTGATCAACTCGGGCTATACAGAGGAGGCTTCAGCCTGGCACGGCTGGCTGTTGCGCGCGGTCGCGGGTGCACCGGCCCACATGCAGATCATGTACGGGATCCGCGGCCAGCGACGCCTGCTGGAATGGGAAGCGGACTGGCTGCCCGGCTATGAGGGCGCACAGCCGGTTCGGGTCGGCAATGCCGCGCATGCCCAGCTCCAGCTCGACGTCTATGGCGAACTGATGGACGCCTTTCACCAGGCGCGGGTGGCCCGCAAGGCGCGGCTGCCGGACGCCAAATTCGATGAGATCACCTGGGACATCGAATGCAAGGTGCTGGAGCATCTTGCCGAAATCTGGGATCGGCCGGACAGCGGTATCTGGGAGCGGCGCGGCGACGGCAAGCACTATGTCTCGTCGAAGGTGATGACCTGGGTGGCGTTCGACCGAGCCATCAAGAGCGCGGAAAAATTTGGCTTCAAGGCGCCGCTCGACGAGTGGAAAAGCCTGCGCGACCCCATCCATCGCGATGTCTGCGAAAAAGGCTTTGACCGCAAGCTCAACAGTTTTGTCGAATCCTACGGCTCGCAACTGCTCGACGCCAGCATCCTGATGCTGCCGTCGGTGGGCTTCCTGCCCGGCGACGACCCGCGGGTGCGCGGCACGCTCGCGGCGATCGAGAAATACATGATGCGCGGCGGCTTCGTGATGCGGCACGATCCTCGTGAGCCCGCCGACCGGAAGCAGCCGATCGAGGGCGCGTTCCTGGCCTGCACCTTCTGGCTGGCCGACGCCTATGTGCTCACGGGCGAGATCGACAAGGCACAGGAGCTGTTCGACCGGGTGGTTAAGGTGGCCAATGACCTCGGCCTGTTGGCGGAGGAGTATGACTCCGCCAACAGCCGCCAGACCGGCAATTTCCCGCAGGCCCTGACCCACATCGCGCTAATCAACACCGCGCACAATCTCAGCGATGCCAAGAAGCCGGCGATGCAGCGCTCGGAGTAGGGCGCTTTTCGTGGGCTTGATACTATCGGATAGCGCCGCCGATACCATCGGATAGCCTCTGCGATCCGCCGAAATGCGATACCGACGTCTCAGCCGGCCATGGCGTGCGGGAGGCTTGAATTTGAGCAAGGTCCACTCAGTAAAGGTAGGCTTGCCGCGCGAGGTCGAATGGCAGGGCCGGACGGTGCGAACGGCAATCTGGAAACAGCCGGTCGAGGGCAGGGTCGCGGTCCGGCGTCTCAATATCGACGGCGACGGGCAGGCGGATCTGGCGGGTCACGGCGGCGAATACCGCGCCGTGATGGTCTACCAGCTCGAGAGCTATCAATACTGGCAGGAGCAGCTCGGGCGATCCGACTTC
>DATBAZ010000449.1:0-10067 GCA_036271255.1 Alphaproteobacteria bacterium
GCGCCATTGTCGGCGTCCTGGGCCTAGGCGCGATGGGCATGGGCGGCATGGGCATGGGCCACGTCACGACGAGTTCAAGCGACAGCGACGGCTCATCGGGAACGCTCAAGATCGGCGACGCCACCATCGACCTGGACAAGCTGAAAGACGCCGGCAAGCAGATGGAGGCGGCCAGCAAGCAGATCGCCGACAGCGCCAACGGCAAAGCGGACGGCTCCACCGCACCCGCGGTGGTTCCAGTCTCTACCGATCAGCTGAAAGGCCTGCTCCCGGCGTCGGTCGCCGGCTATGCGCGCGGCGACGTTACCGCCAATTCCGGCGCGGTGGCGGGGATCGGCGGGTCGAACGCCCAGGCCGAATACACCAAAGACGGCGGCGCGCACTTCACGCTCAGCATCACGGATATGGGCGCTGCCGGCGGTTTCGCCGCCATCGCGTCCGCCTTCGGCGTCGAAAGCAGTAAGGAAACCGCCACCGGCTATCAGAAGGTCGGCAAGGTCGGCGGCCGCATGACGACCGAGGAATGGGACCGCCAATCCAAGAACGGCAAATATAGCTGGCTGGTCGCCAACCG
This sequence comes from Alphaproteobacteria bacterium, assembly GCA_036271255.1. GTDB lineage: Bacteria > Pseudomonadota > Alphaproteobacteria > BOG-932 > Roseiterribacteraceae > BOG-932. The sequence goes on from DATBAZ010000449.1 coordinate 575, forward strand.
CTTCGTCGTCGATGCCGAGGGCGGCGGCGGCGATATCGAGGATCTGAAGCAGGCCGTGCAATCGGTCAAACCGGCGGACATCCGGGCGCTGATCGGAAAGTAGGGTCTAAGCGAAGATCTTCCCTGTTTCGTGCCCTAGGCAGTCCGTATCCAGACCGATTTCTCGTTCAGATAATCGTCGAACTGCTGCCGTCCGGACTCCCGGCCATAGCCGCTCATCTTATAGCCGCCGAACGGTACCGCCGGGTCGGAGACATTGTAGCAATTGACCCACACCACGCCGGCGCGGATCGCCTTGGCCATGCGGTGGGCCTTGCCGACATCGCGGGTCCACACGCCGCTGCCCAGCCCGAACTGGGTGGCGTTGGCGCCGCGGATCACCTCGTCGATATCGTCGAACGGGATCGCCGAGATCACAGGCCCGAAAATCTCCTCCCGCGCGATCCGCATGTCGTTATGGACGTCGGTGAACACGGTCGGCTTGACGAAATAGCCTTTGGCCAGATCGCCGTCGGTGACGCGGTGGCCGCCCGACAGCACCCGCGCGCCCTCCTGCCTGCCGATCTCCATATAGCCGGTGACGCGCTCGAGCTGCCGCTGGGAGACGAGCGGCCCGATCTTGGTGTCGGGGTCCAGGCCGTTGCCGATCTTGAGGTTGTTGCCGAACTCCGCGACCCTACGCGTGAACTCGTCGAAAATCTTGCGCTCGACGAACAGGCGGGTCCCGGCCGTGCAGATCTGGCCGCAATTGGCGAAGGCCGCCATCGCCGCCCCCGGCACCGCCATATCGAGATCGGCGTCGGCGAAGACGATGTCGGGCGACTTGCCGCCCAGCTCAAGCGAAACTCGTTTAAGATTTCCGGCCGAGGCCTGGACGATCTTCTGGCCGGTGAGATGCGAACCGGTGAAGGTGATCTTGTCGACATCCATATGCGCGGCCAGCGCGGCGCCGGCGGTCCCGCCATAGCCGGGCACGATATTGACCACACCCTCGGGTAGCCCGGCCTCCAGCAGCAGCTCGCCAAGACGCAGCGCGGTCAGCGGCGTGTCCTCCGCCGGCTTGAACACGGCGGTGCAGCCGGTAGCGATCACCGGCCCCAACTTCCAGATCGCCATGCCGATCGGCCCGTTCCACGGGATGATCGCGCCGACCACGCCCACCGGCTCACGCGTCGTATAGGTGAAGATCTCGGCCGCGGCGGAATTGGGGATGGTGTCGCCGGTCAGCGCCTGGGCCATGCCGGCGTAATAGCGGATCATGCTGGGGATGCGCCCGCGCCCACCGAGCGACATGGCCAGCACCGCGCCCATATCCAGCGTGTCGAGGGTCAGCAGCTCCTCGATGTTGTGTTCCACCAGGTCGGCGAAGCGCAGCAGGATGCGCTGGCGGTCGTAGGGCCTGGCCTTGCTCCACGGCCCCTCGAACGCGCGGCGGGCGGCGGCGACGGCCAGGTCGATATCGGCGGCATCGCCCTCGGCAACGGTGGCGAGCAGTTCCCCGGTTGCGGGATTGCGCGTCTCGAACGCCTTGCCTGAGACGGAGTCCTGGAACTTGCCGTCGATCAGCAGCTGTTTCCTGCCCGATGCGAAGGCCGGTATTGAAACGGACATGTCCCCTCCCCTGCACGCTTGAGCGCAGTTTGACCCTGGTTCGGGCGGCGTAAAGCTGAATCTGATGCGGTGAGGAAGGGGCCGGATTATGGGCCCCATGAGGTTCTGATGGCGGCCCAATCCCACCGCGGAGGGCGCAGAGAACAGACCTCATGCCGCCGCGACCTCTGCGAAAATTCAGCGCCCTCTACGGTAAAATCTTCTACTCGCTTGCGCTGGGCCTTCAGCCGGCCGGCTTGTTCCGCTGCATCAGCCGCCCGGCGAGCTGCTGCGCTATCGCCTTGTAGACACTGGGATAGCGGTCGCCGAGATCGGCCAAAGCCGCCTCCGTCAGCTTGCCGACAACCGCGTCCGATCTGGCGACGACGGTTGCGGTCCGCAGCAGTGCGGGCTGGATCGCCGCGATCTCCCCCACATGTTCGCCGGCGCCACGCTTGGCCACCACCGCCCCGTCGACCAGGACCTGGAACTCGCCCTCGAGAATGAGGAAAAGGTCGGCGTCCCCGTCCGCCTGCGCGATCAGGGTGGCGCCGGCCGGAACCGCCCTGAGCTCGACCGCGGCGGCGATCTCCTCCGCCAGCGCCTGGTTTCCGGCCACGAGAAGCTGCCGCGCAATCGCCTCGACCCGGCGCGCGCGGCCTTTTTCACCTTCGAAGCTTTCGAGCATTGCAACCACGTCCATGCGATGACCAAGCAGGGTGATATCAGCATCGGCAAAGCTTTGGCACGCGAATTCGGTCGAGGGCGAGGCAACGCTTAAGCCCCTCGCCCGCTTCACAAGCGAGGGGTTGGCGGAGTCATGGCCGGGCTGGCCCAATATTGCCGGGATCTGGTCGACAGCCTGCTCGACCGGCTGGCGGCCCAGGGCGGCGGCTGGTGTTCGATATCGCCAGCGGCCCCAGACGCCCTAGCGGTGCGCCTCAGCGGGGCGGAGGATTGCGATCGACCCAGTCGTCGAGATCCTCGGCCTTTTCGCAGGCGGTTTGCATGTCGCCGGAGTTCGCCGCCTGCATCACCGCCTTGAATTGCTGGCTATAGAGGTTGAACCAGGTCTCGTCCGGCTGCTCACCATCGGGGATTTTCTTGCCGATGTCCGTCATCACCGCCTCAAGATCACAGGCGGCGGATGCCGGATGCGCAAAACCGATTACGATAGCGAAAGCTGCAAGGATACGACCCGAAACCATACCGAAATTCTCCCTTAAAACCGTTGGCCTGCACACCGCGGTTCGCCCGCCGTCATATTATAAAAATTTGCGTATATTTTAATCTTATTTTTGTGACTAATTCAACCGTCAGATTCGGCAACACAAATCAATTTATCACCTCGTGGATACAGTCGTATCTTATAACATCGATAAGACGGCTTAATAAAAAGCGGCGTTGCTCTACACTGCCCGCAACCAAGGGGAAGAACCGCCGATGAGCCAACTCGCCGCCGCCCTGCCTGACGATCCGGATGCGCTCGTCGCCATGCTGCTCGACGCGCCTTTCGTCCGCGACCCGTATCCGGTGGCCTCGCGCCTCAGGGAGATCGCGCCGGTGCATCGGACGGACCGGGGATTCTGGCTGGTCAGCGACGCGGCGTCGGTGGAGCAGGTCTATCGCGGGCCGACCTTGCGCATCGGCTTCGACACCGTGCGGCGCGGGCAGGATCCGCGCTTTGCCGACAGCCCGTCGCTGGAGCTGTTCAAGCGCATGCTGCCCTTCATCGATCCGCCCGACCACACCCGCATCCGCAAGGTGGCGGCGCCCTATTTCACCCCGCGTGTGATGGCTGGGCTGGCGGGGTATTGCCGGGACCTGGTGGACCGTCTGCTGGACCGGATGGCGGCCCGGGGCGGCGGCGATCTGGTGTTCGATTTCGCCAATGACATTCCGGTCGCCGTGGTCTGCCACCTGCTGGGCGGCGTGGGCGAGGCCGACCAGGTGCAGTGCCGCGACTGGGCCGAGGGGCTGGTCGAGGGCGTGCATCCCGAATGCACCCCGCAAATGCAGGCCAAGGCCGACGCCGCGGCGAGCGCTTTCGGCGACTATGCCGAGCGCCTGGTGGCAGGTAAGGACGGCACGGGCGACGATCTGGTCAGCACCCTGGTGCGCGAACATCGGGCCGGCAATCTCGACACCGAGGAGCTGAAGGGCACCGTCAGCACCTTGATCGGCGCGGCCTTCCACAACACCCGCAACCACATCGCGTCAGCCATCTATGAATTGCTGCGCCACCCCGCCGAACAGGCGCGGCTGAAGGCCGACCCCGGCCTGCTGCCGCGCGCGGCCGAGGAGCTGCTGCGCTATGACCCGCCGGTGCAGATGTCGATCCCGCGGCTGACGACGACCGAGATCGTTTTCGGCGACACCGCGATCGGCCCGGGCGAGCTGGTGGCCGGCCTGATCAGCGGCGCCAACCGCGACCCCGCCCGCTTCACCGACCCCGACCGGCTGGATATCGGCCGCGACCAGGGCGCCTCGATCGCCTTCGCCTCCGGCATCCATTCCTGCATCGGCGCCGCCATGGCCCGCCTGGAAGCGCAGATTTCGATCCAGCGGTTCTTCGAGCGGTTTCCCAATGCAAGGCTGATCGACGAGGTACCTGACATCGAACCCAGCGCCCTGCCGCTGACCCGGGGCTATCGGGAGATCAGGGTGGCGGTTTGAGGGCCCAACCTCACCTTATGTCGTCATGCCCGGGCTCGACCCGGGCATCCACGGGGTACCGCCAGCGCAAATGATCGGCATAGGTGCGAATGAAAACGCGTGGATGCCCGGGTCAAGCCCGGGCATGACGATTTAGAGGATCAGGACCCAGCCGCCCGGTTCTGCTGCATCAGCCGCCCGGCGAGCTGCTGGGCGATCGCTTTGTAGACGGTGGGGTGGCGGTCGCCGACATCGGTGAAAACCGCTTCGGTCAGCCTGCCGACGACGGCATCGGACTTGGCGACGACGGTTGCCGTGCGCTTCAGCTGCGGCTGGATGGCCGCGATCTCGCCCACATGCTCGCCGGCGCCGCGCCTGGCCACCACGGCGCCATCGACCAGGATATTGAATTCGCCCTCGAAAATCAGGAAGAAGTCGGCATCCGTATCGGCCTGCTCGATCAGCGCCGCCCCGGCCGGAACCGCCTCGAGCTCGATCACGTCGGCGATCTCCTCCGCCAGCGCCAAATTCCTGTACGCGATACGCTGCCTGGCAATCGCCTCAACCCGAGGCCCACGGCCGGCAGTACCTTCAAACCTGTTCAGCATTTCATGCACTCATGTGACGGCCCGCTTGGGGCCTGTTTTTCAAGGTAGTTTCGCGGTAGCGCCGACAGCATCGGCACCTATAGACTTTCCCTCATCGATCCATTCCAAATAAAATTGGATATAAAGTCCGGAAGACCCATGAAGATCGAGATCGGGACGAGCGCGCGCAGGCCAACGAACATGGAGATAGAACCTCCATTTCATCGGATCACTTCACCCTCATTCCCTGTCCGTCTCACAGACTTCCGGTCCTGTGGGTGCAATACGCCGCTTGCGTGTGTTTTATTCCCGCAATGGTCTGGGAAATTATTTTTGGATGAAGAACCACCGCCCTGCCTGCAAGGGAGTAAGCGGCTCAGCGGTTTCGCCCCCTAAAGAAAATATTGATCGATACGGTATAACATACTTGAAGAGGTAATATTCGACGACCGTCAGCATTCTTTACAAGCCTATGACCACGAACATTATGCGCCTTTGAATTATAACAGCTTTTCGATACGGCACGATATTTGCTTCAAACTAATATAATTACCGAGTGAGGGGAATTATGATTTCCACTAAGAATATCAGTATTATGGCGACGGCGGCTTTTGCTGTTCTGCTCGCGATGGGTGGGGCGCAGGCGGACCCGATCTTCAGTGACAACTTCAACGACTACGCCGGCAACCAGAACACCAATCAGGCGGACACCGGGCTTCCGGTCGCCTATGACGGCACGCTCCCGGGTTGGACGGCTGCCGGTGGTAACGCCGTACACGGGGTTCAGGTCGGCTCGGGAAACTGGGCGGTCATGATCTGGGACGGTCCGGATGCCGCCAGCGTCAATTCGATCACCTTGCAGAACGGCGTTGCCGCCAACGCCGCCGGGAAGCTCTATACCGTGTCCTTCGATGCCGCCGCCGCAGTCTATGCGATCGAGAATCAGGCCACCACGAGCAGCGATGCCTTGAATATCCTGGTGATCGACTCCTCCAATACCGTGATCGACACTTTCCTATACCAACCAGGGGCGTGGAACGGCTCGGAGACGTTTTCAGACGCAAGCTTCAACTACACCGGCAACGGCAACGGCAACGTCACCTACGAAATCACCGGGGCCATTCCGGGAAGCGCGACGTTCAGCGGCGCGGTGGATAATTTCACGGTCAACACGCCGGAGCCGGCGTCCTTCTTCCTCCTCGCCGCCGGCCTTGCCGGCACGGCTTTGGCTCGCAGGCGGAAGAAGGCGCACTAACGCCCGTTATGCCCGGCTGGAGCAGGTGCTCCGGCCGTCAAGCGCCCTGCTTATCGCCGATGACCCACCCCGCCGCCTTCTCCGCAATCGCCAAGGTCGGCGCGTTCGTGTTCCCGCTGGTGATCGTCGGCATGATCCCCGCATCCACCACCCGCAGCCCGTCCACGCCCCGTACTCGCAACCGCGGATCGACCACGGCCATCCCGTCATCCCCCCGCCCCATCCGCGTCGTGCCGACCGGGTGGAAGATGGTCGTGGCGATCTGGCCGGCCAGTTCGGCCAGCTCGGCGTCGGTCTGGAAATCCGTGCCCGGGCGCCATTCCACCGGGCGGTACTTTGCCAGCGCCGGCTGAGCGGCGATGGTGCGGGCCTGGCGGATGCTGGCGACCGCTACTGCAAGATCTTCGTCAGTCGAGAGGTAGTTCGGAGCGATGCGGGGTGGGTCGTCCCACCTGCCGGAACGGAGCGTCACAGAACCACGGCTGGTCGGGTTCAGGTTGCAGACGCTGGCGGTGAAGGCCGGGAAGGCGTGGAGGGGGTCGCCGAAGGCGTCGAGGCTCAGGGGTTGGACGTGGTATTCCAGGTTGGCGTGCGGGCGCGCGGGGTCGGAGCGGGTGAAGGCGCCGAGCTGGCTGGGGGCCATGCTCAACGGGCCAGAGCGTTTCAGCGCATATTCCAGGCCGATCGCGGCCTTGCCGCGTAGCGTGGCGGAGAGCGCGTTCAGCGTCGGCGCGCCTTCGACCTTGAAGACGGTGCGGACCTGCAGATGGTCCTGCAGGTTCCGGCCGACGCCGGGCAGGTCGTGCACCGGCTCTATGCCGTGGGCCTTGAGCTGCTCCGCCGGGCCGATGCCGGACAGCAGCAGGAGGTGGGGCGAGCCGACGGCGCCGGCCGAGAGGATCACCTCGTGGCGCGCCGCCACCGTCATCTGTTTGCGGCCTCGACGGACGATCAGGCCGGTGCAACGCGGGCGGCCGGCATCGGTGCGGGCGAAGGTAAGGCGCTCGGCTTGGGCCTCGGTCCACACCGTGAGGTTGCGGCGGCGGCGGGCGGGGCGCAGGAAGGCGCGGGCGGCGTTCCAGCGCCAGCCGGATTTCTGGTTCACCTCGAAATAGCTGACACCCTCATTGTCGCCGGTGTTGAAATCGTCGATGCGGGGAAAGCCGGCCTCACCGGCAGCCTCAGCGAACGCATCCAGTATGTCCCAGCGCAGGCGCTGCTTCTCGATCCGCCATTCGCCGCCATTGCCGTGGAAATCCGAGAAATGCTCGTTGCCCGTCACCGGATCGGCGCCGCCGTCCAGGCGGTAATGGTCCTCGTGCGCCTTGAAGGCCGGCAGCATGTTGCTCCAGGACCATGCATCCTCCCCGGTCAGCGCGGCCCAGCCGTCATAGTCGCGGGCCTGGCCGCGCATATAGATCATGCCGTTGATGGATGAGCAGCCGCCCAGCCCCTTGCCCCTGGGATAGCGGATGGTGCGGCCGCTCAAGGCCGGCTCGGCCTCGGTCTGGAACAGCCAGTCGGTGCGGGGATTGCCGATGCAGTAGAGATAGCCGACAGGGATATGGATCCAGGGATAGGTGTCCCGCTTGCCCGCCTCCAGCAGCAGCACCCGGCGATTAGGATCGCGGCTCAGCCGATTGGCCAGCAGGCACCCGGCGGTGCCGGCGCCGACGATGACGATGTCGTAGGTCTCGTGCTGTATGGGGGTCTCGCGCTGCACGCCGGGGACGTAAGCAGAGATCAGGCTAAGAGACAACGGCGGTCGCTGTTCCCATCACTGTCATTCCCGCGAAGGCGGGAATCCAGAGCCGACATGCACAAGAATTCAACGCCAAGGACGCCAAGCAGGCGCCAAGGAATCCGGTTTTCGGTTCTATCTTGGCGTCTTCCTTGGCGCCTTTGCGCCTTGGCGGTTCAACTTCTGGATTCCCGCCTTCGCGGGAATGACGCATTGGGAGAGCCTACCCTACCAGCCTGACGAAATCGGCGGCGAAGCCGGCGACGATCAGGAAGCCGATGAACGACCTTCCGGCCCAGGATGCGTATTTCATCGTGTTGTCGCTCGGCTTGCCGGCGATCATCTCCAGGCCAGCCATCACGATCTGGCCGCCGTCGAGCAGGGGCACGGGGAGCAGGTTCAGGACGCCGACGGACCATGAAAAGAGAGCCATGAACAGCATGACACCGTGGAGCCGGACCGCGTCGCCCGAGGCCATGGCGGAGCCGACCGGCCCGGTGAGGGTCGACAGGTCACCGGAAAAGATGTGGGTGACGGCCCCGAGCAGCGTCGCCACGATCTGCGGCACGAACTGGCAGGAAATCTCGAACGCTTTCAGTGCCGGCGTGCCCATCCGGATGCCGACGATCGTGACCAGGGCCAGGCCCAGCGCCATGTTGACGGCCGGGCCGGCGGCGTAGATCGCCATGCGCTGCGACGGCGGCAGGGCGGCTAGGCGCGTCTCGTCCAGCTTCACGAAACCGCCGGCCGGCAGGGCGCGGATCTGCCAGGAGGTGCCGGATTTGTCTTTCCGCGCGAACAGGATCTTGCCGAAGCCGAGGGAGAAAACATCGGCGACGAGGCCGAAGCGCCTGGCGACGAGGTAATGGCCGGCCTCATGCAGGCCGATGACGACCATCAGAAATCCGATATAGGAGACCACGTCCGTAATCACGGTCATCGGAATTTTCCTCGCAGGCCGGCGCCGGTCGCCGATCCGTAACAATTTTAATATAGTTCATCATATATCCCGGCGGGGGATATATTCAACCGCTGGACGCGAAACCGCCGCGGCGGTTCTTCGTTCCTTATGCCGACCTCCATTTCGCATTGCAGCGAACCCATTCGCGATCCCGGTTGTTATTCCCCCTTTAGCCAACCTCCGAGGGAGACCCCGCCGTGCTGGCAGAGTTCGATACCAGCGCCCGCGCCGCCATCGAGCGGCTGGGCTGGATGCCCGATTGGGCGGTGAGCCTGATTGTTTTCGCCGCGGCGCTGCTGGCGGCGGTGCTGGTGCATCGGGTGATCTTCCGGGTGCTGACCCGGGTAGTGGAACACCGGGACCTGTTCTGGCGCTCGCTGGTTCAGCGCGGCAGGCGGCCGGCGCGGCTCGCGTTCCTGGTCTTCGCCCTGTCGGTCGCAGCCGGGGTGGCGCCGCTGACGTCCAACCAGAACAACCTGGTGCAGCATCTGCTGCTGGTCGCCTTCATCGCGCTGTTAGGCTGGCTGTCCGGGATCGCGATCGGCATCTGGTCGACCTTGTACCTGCGGCACTACCAGCTCGACGTCGAGGACAATCTGCTCGCGCGCAAGCACACCACGCAGATGCGCATCCTGCAGCGTGTGGGCATGATCCTGATCGTGGTCGTCACCGTGGCCGCGATGCTGATGACCTTCGACCAGGTG